>DAIDJG010000583.1 GCA_027451445.1 Singulisphaera sp.
CCGGCGACGGAGCCTCCCGCACGCAAGGCAGCGACACCTTGATGCGCCAGTTCCTCGCGAACCGGGAGGAGCCTCAGGTCCCGGAACCGGAGGCGGAGGGTGAAGCGCGGGGACCTCGGAGTCGCTGGCCGTTGATCGCCGCCCTCACCGTTGCATTCAACGCGCTCTTGATCGGCGTCGTCGTTTACGTGGAGACCTCCAAGGGCCGCATCAAGATCACCGTGGACGGTCCCAAGATCGCCGTCAAAGTCGATGGGGACGAGGTTCGTCTGGGCGATTTGGAAAAGCCGATCATACTGCGTGCGGGCGAACACGAAATGACCGTGATCCGGGGCAAGGCCGAGACTGAGACCCGCAAGTTCGTCGTTCGCCGTGGAAATAACAAGCCCCTGATCATCGAGTATGAGCCGAGACGCGAAGGCGCCGAGAACGTGGGGACCGCGGGTGCTACTGATGGCTCGGCCACCAATGCGGGCTTTCAGCCTCTCATCAGCGGCAAGAGCCTGACCAACTCGATCGGCATGAGGTTGGTCCGCATCGAGCCGGGGACGTTCACGATGGGCTCGAACGAGGCCCGGCCTCCCCACCCGGTGCGGATCAGTAAGCCGTTCTCTCTGGGCGTTCACGAGGTGACGCAGGGTCAGTATCGGGCCGTGACGGGTCAGAATCCGGGCGATCCCCAAGGCGCCGACGACCTGCCCGTGGAACGGGTGAGCTGGCTTAACGCCGTGGCATTCTGCAACGCGCTGAGCATCCGCGAGAACCTCACCCCGTATTACCGGATCAACGGTCCGTCAGTGACGATTGCGGGCGGGAATGGGTATCGCCTGCCGACGGAGGCCGAATGGGAGTATGCCTGCCGCGCGGGCACGACGACCGAGTATTCGTTCGGAGACGATGTGTCGCGGCTCGGGGAGTTCGCATGGATCGGCCTCAACTCGGGTGGACGGACCCATCCCGTGGGGGAGAAGCCGGCGAATGCGTTCGGGCTTTACGACATGCACGGGAACGTCTTTGAATGGTGCTGGGATGCCTACGATGACGGCTACTACCGCCAGTCGCCGACAGACGATCCCACAGGCCCCGTGTCGGGCCGCAACCGCGTGCATCGCGGCGGGGGTTTTACTCACGCCCCCGCCGACGCACGTTCGGCCAACCGGGCCCCGGGCCTTCAGGATTTCCGGAACCTCGCTCTGGGCTTCCGCATCGCCCGAGACCTGTCGAAGTCGGACCAGGCCGCGTCCATCCCGACACCGGCCGAACCGCCGATGGCAACCGCTGTCGCTCATAACGCGCCGCATGAGAACAAGGTTCCCGGCCTCAATAAATCTCAGGATCTCTCCGCCGCCAACGCCGTGAGCCCGCCTCCAGGTCCTGAAAGTGCGCTCGTCTCCTCCCCGGAAGGCCGCCGCGCCGGTGACGAACGCGACGACAATGCCTTGAAACTGAAGCTCCGCTGGTGCCCGCCCGGGTCGTTCCGGATGGGCAGCCCGATGAATGAGCCTGACCGAGGTAGGAACGAAGGCCCCGTGAAGGTGACCCTCAGCCGTGGGTTCTGGATCGGCCAGTTCGAGGTGACGCAATTCCAGTGGCTATCCATCATGGGAACCCCCATCGAAGCTCAGAAAGCCAAGGCGGGCGGGGACCATCCGATCGATAACGTGAGCCACACGCAAGCGGAGGATTTCTGCCGCAGGCTCACCGAGAGCGAGCGTGGGGCGAGCCGTCTGCCGTCGGGCTGGGAGTATCAGTTGCCAACCGAGGCGCAATGGGAATATGCGTGCCGAGCGGGGACGACGACGGCCACGGCGTTCGGTGACCGGTTGGGCAGTGTGGATGCGAACTTTGCCGGGGACGCCCCCTACAACGGGGCTCCCAAAGGGCCATTCGTGAATTCGACGACGCCCGGGGGCCGCTATCGTCCCAATAAGTGGGGAATTTATGATATGCATGGTAATGTCTGGGAGTGGTGTCGCGACGGCACGGCCGGGATGTCGTTTTTCGATCACGTGGAGCCACTCACCGGCGGTGTCGATCCACTCGGGCCGGCTTCGGCCCCCGGTCGTGTGATGCGCGGTGGTAGCTGGCGCATCCCCGGCCGTGACCTCCGGTCGGCGTTCCGCCTGCCGCGCCCCCGTGATTTCCGGTACAGCGACTTGGGTTTCCGGGTCGCCCTGGTTCCTAGCGGAGGCAAGTGAACCAGAATACGAAATGGCTCCAAAACGGCCCCGAGGTGCGCGATGAATCGGAAACTGCCGCTGGTTGTTTGTCCGACATGCCGGTACGGCTTTCTCGACCGCGAAACCACGGGCAACACGTTCCACTGTCCTCGGCGGGAGTGCGGCTATGAGTGGGACTCGACCTCGGAGACAGCGGCCGCGGTGCATGGGTCGCAGCGGCGGAAGGCGCGCCCGGAACTCCACCTGACGGCCGGTGCCTCGCCCGCGCGATGCGACCTTCCGGAAGGGGAGACGGTGCTCGGGCGCGATCCGACGTCCCCGTTCCTGCTGGAGAGCCGGACCGTCTCGCGACGGCATGCACGGTTTGTTCGCAACGGTGATGAGGTTACTGTCGAAGACCTGGGCAGCGCGTACGGCACGTTCGTCAACAGCGCGCCCGCGACGGGGCCGACCCGACTATCGCCCGGCGATGAGTTGCTCATCGGTGGCGCCACGATCGTTTACGCCGTCCGGTTCGAGGCCGACGCGAGCACTCAAAGCCATGTCGATCATCCTGATTTCATCGCTCACGGCGCCACGTCCGCGCCCAAGGTGAAGGGGACGTCCGCCGACGCCATTCCCTTGACCGGCCGCCGGCTCACGTTCGGCCGCGCGCCGGATCGCGACGTTGTGCTACCGCACGCGATGATCTCCCTGAAGCACGCGCTGCTTGAGGCCCGCGACGGCGGTCACCTCCTCAGCGACACGGGCAGCCGCACCGGCACGTTCGTCAACGGCAAGGCCATCATCCGCGCCAAGCTCGAGCCCGGGGACCGCGTTCAGTTCGGCCCGTTCCTCTTCCGGTTCGAAGGCGACACGCTTCGCCGCGTCATTCAGGTCAGCTCGCTCGGCGTCCTCGCCTCGCGACTGACCCAGAAGGCCGGCGCGATCACGCTGGTCGACGACGTGAGCCTCGTCTTCCAACCGGGCGAGTTCGTCGGCCTGCTCGGCCCCAGCGGCGCGGGGAAATCGACCTTGCTCGACGCCCTCAACGGCATGCGGCCGGCAAAGTCGGGACGGGTCTTGATCAACGGTGAACCACTATACCAGCAATACGAACGGCTCCGGCACCTGATCGGCTACGTGCCGCAGGACGACATCATCCATGCGGAGTTGACCTCACGCCAAGCACTCACGTATGCCGGACGTCTGCGCCTGCCGCCAGACGCAACGGCGGGCGAGCTGGCCAAGCTCGTCGTGGAGACCCTCGACGCGCTCGATCTGACCCCGCGCGCCGACGTGCTGATCCGCCGGCTGAGCGGCGGCCAGCGCAAGCGGGCGAGCGTGGGGGTGGAGCTGTTGAGCAAGCCGGGCATCTTGTTCCTCGACGAGCCGACGTCGGGCCTCGACCCTGCCACGGAGTCGCGGTTGATGCGGAAGTTCCGGCAGCTTGCGGACCAGGGACGAACGGTCGTCTGCACGACGCACGTGATGGAGAACGTCGACCTGTTCGACAAGGTCGTCGTCCTCGCGCCCGGCGGCCGGCTCGCCTACTTCGGACCGCCGTTGGAGGCCAAATCGTACTTCGGCATCGCCAAGTTCACGCTCCTTTATGACCGCCTGGAAGAGAAGTCGCCTCCCGACTGGCAGAAGCAATACCGCGAGTCGGCCCTCGGTCGGGAACTCCTGGCGCCCGCAATGGGAGGCGGCGACGGCGCCGCAATCCCCAAGCGCCCCACGGCCGCCGCTCCGGCGTCGTCGGCCCTGGGACAGTGGAGCGTCCTGACGCGCCGGTTCGCGGCCATTCTGCGCTCCGACAAACCGAACCTCGTCCTGCTCGCGGCGCAGCCGCTGGTGATCGCCGGCCTGATCGCCCTGGTTTGCCGCGAAATGCCGCTCATCTTCTTCCTGCTGGTCGTCGCGGCCCTGTGGTTCGGTTGCAGCACCGCGGCGCAGCAGATCGTCAAGGAGCGGTCGATCTACCGCCGCGAGCGGATGGTCAACCTTCGACTCGATTGCTACGTCCTGAGCAAGTTCCCACTGCTGGCACTGATCAGTGTCGCCCAGTGTCTCCTGATGCTCGGCATCATCTGGCTCTGCCGGGGCCGCGAGGGAGACCCCGTCATCCAGGTCGCGGCCCTCACCCTTGCGAGCTGGTGCGGCGTGGCGCTGGGCTTGATCATCTCGGCCCTCGCCTCGAACGCCGACAAGGCGATGGCGGTCGTCCCCCTGGTCCTCATGCCGCAAATCGTGTTGGCCGGCGCGCTTGTCGCTCTGCCCGACATGAACGCCCCGACTCGGTTCGCCTCGCACCTGATGGCCTCGAAGTGGGCCAACCAGGCGCTCGATATCGGGCTCCTGGAGGGGAGGAACATCGATCGGGACTTGTTGGAGCGGCAAGGCTATCTGGGCCCGTTGTGGAACCTCTTCCCGGACGACGACCTGGACACGGACGAAGGCCGCATTCGATTCCTCGGGAAGAAAACGGGCGTGACGATCCAGAAGCGGGACGTCCTGGCCCTGGACTTCTCGGCCCTGGTTGTCCTCGTTGTGGCGCAACTGACGGCGGTGGGCGTGGTTCTAGGCAAGCAGGACGTGCTCTGAGAGTCCGTCCCGGAAGTGAAGCGGAGCTGGAAAAGGGGGACTGGCTCGAATGGCATTTAATACAACAACGTGAAGGGGCATCAAGACTTGTGACAACCGAGGCCTCCTGACACCATGGGTATTTTCCCCACACCCCTGGCACAGGAGGCCCCGCGATGCATCGACGGATTTCTACCATCCTCAATCG
>DAIDJG010000584.1 GCA_027451445.1 Singulisphaera sp.
TGGCGGCGCTGCGCAATGCCGCCATAGGGCTATTGCGTGTGACGGGGGCAATGAACATCGCTGCAGCGCTGCGTCGCAATGGCTCACGGGTTGGCGAACTCTTCACCAAGCTGGGCATCTTGAAACAGTGAATGACCCTGCCCAAGCCGCGCCACGCACATCCATCCGATACGGCAATGCGGGCATCCATGGAGGATCGCGAGAACGTTTCCAGGCTCTTGCGCGTCTAACGGGAAGTTGACCCTTTTTTCGATCTTCGCTGTCTTCCCTGGTTGTGGCTCCTTGGATCGCACACTTGTTAAAGAGATATTCCGCGATTGTTGGAAATTGGGCGTTTCTCGGCGACTTGACAGGGGTGTAATGGCAGGTTACCTTGGATCAGGAAAACCTCGATGGACGTACCCCGACGTTCGCGCGATGGCGATTTGTCCGGCTCTCGGAAATTCGTGTATCCTGGTGTGCGAAGTAAGGGTGTGCTCGGTCCTTGGATACGGCATCATCGAGTCTCCCCTTTCGACTGCGCAGCCGTGCATGTGGCGGCCGGAGTGTGGGCGCCCGGGCGGCTAACCGGCGGACATTCAATCGTTCATCACTCGACGTGCCACGCTTACTCGCGCGCCCTTCAATCCGCAGCGAGGAGCGCGATCCGGGTGCTTAACCAGAGGTTCGCGAACATGATCAGAGCGTTCGCCCCGAGGACTTCACGGGGATACTCGTGGGTGTTGCTTTCGATCGTCGCCGTTCTGGCGTGGACCTCCACGGCGCCCGCGCAGACGGCTCGTAAATCGGCGGCTTCCAAGACCGACGACGCTGCGGCCGACGCCTCCAAGAAGAAAGGCGACGGGGCCGATGAAGGCGGTAAGGACGACAGGCCGAAAGCCGCCGAGGCGGGTGACGCGGACCAGGCCGAAGCGGTCCCCAAGAAGGAGGCCAACTTCGAGATCCTCAAGGATCCCCATGCCGAGGCCATCCTTGGCAAGAAGTTCTCCTCCCTGGGGAAGTCCGGGAACGTCGCTGGAGGCCTTCGAGACGTGCTGGCTATGGTCGCCGGGGAGAAAAGTGTCGATAGAGCGGCGATTCAGCGCTTCGTCGATGCGTGCATTGCCGATCTGACGAACTCCTCGTATATTGCCGCACTCATGGACGGCGGGCCCAAACCGCAGCCCAAGGCGCTCGAGATCAAAAAGGCTGCGGATGCGCTGCGGGAACCGCTCGAGCGGGCCAAGCAAGGTGGAGACAAGGCAGCCTTCTTGACGGAGTACAACAGGGTCCTGCTCGATTCCACGCGTCTGCCCAAGGTGCTCGACAACAATTACTTCGCACGTATCGAGGCGATTATTGTCCTGGGCCAGACCGGGAGTGTTGACGCGATCCCTGTGTTCGTCAAGCAACTGAACGATCCGAACCAGTCCGTTTGGGTCAAGCTGTGGGCGGCCCGAGGCATCACGAACGTGACTGAGGGGGGTAAACGCGAGTTGTCGCCGCCCCAGGCCGTGGTTGCCTCGAAAGCGCTCATCGACTGGCTCGACAAGGACGCCGACCTTCCCTGGCCGGCGCAGGTGCGTGCGCTGGAAGCGCTGGGTTCGCTCAGACAAGCCGGCACGCCACAGAAGCAGGACAAGCAGCCCGAATTCGCCTTTGCGGCGATGAAGTATCTCGCGGACCCCAACGCGCGGCCCGAAGTGCGGGCCATGGCCGCCTGGGCGATCGGCACGATGCGCACGAGCGGTGTGAGTAAACTGAATCTCGCACTGGTGGGCTACTACGTCGCGGAAGTCGCGGCGGTTCTCGGCGACAAGGTGGACGAGGTCTTCGATTCCAACCCGAAGATGTCGAGCTATTTTGCGGGCAATCTCCTCTATCAACTCTATCCGGCCCTGGAAGGGCAACCGGGGGTGCGCGACGCCGGTCTGCTCAATGGTCAGCATCCGAATCTCGCGGGAGCGAGGCCGTTCCTCAAGTCGATCGATGACCTGATCAAGCCGGTGGCCAAGAGCTCCGTCGATTTGATCAACGGACCGCGGGGGAAGCAGAAGGATTTGCAAAAGGGGTTGGAGGAGAGCGTTGCCAACTTGCGGTCGTTCCTTCAAAAGAACCCGCCCAAGGACGTGAAGCTTGTCCCCGGTGGACCCGCGTTCCCGGTCAAGAACAACGAGGTGGCGAAGGCCGCCGAAGAGAAATGAGCCGAGAGCCCGGCGGCGCACCGGTCCCCACGTTGTCGGTACCCGACATTCGTGACTACGATCGGATCAACGCCGAGTTGGTTCAGCACCTTGACCAGGGCCACGCCCATGTCCGCATCCAGGGGGCAGAGGGGCAACGTTTGCTGGTCGCCGGCCTCGCTGGTGCGTGGAATGCCGTCGTCGAGGTGGAGGGCCGGGCGGGTCCCGAACTGGCCGCGGGGCTGAACGCTCCGAACCTGAAAGTGGTCTGTCAAGGCGCCGCGGCGGACGGGGCCGGCCGGTCCTTGCGCGCGGGTCGATTGCTGATTCTCGGCGACGCCGGGCCGGCGCTCGGATACGCCATGGAGGGAGGCGCGATCCTGGCCGCCGGGTCTGCCGGACCTCGAGCTGGTTTGAATCAGCGTGGCGGGGTGATCGCGATTCTCGGCAATGTGGGACCTCTCGCCGCCGAGCGCCAGACGGGCGGGCAATTCTTCGTCTACGCTGATCGAGTTGGTCCTCATTGGGGGCGTGGCACGCGGGGTGGACGGTTGATTCAGCTCACCCCCGGTGCGGACGAACTTGCGAGCGCCGACGCGGAGGTCTTCCAAACGTTGCGACGTGACTTCGAACGGTGGCTTCCAAACGCCAAAGGAACGGGCTCGCAATAACGTCACGACATCCAACACGATCACGAGGTATATGATTTGACCCGAGAGAAGATCCGCATTCGTATTTGTCCCGTAGGGACATTTGAGAATAGCCCAGCGTTTTAACGCTGGGTTTGCGTACGACCCACCAATTGATTTTCAGTCCCGGAGGGACGATGGCGGTGGAGGCCATCGCGACGGTTTCGGTGGCCCCTACGGGGCAAAGAAAACGGTTGTGCCGCCGCTTCGTCGGACCCAGCGTTAAAACGCTGGGCTATTCTCAAATGCCCCGTACGGGGCAAAGAGAAAAAAGCGAAGCAACCGACGAGCGCATTCGCTGAAATCGGGAACTTGATCCGGGTGCGTTCCAAATTCCATCGACTGGGAGACTGAACGCGTAAGGTTTGCCGAGGGAGCGCGCGTGAGACACAACTGGCAATGCGACCGATTGGCTCAAGTGCTCCTCGTCTTTACATTGGCCGGATGCGCCGACGAGTTCGGCCCCGAAACGTGGCAGACCACCCGCGTCTCGGGCGTTGTGCGTGAAGGGTTGAGGCCCGTGGCCGGGGGGTGGGTCGAGTTTCTTCCGGTCGAGGGCACGCATGGGAATCTGCGCGTCGGACCCATTCAGCCCGACGGGACGTTCCACGTCGACGGAGTTGCTGTGGGCCGGAACATGATTATGCTGGCACACGCCCCAATCGTGGGGGCCTATGCGGGCCGATTTCAGTCCGCGCAAGGCGCCATTCGCCGCGATATCCCGGCCGGCAGTGAGACCGTCCTGAAGCTTGACCTCATGGAGGAGGCAATGAAATCGAAGGCAATCCGAGTGGCTCCTCGAGTGGATGAACCGGCACGCCCGGAATGATGGGCGCGGGGTGACGTCGGAATGACCACGATCGACAAAAGCATGGCGACGACATCTCCCCAGGACGTGGGGCCGCGGCTGCGCCTGGTGTATCGAGAAAGCTCGGGAGCCATTCACTTCGACTGGCCGGCGGAGCGTATTCCCGAAGCCCTCGACGATCGCAAGGGGACGCTCTGGGTTGACGTCGAAGAGGTTGGCGGCAATCGGAATGGCCATGTCGAGTCGCTCCTGCGCGACGTTTTTCACTTCCATCCCCTCGCCATTGACGACACGCTCAGGGAACAGCATCTCGCGAAGGTCGACGACTGGGGATCTTATCTCTACATTGTCGTCCATACGATCGACTTCGAACCGGCCACGGACGACCTGCGCCTGCACGAGCTCGACATCTTTCTCGGGCCCAACTTCCTCGTCACGTATCACATCGAGCCGATGCCGATCCTCGATCAGCACCACCGCAATATCGAGCGCGACCCCCACAATCGCCTCCGGCACGGCGTGGATCACCTGCTCTATCACTTGCTCGATCTGATCGTCGCCGAGTTCCTTCCCGTGATCGAGCATCTCGACGACGCGATTGACAACGCTCAGGACGAAGTCTTCGCCCGCCCAACCCCGCGCACGCTCCACGCGATCTTCCGCGTCAAGCGCGCGTCCCTTTACATGCACCGGATCCTTGCGCCTCAACGCGAGGTGTTGAACCGGCTGGCGCGCGATGAATATGAGCCGATTCACCCCGATCATCGGATCTACTTCCGCGACGTTTACGATCATCTCGTCCGCGTGCTCGACATCGCCGAGGGGCTGCGCGACCTGATTTCCGGTGCGCTCGATACGTACCTGTCGGCCATTTCGAATCGTACCAACGACATAATGAAGGCGTTGACGATCGTTACCGTGATGTTCCTGCCGATCTCGTTCGTCACCAGCTTCTTCGGCATGAACTTCTTTGGCGAGCGGCTCGCGTTTCAGCTCGAATGGCCCCGAGCGTTCCTGTTCTGGGCTTCGTGCGTCGTCATGTTGGGAACTCCGGTGGGAATGTGGATCTGGGCGAAGCGGAAGGGATGGTTTTGAGGTAGAATGCCGGAAGGGACGCACACGATCAATGCATAGGCTCGAACCCCAGTACCGTTCAAATAGTCGTAAGCCATCGGAACACAGGAATATCAATACTCCCTCACCCCTTGTGGGGGAGGGCCGGGGTGGGGGGCTCGCAGTACCGGTGGCCGTTCGAACCCCCCACCCCAACCCTCCCCCACAAGGGGGGAGGGAGTTAAATCGTTCGTCATCGCGGGCTTAGGGTTATTTGAACGGCGTTGGCCCTAACCCACGCATCCCGATCCCTCCCCAGAAAGGTCGTCCATGTCGTCGCAATGGCGGCTAAAGCCTCACGATTCCGCGCGAGCCGCGGCATTGAGCCGCGATTTGGGAGTCTCGACCCTGACGGCGCAGCTCTTGCTTAACCGAGGGATTGGAGAGGAAGCTCAGGCGCGAGCTTTCCTGGAAGCACGAATGACGAGCCTGAACGACCCCGAGCTGCTCCCCGGCGCCGTCGACGCGGCGGAGCGGATCGTCCGGGCGATCCGGAGCGGTAAGAAGATCGTCATCTACGGCGACTACGACGTGGACGGCGTGTGCGGCACGAGCGTTCTCTGGGCCTGCCTCCGGCTCGCCGGTGCGAGCAACGTCGAATACTACATTCCGCACCGCGTCGAGGAAGGGTACGGCGTCAATGCCGAGGCCCTGCGCCGGATCGTGACGGAGCAGCAAGCCGAATTGATCATCACGGTCGATTGCGGCATCTCGGCCCTCGCCGAGTCGCGACTTGCCCGCGAGCTGGGGGTCGAGTTCATCGTCACCGACCATCACACCCTCGGACACGATCTCCCCGAGGCGGACGTCATCGTCCACCCGAGGCTTCCCGGCAGCCAGTACCCTTGCGGGGACCTCTGCGGCGCGGGGGTGGCGTTCAAGCTTGCCTGGCAGGTCTGCAAGAGCTTCGGCGATGGAAAGAAGGCCTCGCCGCACCTGCGCGACTTTCTGATCGAGTCGTTGAGCCTGGTGGCGCTTGCGACCGTCGCCGATGTGGTCCCGGTGGAAGGGGAGAATCGGATCCTTGTCCGGCACGGGCTGGCGGGGATGATGCGGAGCCCGAGCGAGGGGCTGCGCGCGTTGCTCGAAGTCTCCGGCTGCCTGGACAAGAAAAAGCTGACTTCGGGGATGATGGGCTTCAACCTCGGGCCTCGCATCAACGCCGCCGGGCGGCTCGAGCGGGCGATGATGGCCGTCGAAATGCTCACGACCGACGACACCGCCCGCGCCCGGGAGATTGCGTCCGAGCTCGATCGTTGCAACACGAGACGCCAGGAGGTCGAGCACGCGATTGTGGCGGAAGCACACGACATGGTGAAGGCCATGGGGGGCGCATCGGAACGTGGGGCGATCGTGCTGGGGAAGAGCGGTTGGCACCCCGGGGTCATCGGGATCGTCGCCGGCCGGCTTATGGAAACGTACCACAGGCCGACCATCGTCGTGTCGCTGGGGGAGGAGCTGGGGCAAGGCTCAGCGCGGTCGATCGCGGGACTCAACCTCTACGATGCGATCAGCGCCTGCTCCGAGGATCTGATCGGCTTTGGTGGTCATAGTGCGGCGGCGGGATTGAAAGTGCACGTCAGCAAGTTTCAGGCGTTTGCCGAGCGGTTCGAACAGCATTGTCGAGCAGCCTTGACGCCGGCGCAACTGAAGAAGACCCTCACCATCGACTCCGAGGTGTTCCTCGCGCAGCTTACCCCCCGCGTGGTCGAGGAAATCGAGCGGCTCGAACCTCACGGGATGGGTAATCCGAGACCTTTGCTGGTGGCCAACGGGGTGCGTGTGGTTGGCTCGCCGCGAATCGTCGGCGCGCGGCAAAATCACCTGCAGGTGAAATTCACGCAAGGCAACATCACCGCCAGCGCGGTTGGTTGGAACATGGCCGAAAGAGGCAAAAAACTGGCAGCGAATTCGCTCTGCTCGGTCGCGTTCTACCCATCGATCAACGAGTGGCAAGGGCGCCGCGAGGTGCAGCTCGAAATCAAGGATTTTCAACTCGACGAGGCGACGGATCATGCCCAGACGCAGTCGGCCTGACCCCTTGCCCGGCGCCGCGATTGTGAGGCAGGTGCGTGCCCGAGGCATTCACGACCCTCGCGTTTTGAGTGCACTGGGCCGGCTCTCTCGGGCTTACTTCGTTCCGCCTGAGATGAGGCGCGAGGCGCATGCCGACAAGGCACTCCACATTGGACTCCAGCAAACGATCAGCCAGCCGTTCATGGTCGCCGTGATGACGTTGGAGCTAGCGCTCACAGGAACGGAGCGCGTTCTGGAGATCGGCACCGGCAGCGGTTACCAGACTGCCGTCCTGAGCGACCTCGCCGCCGAGGTGTTCACAATTGAGCGGCTCGAAACACTCTCGTTGCGGGCGCGGGGGCTGCTCGACGGCTTGGGCCGGACCAATATACACTTTCGCGTGGGCGATGGGTCGCTGGGATGGCCCGAGGAAATGCCGTTCGACCGCATCCTCGTCACTGCGGGGGCGCCCCAGTTCCCCACGACACTCTTCGGTCAGCTCGCCGAAGGGGGGCTGCTCGTGGCTCCGCTCGGCCCCGAAGAATCTCAGGAGCTCACCGTCATTCGCAAACAGCAGGGTGAACCGAGCCTGCGCGCGGTGACGCCCTGCCGGTTCGTGAAGCTCATTGGGGCCGAAGGGTGGTCGGCGGACCAGGGTGGGTAGCGTTTGTATAGAACGGTTTACCATTGGGATGCGCGCTCGGGACGGCGAGTCCACCTTTGCGAGCGGCAAACATATTTTCCCCCCCTTGCGAAGGGGGGGTAGCGGTTTACGCGTTAATCTAACGCCACTCCCAATCTCTCCCGAGAGGCGAACATATTAACTCCCCCCCTTGGGAAGGGGGGGTAGGGGGGGTGGGCAGTGGCCGCTCGATGGGTGCAATTCCGCTCCGAACCGCAGGCGGTTAACGCCTACGAGAGGGCGGGGTTGACCTCCGTCACTGGTGCCTCGTTTCGCTCAAGGAACCCTTCCACAACCGACCAAGACGAAGTCGGGCTCGATGGCGAAACTCCGCGGCAGACCGGCATCACGACGGAAACCTTCGTCGTGCTCATTACGAGCGTACACGAAGGGCCACGTCGTTTCCGAACGAGGGACACGCTTGCGGAGGCCAAGCGCTGAAACGCGGGCGACGGTTTAGGCCCACCCCCCCTAACCCCCCCTTCCCAAGGGGGGGAGTTATATGATCCGCCGTTACGGCGGGCGTGGACACCGCGTTAAGTTCACGAATAAGGGCGCGCGGTGAGACCGAATGCAACCCGAACGTAAACCGCTCTAAGGCTCGCCGCTCGCTTGCATCCGGTAGAAATTGGCTCGTCCCGGGCGTCCGTGCCGGTTGTGGTAATCGGCCAGCAGGCGATTGGCTCGCGGATGTCGGGGATGGTTGCGCAGCACTTTCTCGGCCCAGCGGGCACCCTCATCGTCGTGGCCGTGGTCGATCATCCACTCGGCAATTTGCACCTCGAGCTCGGGCTGATTGGGCGTCTGGAGCAAGCGCGCCTTGAGCTCGTTCAGATGTGCCAACTCCTCGCGCAGACGTTTCACGGCGGCCCGCTCGCGCTCGGCCTCCTCGGCTCGGCCCAGCCGCGCGAGCAACAATGAACGTGAGTAGCGCGAGGTTACGTCGAACGGGTCGATCGCCATGGCCTGGTCGAGATGCGCGAGCGCCTCCTGGTCATCGCCCCGGGTTGTGGCGAGAGTCGCAAGCTCCTTATGCACGGTGGCGTTTTTGGGATCCAGTGCGATCGTGCGTTCGAATTCCCGCGCAGCCGTTGTGTCATCACCGAGCTCGCGGGCGTTCTGGCCTGCCCCGAGATGTCCGGCGGGGTCGTCGGGTCGAAGTGTGAGGTAACGCTCAAACTCGATTTGTGCTTCGGCATTACGATGGAGCTGGCGGAGCGACTTCGCCAGTCCAAGTCGGGCCGGCGCCAGATTCGGATCGCGGCGCAGGGCCTCGCGATAGTCGGCGGCCAGAACCTCGTCCGTGCCCTCCTTACGGCGGTCGACCTCAACGCGCCACAGATAGGGTCGCGGGTCGCTCGGCGCCTCCCGTGCCCAGCGCTCCAACACTTCCTCGGCGCGGCGGACGTTGAACGTTTCGATGTAAACGCGGGCGAGGGCTTCATCCACCTGCGGATCGGGCGTACCCTCGTCGAACGCCTGGCGCAAGGGTGCCTCGGCTTCGGCGTGCCGGCCGAGCTTGACGTTGGTGAGAGCACGAACGAGGGCAAGATCGGCGTCAGGCGCGCCAAGTCGCCTGGCGCGGTCGAAACTGGATTCGATCTCGTGCGCTGGTCGTTCGAGCGCGAGCGCCAGACGGGCCTTGAGGTAGTAGGCTTCCGCCGCCCTCGGCGCAATCCGTATCCAGCGATCGACGTCCCGAGCGGCGTCGGAATATCGTCCAGCCGCCAATTCGCTGCGCGCCTGTCCCGCCGTGTGTGCCACGAGCCAGCGCCAGGCCACGAACGATCCGACCGCGGCGAACAAGCTCACACCGACGCCTAGCACGACCCAGAACCTACGGTTGACCGTCATGCCGTTGAAGAGGAAAGACCGAGCCGGGCAGGCGGCTTTGGCGCGCATTCACTCCGCCACCCTCAGCGGGCTTCGTTGGACGCATTCTCAAGGAATAGGCAGAACGGCGCTCCGTTCGCCCTCGACCGGTGATCCAGAAACCAAAGCCTCTCGTGGCGGCAGATGCCCGGCCCCGAACGGCCGGGCGCTTGGTTTTTGTGGGAAGGCGTCGCCCCGATGCTATCGGCGTGCACCTTTCTTTTCCATCTTTTCCTTCATGATATCCGTACCACCGGGCGTCGCCGGCGCGCCAGCCGTGTCTTTTGGCGTCCCTTCCAGGTCACCGCCATCACCGCAGCCGACGACAGGGCACGTAAGAATCGCAACGACGAGGTAAACGCACAGACTTCGCATCGAGAGACTCCCCAAAAAAACACACAATCGCATCTCGAATCGCGCGCTCGACACGCGAAGCGGACCGCGTCCCGCTACCGGTAACCGACCGTGACGGAGCAAACCGAAGGCGATTCACCCCGTCCCGTGCGTCAGAATAGGGAAGCGCCGACCGAACCGATCGAACGTCGCAGACCGCTTGCCTACACGCCCCACATCAATACGAGGAGGCGTCGATCGTTTCCCCGCCGCTCCGGCTGCCCAGCGCCCACCACGTATTGACAGCGATCGAGTTCTTGATGAACTTCACCGACCCGTCGCCGAAGCAGACGTTTACGCCGCCGGAGTGATTGCTGGTTGCCGTGATAGCCGCGAGCGAACCGGCCCAATTCGGGTCCCCTTCGTAGCCGTTTGCCGGGCTGCACGAAAGCTTGTTGGGCGTGTTGAAGTGGAAGTAGCTGGTGTTCGCCGTGGTGTAGGGCATTGTGAACGCCCAGTAGGCGCCGTTGTTGTTTGAGACGTTCGCCGCAGTGGTTCCCGGAATGGCGTTGCAAGCCTGGTAGAAAGCGAGTGCCGTGGGCGCTCCCGCTGCTCCGTTGTCAGGAGTGAGGGCGGTTTGCAGATTGAAGATGCATCGGTTCGCGTTCTGCGAACTCGCCAAGGTCGAGGGATTGCCCGCGATACCCATCAGCCGCTCGCTGAACATACCGGTATTCGAGGAGCCGTCCGTGATGCCTTCGAATCCGAACGACGCGACGTTGGCGTTGGTGTACCAGGGGTTCCCAGTCGGCACGATCGTGCCTCCGGCACGGGCGATGCAGCCCGGCCCACCATAATTCGCGGCGTAGTTCGCTGCACCCCACGGGCTCTGCGGGCGCTGCTTAAAATTCTCGGACGGGCAGAGCATCGCGGCAAGCCCCGTGAAGCCCACCGTGGTGTTTACCGGATCCGAGAGGAGGATGTTGAAGTTGAGGGCGTTATACAGCGCCTGTTGCTCGAGATTGGGGAGCATCGAGTCCGCCCAGGACGTGAACCATGGCCCCCATGTTGACCCGACGTTCCAGCACGACTGCGCCGGAAGGACGTTATTGGTCGAAACGTAATTGTGCACGGCCAGCCCCAGTTGCTTCATGTTATTGACGCACTGGGCGCGGCGTGCGGCTTCGCGGGCCGCTTGCACGGCGGGCAGCAGAAGTGCGATCAACACAGCGATGATCGCGATGACCACCAGGAGCTCGATGAGAGTGAAACCGCGGCGAGAACGCATGGGAACCCCCTAAAAAAGATGAGCGAAGACGAAATGGCCAACAACCCGGCGAATGCGGGTTTAGGAAAAAGAGAGAAACCGCGTTGATTCTGCAAGAGAACGGGACAGGAAGGTTTACACGACCAGCATTCCACGCTGACGCAACCGGCGCCTCAGCGCGACGTGCTTTCCCCTTCAACCTCACTTTGGAGCATCATTGAATCCATGGTACCCCATTCTGCCTTTTACACAAGGGTCCTCAAAAGAATCTTTGACCTATGGCAAACCCCGCAGTGTAACGCGCGGGTTACCCGATTGTCTGAATGCCGACCGCGTTACGCGTAATGTAGTACCCGCGGAGCGCAGGAATGAGCTTCGCCACAACAGTTCGGTCGGAATGGGTGGGCGCTTCGGCTGGGCTTTAAGTCAACCAAAGGCGGTTAGCGTGATGTTCCCAAGTCAATTGCAGCCTCGCTGCCGCACTTCGTCGCGGAGCGTGGGGGATTTCGGGTACTGAGTGGGAATTTCGTGCAATCGGTGTGCCGGCGATTTCCCGCGAGCATCAGACGTACGTTTGGGATTCGTGTTTCCCAGTGAAGTGTCCGCAATCCGGACGCTTCAACAAGTCGCCTCGGCTAAACCACGAGGCGGCGGAATTCACGCTTGCTGGTGAACGCACTGGGCTCAGGTCCTCAGGACTTGCAGGCGTAGTTCGAAGACCGCCGGTCATCGGACAATGACCCAACGTAGAGAGTCGTGTTCGGGTGCCGTTGGCGCCAGTCACCCCAGGTCGTCTCGACCGTGTCATGAGGCGGATAGGGGAAAGCCGCGGCCTTGGAATCCTGGCCGACGGGCGAGCCGGACTCTTGCAGATACATCAAGTCGCCAACCTTTAAGACGAGCCGCTGGCCTTCGAGGTCCAGTCCTGCCACGCCGATATCGAGCGGTTTGCCGGGTTGACGACCCGAGAAAGCGCGTGCGCAGCGGGCGATATCGCAGTAGGTCATGGTGAGGGGCTGGTCACCGATCAGGTCGTTGACGACGTGCGACGCCGGTCGATGCGACATTGCTGAAACGAGGTAAGCACGATGTTCCGTGCCGACGGTCACGCCGATCACTTCCTCGTTATCCCTAACCTTTGCCTCGGCGACCGAAAACACCGGCGGCGTGACGGTACTTGGGGCGGAGGTCACCCAGACGCCGTCGCGCATCATCAGAAACGGCCGCGCGGGAGCCGACGATTGCGTTGTGGGTGTGGCGAGCAAGCTCGCGGTACCGGACGCGGAGTCGTGCCAGACGTAGCCGGCGGCGAACAGTCCTGTGAAGGGGAGTGCAACGGCGACGAGACGAACGATTCGAGGTCGGTTGTGAGGCGCACTCGAGCCGAGCGAGGTCGAAAACAGAGCCATGAAACCGGAATCCTCGAAGGTCGATCAAGTAATATGGACAGCACGGAAGCGCGGCCACTCGCATGCGACGCGCGTAGTCTCGACGCTGTCCGACTCGTCGGCGTCTGGCGGGCTGCTCGAAATTGCGACTGCTCAGAAGGAAGCCGTCGCGGTCTCCTAAATAATGCGTCGAAGTCCGAACGAGTGGCAAGAGCATTGGGAAAAGATTCGGAGAAAACGAGAACGCGACGACCGGCCGCGCGCAATCGCGGATAGACGCAAAGCCTCACGACGTTGCAACCGCGCGGAATCGACTCGGTTTGACACCGTTCTTGCGTGCACGGAGAATGTCAGAATTGTCGGGGCACGGAGAAGCCGGGAATTCTGGTGCGCAACACTTAAGCGACGAGTGTCGTTGGCACCCCTGGGTGCACGTTGGCGTTTCGAGAGGTCGTACCGTGACGCCGCAACGAAAACGCTCGTACCGCCACTCCCTCGCAACGCCGCCTGCCAAGGGGGTCGACTCCTGATGTCGTTCGCGGGATTCCTGCGCCGTCGTACCGGGTTGCTGGTGCTGATACTGCTGGTCATCGGTGTAAGTGCATTGGCGCTCGCGTGGCGGCGGTTGGCACCGTCGCCGCTGAAGGCGGGGGTCGAAGCGTATGAGCGCCGGGATTGGAGCAAGGCGGCCGGGCTGGCGGCCGTTCGCTTGCAAGCTGCGCCCAACGATCGCGAGGCGCTGAGGCTCCTGGCACGCGCGACGTTCCGCCTGGGGCGTGACGAGCAGGCGCGCGGGTTGTACCGGACGCTCGACCCCCGCGTCTTTCAGGCGGAGGACTACTATCTTCTGGGGCTCGCGATGCGATCGGCGGGCGACCTTCCGGTCGCCCTGAGCTGCTGGGAAGCCGGGCGCGACGCCGATCCCGGCCGCACGGATATCCTGGAAAGCCTGGCGCAGGTCTGCCTGAAGCTGTCCCGGTTTCACGAGGCGCTGGGCGTTGCCGAGGCGCTCGCGAAACACTCGGGGTGGGAAGGGCGGGCGGACCTGATCGCCGCGGCGGCACGCCTGGGGCTCGGTGAGCCTGCGGCGGCCGCGGTCGGGTTCGAACGCGCTTTAACACGCGAGCCGGCTTTGCCGGACGCTCCCGGGCCTGCCGATGATTATCGAAAACAACTCGCCCGCACCTTACTCCAGCAGGCACAGCCGGGATCAGCGCGAAATGCTCTGCGCGCGGTGCTCGCTCATGGAGCAGACCCCGAAGCGCAATGGCTTCTCAGCCGAGTTGCAATCCAGGAACGCGCCTGGACGGAGGCCGCCGAGGCATTGATGATCGGTCGCGCCTACCGCGAGAGCCACCCGCTGGAGCCGGAGCCCGCACCCTACATTGGCGCCGCGCGTTGTGGCGACTGCCACCGAGAAATCCACGACGCCCAGCAGTCGAGCCGCCACGCGCAGACGTTCTGGTACGCCGGCGACCTGCCGGGACGTTGGCTGCCGGACGGTGAGGTGCCTGACCCCAAAAACCCGCGAGTGACCCATCGGATCGTGCGCGAAGGGGGTACCTTGCGGTTCGAAACGCGTGAGGGAAAAAACGTCGCGGATGCTCAGGTCGAATTCGCGTTCGGCTCGGGCGACCGGGGACTTACGCTCCTCGCGCGCGATCGCGAAGGCCGCGCTCGCGAGTGTCGTCTTTCGCGCTACGCGGAGCGGCAGGCGTGGGATGTGACCACGGGACAGCCGCCGGAACCGGCTCCGGGCGAAGGCTATCTCGGGCGCGTGCTGTCACCCGACCTGGCGTTCCTGTGTCTCGATTGCCACACCACCCTGCCTCGGGCCGCGCGCGAGCGGAGCGGGCCCGAAGCCGCGGATCATGGGATCGGTTGCGAGCGCTGTCACGGTCCCGGCGGCAATCATGTCCGGGCGGTCGAGGCCGAGTTCTCCGACCTCGCCATCGCGCGTCCGCGTGCCGTGCCGGGCGGGCGATCGCTCCAACTTTGCCAGCAGTGTCATCGTTCGCCCGCTGGCAAGACCGCACGCACTGACCCGAAGGCTGTGCGTTTCGCCGCGACTTCGCTCGTCTGGAGTGCCTGCTATACCATGACCGGCGGCGCACTCGACTGCATCACATGCCATGACCCGCACCACAACGCCGACCACACGCCCGCCCACTACGAGCGCAAATGCATTTCCTGCCACGCCAGCTCGAACCGCACGGGCGGGGACGATGTCTCGGCTCGGCGGACGCCGGTGTGTCCGGTGAATGCGCGTGACGGTTGCATCGGCTGCCACATGCCCGCCGTCAGCGGCCAGATCCCCCATTCGACGTTCACGGACCATTTTATTCGCGTGCGGCGCTGAGTGGGTCTCGTGGTGCGAGACGCCCTGTGCATGCACTTGATAAGATCCGCGCGATCGCCCTACGCGAATCCGGAATGCGTCGCGGAGGCGGCAGGCTGTGGACGTGCTCGCAGACGCAGGCCGCGTGCCGAGTCCTAGACCCCCGAAGTGAATTTCTCCAGTGCGGAAAAAACCGTACGCCGCTTTCGTGCGTCTTGGGAACGGGTGTATCATCGCTGTTGCCGTTCTCCGTTTTTCCAACCCGCCCGCATTCGATCTGTCATGGACATGGGTCAGTCGCCGACAAACGCGCCGGAGCGTCGAGGTCGGAGCGATCCCACACATCGGGGTCGTCGGATTCCGATTGCATTGGCGTTGTTGCTTCTTGTCGTTTTGATCACCGCAGGAGGATTGCTGTGGCGGGATAGGGCGTCGTCTGATGCTCGCAGGGCGCGCCAGGCCTTCGCATCAGGGCGTTATGGGGAGGCGGACTCGGCGCTTCGGCGCTGGCTGGCCGCCGACCCGCACTCTGCGGAGGCCCATTTGCTCATGGCCCGCACGGCAATGGCGCTGGGGCATGAGAGCGAACTCGTAGAGCATCTCGAACGCGCCAAACAGCTCCGGTGTGCCCCGTCGGCGCTCTCATT
>DAIDJG010000585.1 GCA_027451445.1 Singulisphaera sp.
CGAGATGAGCTGGTCGCGCGTTGCGGACGCCGCCGGGTTCGTCAAGGCGGGCCAGGAATTGAAGGTGAAGGTCCTCAAGATCGATCGAGAGAACAAAAAGCTCAGCCTCGGACTGAAGCAACTGACACCCAGCCCTTGGGATCTGGTCGAGGACAAGTACGAGCGCGGGATGACGGTGAAGGGAAAGGTCACCCGGCTCATGGATTTTGGCGCCTTCGTCGAGCTGGAGCCAGGCGTTGAAGGCCTCGTGCACATCACTGAGCTGAGCCCCAGCCGAGTCCGGCGCGTGGCGGACATTGTGAAGCCCGAGCAGGAAGTCGAGGTCCGGATCCTCAAGATCGAACCCGAAGAAAAGAGGATTTCTCTCTCGCTCCGACCTCTGCCGACTCCCAAGGCTCCGGAACCTGAGGAAGAAGCCGCGGCCGAAGACGACACGCCCTTGCCCAAGCCCGAACGGAAGGTGCCCCTCAAGGGGGGACTGGGCGATCGGGATATCTTCAAGCTGTGAGTCCCGGCACGAATCGGCGCTGCGGCTGACCCTTTCAGAGCAGCGCCGTCGTCTCGGGGTGGCCAAACATCAGATTGAAGTTTTGAACCGCCACTCCCGCCGCGCCTTTGATCAAATTGTCGAGACAGGCCAGCACCACAATCTTCCCGCGGACGATCCGTAGCGTGACGTCGAAGAAGTTGGTGTTGGTGGAATCCTTCGTTGCAGGAAGGCCCGTCACGACTCGGACGAACGGACTGCGCGCGTAAAACGTCCGATACAGGTCGAGCAGGTCGTGCTCTGCCACGGGGCCGCGCGGGGTGGCATAGATCGTTGCCAGGATTCCTCGGTCCATGGGAACCAGGTGAGGCGTGAAAATCACCTCGACCGGGCCGCCAGTGGATTTACCAACATCGGTCAGCACCTGGTCGATTTCCGGTGTGTGGCGGTGCTTGCCGACGTTGTACGCGCTGAAGTTCTCGTTGGCCTCGGGGAAATGGAGATTCGGCTTCGGCGCACGCCCCGCGCCGGATACGCCGCTCTTCGCGTCGACGATGACACCCGTCCGCTCGATAAGGTTCTCGGCAACCAGCGGGGCGAGGGCGAGGATGCTCGTCGAGGTATAACAGCCTGGGTTCGCGATCAGGTTCGCCGATGGGATACGCTCGCGGTAGAGCTCCGGCAAGCCATAGACGGCCGTCTTCAGGCCGGCGACGTCGGTGTGTTGGTGGCCGTACCAATCGGCGTAAACGATGGGATCGGTCAATCGATAATCCGCACTGAGATCGATGACCCGAACTCCTCGCTCGCAAAGCGCAGGCACGGCCGCCATGCTCGCCGTATGCGGCAGCCCGAGGAACGCGACGCGCGCTCGTTCCGCCAGCCGATCGGCATTGAACGCTTCACATGTGAGATCGAGCCTGGTCGCGAGGCTGGGGTGGAGCGCATCAACGCGAGTCCCCTCATCCTGCCGGGACGTGGCCACAGTGACCTTGGCCCCTGGGTGGTTTAGGAGAATTCGAATCAATTCCCGCGATGCGTATCCCGATGCGCCGACGATCGCGACTCCCGTCATGGTGAACCGCCTTGCTTTCGTGCGTTGGTGGAAACTTGCCAGCTTCGCAGGACCCATCCCAAAACCGCGATCCAGGCCACGGCCGATACGGCCAATCCCTGGCGGAGATCACGCGCGTCGTATTGCAGACGTAATGTCGCAGGACCAGGTTCGGGCACTCGGACGGCTTGCCAACCGCCTGGCCGCGAGCCATTGAACGCGGGTGTAATCTCGACCTCGCGCAAACCTGTCGAGGGGACCCAGTAGGCTCTCCACTGCGGATCGGCCAACTGCGAGATGACCACCCACCCCTTGCCGTGACCTTGGAATTCTATCTCGACGCGCCCTGGGACCCGGCTCCGGAGAGTTAACGCCGTGGCCGTTCGGAGGGCTTCGAGGACCGCGGTCGAACCAGGTTTTAGGATCGCGTCAGAGCCCCTTCTGGTCAAGGGGACGAACCAGGCCCGAACGGGTGCCGAGATCGGAGTCCAGACTGCAAACTGAGAGATCCAGGGCCCCTGTCCCCGGACCAAATCGGCCCCGAAGAGCCACGATGCCAACGCGGGATCATCGATGAATTCGCGTTGATCCCAGCGGGGCAAATCGGCACGGTTCCCTTCCTGGGCGCGAGACTCGAACGGATCGATCACACGGATTCCCGTTCCCGTCGCAGCGAGCGAGGGGACGACGCCCTCGAGGAATACAGGTGCCGACGCGAGACGGTTTAACTCCGGCACCGCGGGGAGATCGAGGGTCCGATAGGCTGAGACCGGTGCGGCGCCGACGACCATGGGCAGGTTTCGGGTCGGGTCGATCGTGCGGACACCGCGAGGCAGTCGTGCCAGGACCGGGCTTTGTGTCTTGAGCGGCACGATCGGTCCCAGGTCGACGGGACGTTGCCGGCTCAGAGCTAGGAGATCGACGGCCGTCAGTACGATCAGTCCGGCCTGCGCCCACCGTCGTGTTCTCGAGAGTGGTAGCAGGACGATCATCGCGATCACGATTGCGAACGGGATCGCCAATTCCTGGCGATAGATGGCGAGCCGCTCTTGGTCGAAACTTGGGCCGCGCAGCGCAAGGTCGAGCGTGCGCCCCTGTCGCGCCAGTGCGCTCGCGACTCGGAGGTCCTTTTGCGGCGATCGTGCCCAACGCGCGAGGGATCGGATTCGCGGCCGGTCGTCCCACGGGAGCCAACTCAACACCTGGTCGAACACTTTGATCACGATGGGGCTGCCGCTTCCTTCTGTACTCCGGAGCGCCAGTTCGATACAGCCGACCACGAGCAGGGGAGCGAGCACGGAGACCAATCCGAAAGCCGCCAGAATTCGCCTTAGCCTGACCTGCTCGGAAAGGATCCCGACTCCGATCCCCGCGAGGAGAGACAACGCCAGGCTCGTGCCCAATGACCAGCGCGCGGGGCTGCGAAAGAAGGAGAAGCCGGGGAGCCGAGACCATGACCGGAACCCAGGGAAGTATGGTCCAAGACTGAGGATCGCGGTTGCGATGGCCAGCGCGGTGAGCACGCGTACGCTTGGTTCCTGACGAAACGCTCGCCGAATCGCCAGGAGCGCCATGAACAGAGGTACTAATCCGACGTACGCCAAATGCTCTTCGGGCGAGGTGTGGAACGGGTCCCACACCAACGGCCTCCAAAGGGGTGATCGGTGAAACAACCCCGGTGCGACAAAGCTGATCACGTGAAGGGGAGAGCTGGCAAATCCGGCCAGGTAATTCAGGTCGCGTTGCGTCTGGGCTAATCGCGCGAGCCGCAGGGTCGGCCAAACCTGCATCGCGGCCAGCAAGAACGCCACCGCAAGTGCGAACACGGTGAGCGCGCAACCTTTAAGGGCTTCTGAGCGTTTGCGCCGCGTTTCCGTCCCTTCCGGGGTTCCTGAGCGAATGGACTCGAAGCACCCGCCCAGTGCAATCACAAGAACGCAAACTTCCGTGATGAACGCGATCTGAAAATGCCCGGGAAGGATCTGAAGCATCAGGACCAGGGCAAGTCGGAGCGCGGTCCAGCCGCTGGAAGCCTGCTTCTCATACGCCAGAGTCCAGGCGAGGCCCCAGGCCCATGGCATCCAACTCCCTGTGGTGTAACCCCACTGGTGCGGTAGATGGATGACGAAGAACCCGCAAGCCGACCACGTGAATCCGGCCAGCGCCGCCCCGAACGGTGTGATACCGAACCGTCGCGCGGCCCAAAAGGTTCCGAGTGCTCCCCAAGCGGTGTGCAAGACGAGGCTGCTCGTGTAGGCGATTTCCACAGGTAAGAGACCGTAGAGCACGAGATGCGGCGGGTAAAACACCCCCATCTGGCTCTCGGCGAGACCCGGGAACCCAAAACCCCACAGATCATTCCAGATCGGCAATCGGCCTGCTTGCAGCGAGTCTCGCAAAAACGCCATCAGGCCGATCGAAAACTGAGTCACGTCGCCTCCGACCGGCATCTGTCCACCAACACCGATCGGCCAAAGCCACGCGCCGACTCCGAAGAACATGGCCAGGACCGTCAGGCCCGTTCGACCCCGATTGAAACGCGATGGTCTGCTGCCGACGGAGTGGGAGTCA
>DAIDJG010000586.1 GCA_027451445.1 Singulisphaera sp.
GCGGAGGTCAAGGCCCACCCCCCCAACCCCCCCTTCCCAATTTTGAAGTTGCGCGTACCCCGTCGCCTTCTTCGACGGGGATGAGCGTTCGAGGAGAATGGACCATTGCCAGCTTACGGGCAGCCAGAGTCGACTTTCGCTCCGCGAAAGCAATTCTTTCGCGGAGCGAAAGTCGACTCTCGCTGCCAGACCTCGTTTTTCGTACGGTTCGATTAACACGCGCAACTTCAAAACTTCCCAAGGGGGGGAGTTATATGTCGCTCCGACGAAGCCTGAGAATTGAGTGCCGTCGCCGCTCAGCGGCACTCCTCAAGGCTTCGCATACGGCTCCACGTCGTCTGCGATCTTCTGCACCGCATCCTGCGCGCTCGCATCCGGAGCCGTTTCGATCGCGCGCCGCGCCTCGGCCAGGGCTTCAGCCGCACGACCATCGTCCTGTTCCAGCACCGCCAGGCCATAGTGGGCTTCGAACAACTTGGGATCAGCCTTCACCGCTTCGGCGTACGCCTTGCGGGCCTCGTCGAAGTTCCCTTCAATCAGGTGGGTGAGCGCCACGCGCGCCGGGCGCAGGGCGGGGTCCTTCGGCGCTGTCTGCATCCAGAGCGTGCGTGCCCGAGCCGGTTCGCCCAGATGTAGCCGGAGTGTCGCCAGCCGGTCGGCAACGTCCCACGGTCTCGGCGTTTCGGGATAGGCCTTTTCCAGGAATTCGGCCGCGGACTCCACGCGCCCCGCGTCGAGCATCTTGCTCACCTTTTGATCGAGATCGCTCAGGTTTTCCCACGTCGTCGGCGGCGCCGGTCCGAGTTGGGCCACGAACATCGGCCGGTTTTCCACATACGCATCCTGCATCTTGCGCTGGAGTTGGTTGATCGGATGGAGCGTGCACAACCGGTCGATGTATGGCAACGCAGCCTCGTGCATCCCGCGCTCTTTCTCAAACAACATTCCTCCCAGCTCGAGCAAGCTCATGAAGTCGTTCGGTGCAGCCTCAACCGCACGCCGGAACGCATACGTCGCGCGGAGCGCGGGCAGATCCACCGCAGGATTCAGAGGCATTCGAAAGCGCGGAATCTTCTGTTCCCCAAGCGGGTCCCGAGCGCGCTCAAGCTGCCCTTCGAACTTCCAACCCTCAACCGCCTTGGGATCGTCGTGCTCGATCCGGCGCGCATAAGCAAGCCCCAGGTGAATGAGTGCGCGCGCTTTGTTAGCACGCTTGTTTGCCGTAAGCTGCGCCGCACAGATCGTCAGTGCCCGGGCCGAGGCCACGAGGGCCGGCAAACCCACCGGCTCGGTCTCCTTGGAGGGGCGGAAACGCCGGGCTGCGAAGTCGACAGCATGCGCGGCCACCGCACCCCGATACGAGTCGTGTACGAACACCCACGCCACAGGGTCGAACCACACACAGCGCCAATGCTGACTCGCCATCAGCGAGCCCGCCATCACGGTGTCCGTCGGCGCCGCCCCAACCAGCACCGCCGGCCGCTGGATCGCGTCGAGTGCGTCCTCCCAACCTTTCTCTCCACTGGTAATCTGCCGGCAAAGTACCGAATACTCGTAATACATGTCCGCGCCGATCACCTCCAAACGGGCATCCGCGTAAACCTTCCGCTCAGGCCCGTTGTAATACTCATACAGCGGCGCATAGCCGTTATGGTATGTGAGAATGTGCGGCGGCATCTCGGCCCGTCCGGCGAACTTCGCGGCTCCGTGGGGATACCAGAGCGGCTCCTCGCCCAGGCCGATCGTGCGGCCTTCGCCTGCGGCCGCGTAGAACTGGCCGCTCGCGACCAGACCGAAGACGGCGGCGAGCACCACGAACGCGATGACGCGGTGCGCCGTGGCGTATCCAGCCGGCGTCTTCTGAGACGGCCAGCGCCGCTTTCGGATCGCGGCTGCCCATTCGCCAAAGTTCCACGCCGTGATGGTCCCCGCCACAGCGGCAAACTGGTGACTGTTGCGCGTCGCCTGCCAGCTCAGATAGGTGAACGCCCCAAACAGCAAGAGGCGGAGCGGGCTCACACCGAGCACGGGAGAATCTGCGGCCTTTGCCGCGGCCTTCGATTTCCGGGGCTTCTTCGCCGGCTGTGCCTTGCCCTTATCCTTTCCGCTTGCTTTCTCGATTTCGTTCTTCGCTGGCTCGCCAGGTTGAACCGGCGCCATCCGGATCCGAACGGCCCAAAACAGGGGAACGAGGAAGCTCAGCGCACCGACGAAGACCGTCACGAGGTGGATCTGAAGCGGCAGGTTACGCAGACCATTTTCCTCGATAAACACCGGGATCGGCGTCAATTCGGCAATGCGAAACGCGCCCTTTGAAAACATCGGGTTACGCATCGTCTGCGCGAGCTGGAGCGGATAAAGCGCTCCGATCAAACCGTACGGGTTCGCCAGGCAAAGCACGAAGCTCAGACCGCACGCCATCCCGATGATGCGCCACCACCGCTTTTGCCCGGGACCAAAGGCTCCCGGACGCAACGCAGCGTCGATCAGGCCGAACGTCAACACGATTGGCCCCAGGATGAACAGGCCGTGGCAGTTGACCCAGATCAACTGCACGGCCGGCAGAGTCATCGCCAGCCACGGCCACCGATCCCACCGGCTGACCACCGCCAGAAACATCGACAGGTACAGGAGCGATAGTGTCTCCGGGCGAACATACATCCGTCCGCTCAGGAGTAACAATGCGGGCAGCCACGCCAGCAGCATCGCCCAGACCGGCCAGGAACGCCTGCGCGCCGTCACCAGCAGAAACACCGCGGCGCTCGTGACCACGCATTTGGCCAGGTTGAGTCCGACGATCCCCCATCGCTCGTAAACCCAACTGATTGCGACCTGAAACCCCCAGTGAAGATCGATCCAGGGCGCCTTTGGAACGGTGTACGTGTAAAGATCCGTCGTCGGCACGCGACCGTTCTGCCGGATCCAGTCTCCCGTGCGCAAGTGGAACCAGAAGTCCGTGTCCTTGAGCGGAAAAATGCCAAGCAAAAACGTCAATGCGATGAAAATCGCGATCAGCCCCCAGTCGGCAAGCCGGAGCGGCAGCGATGTCGCTTCAGGCTCGTCCGGCGGCTGCGGCTTGGGCGCCGGCTGCGGCCGGCGCTTTTTCGCGGGAGGACTCTGCGACGACATTTCGAACCTCCAGAGAGCGTGCGGAACTCGAACGTATGACGGATGGGATGAGACCGCGGAATGAAACCATTCAGTCTATCCCGCCTAAGGCGCCTTGGTCGAGGGAAGTCGTGAGGCAGGGACCTCCGAGCCAAATTGGTCTCTCTTGATTCGGGAAGCACGCGGCTCGGTCCCCCCAGAAAGCGCCGCTCGGATTGACAAAAAAAATACTAACCCGAAGCGCCAGCGAGGAAATTATATAATTATCCCTCGCGTGCGCGTCGGGTTAGTGTTAAGAGCTTCGACCTCGCGAGGTATGTAGCCCGATCGTTAGCCGCTCCAGGATACCAGCCGATTGAAAACCGTCTGCGCGGCTGCTACCTTCAGGCCCGTCCCCCGTAAATTTTCGGGGAAGTGGCGTACATTCCCGCATTGTTCGAGGAGGTTATGATGAAGCGTTTCTGCTGGAGGATGCTGGGCGTCCTCAGTGTGGGGGTCCTCTGCCTGGCGACCGCCCGCGCCGCCGAAGGCGATCTCAAGGTGGGCGACAAAGCCCCGGCGTTTTCGCTCGAAGGCACGGACGGCAAGACGTACTCGCTCGCCGACTTCAAAGGCAAGCAGGCCGTCGTCCTCGCCTGGTTCCCCAAGGCTGACACCCCGGGCTGCACCAAGGAGTGCAAGTCGATCAGCGCCGACGGTGCGAACCTCAAGAAGCTCAACTTTGCCTACTTCACGGCGAGCGTCGACAAGGTCGAGGCCAACAAGAAGTTCGTCGAGAAGTACGACCTCAACTTCCCGATCCTGAGCGATCCCACCAAGAAAGTCGCCGAGGCTTACGGCGTCGTCCACCCGGGACGGCCCGTCGCCGAGCGCTGGACGTTCTATATCGATAAGGAAGGGATCATCAAAAAGATCGACAAGGATGTCCAGCCCCGTACCACCACGGCCGGGCCTGACATCGCCAAAAACGTCAAGGAACTCGGCCTGGCGGGAGAGTAAGGCCGTTGCGAGCGCAAACGGCGCCGGGTGGGACCAGCCTGCCCGACGCCGAGACGACCCATACGGCGATTGGCAAAGTTTGCCATACGTGGTATGTTGGGTCAAAGGAGGCTTACGCTATGGCGACCATGAATATCTCGTTACCCGAAGAGATGAGGGAATTCGTCGAGACGCAAATCGCCCAGGAGGGCTTTACCTCGGCGAGCGAGTACTTTCGATCCTTAATCCGCGACGCGCAGAAGCGACGTGCGAAACAAGCGCTGGAAGCCAAGTTTCGCGAAGCATTGGAGAGCGGGCCGCCTAGACGAATGACTTCGGAGGATTGGGCTGCGTTGCGACGTGAGGCGATCGAGGGGCTTGCAGGTGAAGAGATTCGCCCATGAGCGTCGTGGACCGACGACCAGCAGCCGACCGTGACGTCGTCGCACTATTCCGTCATTTGGCTCGCGAGGCGGGCATGCGGACCGCCGATCGTTTCTTGGCGGAGGCGGAAGCGACCATGATTCGACTGGCGCGCATGCCGGGACTCGGCGAACGTTACGAGCCAGACGAACCTCTGTATGCGGGACTTCGTTACTGTCGCATTTCACGCTTCCGAAATTACATCATATTTTATAAACCGATTCCCGACGGAATTGAAGTCTATCGCGTTTTGCACGGCGCACGCGACATCGACGGTCTCTTGGCGAACGAATTCGGCGCTCCCACCGACGAGCCGGAAGTTGACGACGTTTGAGCGATCCGACACATCGGCGCAGCGCGCTCACTCCCTCTGAATATCCTTCCACCGGCACTTCAGATCCCCCAGGATCCGCCAGAACAGCCGGCTATGCATCCGACCCGGGACCCGGCCGGGCGCCCTCGCATGAAAGGAATCGGGCTCGGTGTACTCGATGTGGTGGGCGATTTCGTGCAGGAACGTATCGAACAGCTCTTCCAGCGGCCGGCGGCCGAGCTGGCTGTCGTGGGAGTAGACACGCACGAGACACGTCGTCTTGTAGTAGCCCCCCAGAACGCGCGTGGTTGGCCGGGTGTTGATCTCGAGCTCGTACGAGGTGAGGCACACGTAGATCCGATCGAGCCGCGATCGGAAGAGCGGCGCAAGCGCCGAGACGGGGGGCTCGAAGCGTCTCGGAGCACCATTCGAGACCGGAGGATTTACCAACGGAGGATGCGGAGGCGCAATATGGTTGTCATTCTCGACGACAAGCCGCCCGCCGATCTGGCGCGCTTGCTCCGCCAGCCGGTCGAGATCGAACTGCCGGGGGTCGATGAGCTGCCGACCACCGTTGGGATGAACCAACCAGTAACGCACAGACATACGACGTCTCGATTCCCCTCGACGCGGAGAATGTGCTCGCGACGACCGGCCTGGGAGCCCCGCGGTCAGTACGTCGCGCGGCCGCCGCTGATGTCGTAGCATTGCCCGGTTGTGAAGCTCGCCTCGCGGCTTACCAGGTAATGCACGAGCGCCGCCACTTCCTCGACGGTGCCGGTCCGTCCCAGCGGAATCTTCGCTATCATATACTCGACCGTGGACTTTGCCATCCCTTCCAAAATCGTCGTTCGAATCACCGCCGGCGCGATGGAATTAACGGTAATATCCCCCTTGCCGGCCAGCTCCTTCGCGAGTGATTTCGTCAGGGCGATCACCGCCGCCTTGGACGCCGAGTAAGGCAAAAGCGTCGGATTCCCTTCCTTTCCCGCGATCGACGCCACGTTCAGAATCCGGCCGTATCCCCGAGCAAGCATTCCCGGTACCGCGGCGCGGCAAAACAGCCACGGGCCGATCACGTTCACGTCCATAACGACGCGCATCTCCTCCAACGTGAGGTTCCAGCTCACGTCGGTCCGGCCCGTGATCCCCGCGTTGTTGACCAGGATCGCCAGCGGCCCCAGCTCCTGCTCCGTGCGCGCCACCGCGGCCGCAACATCCCCTTCCGAGCGGACATCGCCCACCACGGCCAGCCCACCGAGCTCGCCCGCCAGCTTGGAAGCACTCGGCGCATCCGCGTCGAACACGGCAACCCGTGCCCCCGCCGCGTGCAACCGGCGCGCGATACCCTCGCCGATGCCCTGGCCAGCCCCCGTCACCAGGGCAACCTGACCCTCTAACCCGAAAAACTGCGACATGCGCCCGATGTCCTACCTTGAAATTAGGAGACAAATCCATGCGCTACCATCGGACGAACCGCCCGAAGGCGTCGCCCAAGTTAACACGTCGAAGACCGGCTGGCCACGGAAAAACGGCAGCGGTTCGACGTCCCGTACGTACGCGCAGTGATCCTCGGGTGGCTGGGCGTTGGCATCTACGTAAAACGGCCGAGAGACCTCGCACCCCTCACCCCGCCGCTGCGCGGCGACCCTCTCCCACAAGGGGAGAGGGCTGTTTCCCGCTCTGCGGACCGTAGAAGCCATAATCACACCTCTCCCCTTGTGGGAGAGGTCGGCCCTCAACGAGGGCCGGGTGAGGGGTGCAGCATAGGCCGTCCGCCTGCGGGCGGTGCAGACACCAGGAGTGGTTGGGGGTCAGCCACCGACCGCGAAGCTCCCTGCGCTCCGAGGCGGAGCGCCCGCTCAATCCCATTTGAGGACA
>DAIDJG010000587.1 GCA_027451445.1 Singulisphaera sp.
GGGCATCGGCGTCGGGACGGCCGAAATGTTCGATGCGAGGCAAAATTCCGCAGCGGTCCTGGCTGGCCTGGCCACGTGCAATTCCGCATGGCAATCGGGCAAGGGTCTCAATCAGTTTCGAGGCGTGTTCTGGGAGATCGGCTCGGTTGGGATGACGCTCTTCAACACGATCGTGCCGCCCAGCTCGACCACGTACAAGTGGGGCGCGTGCCGATCGACCGGTGGCGGTTTCCCCAACGACGCGACCTTCTCGAACGCGAACAGCTTCCACTCCGGCGGAGCGAATGTGTTGATGGCCGACGGGAGCGTGAGGTTCGTGAAAAGCTCGATCAACCAGACCCTCTGGTGGGCCGTCGGGACCCGGGCGGGCGGCGAGGTTGTGAGCGGGGACGCTTATTGATCGACGCATGGACGAACGGACTCCCAGGTTCCGTGCTCGAGACCCCGATACCGCAACCCGACGCTGCCGATGTGACCGCTGGAAATTCGTCGGCGGCAGCCTCGATCGCTCCCGGTCCTCGCCGTATACTGGCCGTGAGACGCTGGGTTCCCCTTTGCGCCCGGACGGTCGAAAGGGAGCGAATCATGGGACGGCGAGGTCTCTACGGCTGTTGCTTCAGCATGATCTTGAGCGTCACCGGTGTTGCGCGGGCCGCGGCGCTTTCTGACCAGGTGTTTGTGGTCTGGGACTTTTACAACAACGCGGCCTGGCGCGCCGCGAATCGCGGCGACATTCCGGAGGCAACGCACCGGTTCAAGTTGGCGATCGAGACGTTGCAGCCCGAGTGGGAACGCGCTCCGGGGCTCATGGCCAGAAGCTACGCGGATTTTGCGTGGGCACTCTACAAGCAGGGGCGCGCGGAGGAGGCCCGGCCTCTCGCGGATTGGGCGCTCGAAATTCGGCTGAGACGCTTTGGTCCGAAATCGGAGCCTGCCGCACAGAGCCTCTATGAGCTTGCCATGATTGAACTCGACCGGTCGCACGTCGCGGAGGCCGAAGCGTTCCTTCGACGCTCGGTCGAGGCCTGGGAAGCGTATGCCGGACCGTACGACGTTCGGGTAAGCTACTACCTTACCGAACTAGCGCGTGTCCTTTTGATCGAGCGCAAGCTCGATGATGCCGAGTCGATCTATCGCCGGATCCTGGGGTTTCCCGAACGTGCACTGCCGCCGAGGCACGTCTTCCGCGCCGTCAGTTTCATCGGCTTGGCCAGGGTTTACCGGCTGAAAGGCGAACCTGCTCGCGCGGTATTCCATGAGAAACAGCTCGTCTCGTTATTGCCGAACCTATCACACGCGGACGCCCAGGAGGTCGCGACACCTCTGTCCGACTACCTGACCCAACGCCGGAGCGCGGAGGCGACGGAGGAGGACGCCCTTCTGCTGAAGGTTTCAAAGGCGGTCGTCACGTTGGCGCATGCGGACGACACTGATCAATCGAAGCCGTTCCGGCGAGTCTTTCCCGCATCGAAGACGGCTCGCGCTCCGTCGGCATCGAATCGGACGGATCCACGGTCGGCAACGCCTTGACGGCGGTGCCGTCAACGTGCCGTGTCCGGCCCCGGTGCCTCGCCAACCCCCAACACCCGGCGCACCTCGGCGGCCGAAGTGAGGCCTTCCTCGACGGCTCGCCGGGCCCGCTCCCATCGTGAGATCATCCCCGCAGCGATCGCGCTTCGCTCCATGCTTCCGATGTCCGCGCGGGCAAGAATCGCGTCGCCGACGCCCGTCCAGCCAGGAGACAGCATCTCGGCGAGCACGACCCGGCCCCGATAGCCGGTGCCCCGGCAAGAATCGCAGCCCACGGGGACTCGGGCCTCATTGACGGCAAGGCCGAGCTTCGCCATCGGGTCGGTCGTGATGCGCGAGCACGCCGGACAAAGGCGGCGCACGAGGCGCTGGGAGATGATGGCGAGAAGTCCGGAGCGCAGCAAGTAGGGCTCGATCCCCATGTCGGCGAGCCGGCCGAGGACACCGGCCGCGCTTCCGGCATGGAAGGTCGTGAGGACGAGGTGGCCTGTCAGCGAAGCTTGAAAGGCTGTCTCCGCCGTCGCACGATCGCGGATCTCGCCCACGGCGATGACTTCGGGGTCCTGTCGCAGGAGCGACCGTAGTCCCATTTCGAGCGTAAAGCCAGCGGGCGGATTGACCTGCGACTGGGACACTCCGGGTACGGCGGCTTCGATGGGGTCTTCGAGCGTGACAAGGCTCCGCTCACCCTCCGCGGCGGCGGCCAGCTCGCGTAAGCAGGCGTAGATCGTGGTCGTCTTACCGCTCCCGGCGGGTCCGCTCAAAACGATCGCGCCGGAGGTTTCGTTCAACCAGCGGCCGAGCCCTTCGCGGATCTCGGCGGGAAGTCCGAGGTCGTCGAGCCGCAGGTACCGTTCGGGCGAGGCGAACAGCCGCACCACGGCCTTTTCGCCGTACAGGGTCGGAAAGGTGCTGAGACGCATTTCGATCTCGCCCGGCACCCCTCGGATGCGTCCCTCCTGGGGGACGTCGTTGCGATAGGTCAGAAGGTCGGCGAGCACCTTCAGGCGCGCAACGACGTTCGGAGCCACAGAGGCCGGCATCCGGGCCGCAGGATGAAGTACACCGTCGATCCGCCAGCGCGCCTCCAGACCATCTGCGGTGGGCTGGATGTGCAGGTCACTCGCCCCGACGGCCCGTGCCTCAGCGAGCAGCAAGTCGACGGCGTCCGTCGCGTATCTTGGGTTTCCGGGTGTCAGGGTTTCCAGACGCTCGCGCAGCGTTGCGGCCGACGGTGTTGTCATCAGGATTCCGAGTTCGCAAGGGGCGGACGATTGTTCGGCGCCGAGTTGTCGTGATGTCCTGGCCGCTCGCAAGCTCGGCGCGATTCTTCGCGTAAGGATTCACGGCCTCGGCATTCGCTGCGTCGATTTTACCCTGTTTGGAGCAATACTGTAGGAACGGTTGTACGTCGTCGTACCTCGACCGAGGAGATAGCGCTCCGTGAGGGCGCTGTTGACACCCAGCGGGCTCAGTCCGACGCCAAAGAGTGGATTCGGGTAGGCCTGACCAGGCAACAGGTAACCGTTGATGTACGGGTTCCCACCGAAAGCATAGCCGAAGCCGGGATATCCGACCCCAAGGTTGGGATAACCGTAGAGGGGAAACCCGCCACCAGCCGCGTACGCGGCGGGATAACCATATCCATATCCGCGCGGATAAAAGGCGGCGCCGGTGAAGCCGAAGGCCGGGTATCCGTTGCCGTATCCCCCGTATCCGTATCCCAGGCCGCCCAGATACTGCGCGTTGGCGTTGACGGCGGGAAAGATCGTCAACACCCCGAACACGACCAAGACTCGCACGAATCGCGGGACCATTCGACGCCGACCGTCCATCGGGACCTCCTCCGCCTGGAGCGAATCCAAAACAATCGGGTCACCCATTTTGAGACCCCCAGAGCAAAGTCTGCGCCACGAACTCTGAATTATACCGGTGCGGCGACGACTGGGTGAACCGTACAGCCTTGATTGACTTTACCAAGGGGGGCGTTTATCATCGTTTGTGAGTGGACTGACCAGTCAGTCCGCCCCCCTACCCTGAGAGAACCAGGTCGCACCATGGATACGAAGGCGGAAGTGCCTTCTGACGCCGGGGCATGTGCGCGCCGCGAGGAAATCCTGGACGCGGCCACGATGCTCTTCGCCGAACAGGGCTACGATTCGATGCTGACACAGGACCTGGCTGAGAAGCTGCAGGTCGGCAAGGGGACTCTGTACCGCCATTTTCCCAGCAAGCGCGAACTTTTTCTTGCCGCCGTCGATCGGGTCATGCGGCGGATGCGCGCTCGCGTGGACGAGGAAATTGCGGGAGTAGAGGAGCCGCTTACGCGAATTGAACGAGCTGTCTTTGCGTATCTCGATTTCTTTGCGGCCCACCCTGAGTATGTCGAGCTTTTGATCCAGGAGCGGGCTCGGTTCAAGGATCGGACGACACCGACCTGGATCGTTCATCGCAACAATAGCGTCGAGCGCTGGCGGCTGCTCTATCGCGACTTGATCGCACAAGGACGCATCCGTGACATGCCCGCCGAGCAGATCACCGACGTCCTCAGCGACCTGCTTTACGGGACCATGTTTACCAACTACTTCGCCGGTCAGCGAAAGCCGTCACGAGAGCAGGCGAAAGACATCCTGGACATTATCTATCACGGCATCCTGAGCGATACGGAGCGCCAGAAAGTCAAGGCCGCGCAACCGGCCGGGGCGTTCGGTGCTTCGGAGGAGACGATCTGAAATGTTGAAGCACGTAAGCCTCCTCATCGCGAGTTTATCCCTCCTCGGTCTGTGCGGCTGCAACCTCGCCAAGACGGCCGAGGCGCCGAAGGCCAAGAAGGAGCCGCCGGTCGTCACGGTCGCACTGCCGGTCGAGGAAGAGATTTCGGAGCACGAAGAGTTCACGGGACGGACCGACGCGATCTTTTCGGTCGACGTCCGCGCCCGGGTGACAGGGTACCTCGAAAAGGTGCTCTTCAAGGACGGTATCGAAGTCAACGAGGGCGACGTCCTCTTTCAAATCGACCCCCGGCCTTACCAGGCGGAGCTGGTGCGGCAGGAGGCCATGGTCGCTCAGAACGAAGCGCACCTGAAGCGGCTTGAAGCCGATTACAAGCGGGCCAATGCCCTCTACTCGCGAGGCGGGATCAGCCGCGAGGAATACGACAAGATCAGCGGCGACCGCAACGAGGCCGAAGCGGCCGTCGGCATCGCGAAGGCCGCGCGTGACCTCGCGAAGCTGAACGTCGAGTGGACCACCATCACCGCGCCGATCTCAGGGCTGATCAGCCGCAGGATGGTCGACCCGGGGAACCTCGTCAAGGCTGATGATACGATCATGACCAATATCGTGTCGCAGGAACCGATGTACGTCTATTTCGACGTCGATGAGCGGACCCTGCTTCGGCTCCGGCGTCTCGTTCGAGACGGGAAACTCAAGTCGCGCCGGGAGGCCGACGTGCCGGTGATGATCGAGCTTGCCGATGAGACGGGCTTCCCACATGCCGGCTTGATCAACTTCAGCGACAACAAGATCGACCCGAGCACCGGCACGCTACGAGTTCGCGGATCGATCGAGAATCCCAAGCCGCGGGTGCTCTCGCCGGGACTTTTCGTGCGGGTCCGGCTACCGATCGGCAAGCCCTACAAGGCCTTGATGGTGCCCGAGGTCGCTCTGGGGACGGATCAAGGGCAGAAGTACATCTACGTCGTCGAGCCGGATCCGAAGCAGAAGAACGTTGGCAAGGTGGTGCGCCGGAACAATGTGAAGGTGGGCGCGTACGATCGCGGACTGCGCGTCGTCGAGAACAAGCTGAAGAAGGGGGAGCTGGTTCTGATCAGCGGCGTGCAACGGATCAAGGACAACGACGTGGTCAAATTCGAGAATGCGGAAGTCGCGAAGCCTGAAGTGCCGGCAAGCCCGGTCGCGACGGGCGAGGGCAGTCCCAAGCCGGCTGCCTCGCCGAAGAAAGGTTAAGGTCGATACCGTTAAGACGACTGGAAAACACGGAGAATACAAGGATATAAGTACTCCCTCCCCCCCTTGTGGGGGAGGGCCGGGGTGGGGGGCCGCACTGCATAAGGCCGTTCGAACCCCCCACCCCAACCCTCCCCCACAAAGGCTGGCCACCCGACACTTTTTGCGCGGCGGAACGTCTTGCAAGGCTTGCACTTATGATCCGACAGGCGATGATCGCTCCAAAATGGCTGTTTTTCAGCCAACATAGCCTTGTTCGTTCCCCAGCAAGCTCAGCCATTC
>DAIDJG010000588.1 GCA_027451445.1 Singulisphaera sp.
TGAACACCAACGAGCCTACGTTCCCGCGCCGTCAGGCCCAGCGCCAGGTTCGAACTTGTGGACGCGTTCCTCAGCGTCTTGCCGGAACGCCAGGTACTTGTCAACGACGCTGTCTCCCGGCCCGTTGTACAGCCGCTTGAAACACCAGACGATCGGTGACGCTTCGATATCGCCGACATGCAGTGACGGAGGCGGCGCATCAGGCGTGAGCGAGCCGCCGGACCAGTTGGCCTGCGGGTAGCGGGCGCGAATCATCTCGCCAATGTACGCTCCGAACAACAGGGCGACCGTCGTGAACATCGACTTGTCGGCATCCTGCCAAAAGCCATTCAGCAGCGCCTCGACGGCCCCGATCGTTGGCTCGGAAAAGTCGAGCTCGTGGCCGTATTCCGCGCGAACCATTTCGGCGGCGTCTTTCGCATACTGGGCCATCAGGGCATTCACGTCCAATGCCACCACCTCTCGTCGCCACGGGTTCAGGATTCAGCGACCCGCCGGCAGGCGGGCCCGCGATATGCGATGGTAGACGCGGGTGATCAGGGTGGCAAGCTATCGAGCACGGCGACAAGTGCGGCCAGGCCGGACAACATCCACACGACCAACAACACAACCCGACGACCACGGCCCATCGGTGTCGCCACGAGGGACACCAGTAATACGACAAGTCCCGCCGCGTAGAGAAGGAATTCGAAGCAGGCGAACTGCCCCATCGCAATGCGGTCCGGTAGCGGCTCGACTTTCCGGGCCGCATGGCTCGCGACCCCGAACCCGATGAAGGTTGCTCCGATCACCCACGGACGAATGCGCACCAGAGACCGTCACTTTCCAGCGTCTCGTGACCGAGTGCAGCGTCTTTAAAGTGGCTTGCCCGTGAATGGATTTATCGTTCCCTTGGGTGGCGGCTCGGTGGTAACTCGTACCGATGGATGAGCCCGCCGAAAGGCTTCGAGTGCGGCGTCGCCGATCTTGGTGTTAATGACGATCAAATCTTTGAGAGCCTGAAGGCCCGCCAGATGCCTCAGCCCGGCGTCGCTGATGCTGGTGTCGCTCACGTTGAGAATCTCGACGTATGGGAAGTCGTGGAAGAGCGCCAGGTCATCGTTCGTTATGGCTGTGTTCGCCAGGGACACGACGACCATGCTTCCGTCCCAAACTCCGCAGCCGCCGAGCGCCTCGATATGGTCCCACGCTGCCTGTGCTTTAAGCTGCTCCACGGAACGTGTCATCTCGTGACTCCTCTGGCCCTGAAGGTGGTCTACCCATGACAGACATGCCAACCCGATCGCCAAGAGCAACGCGCCTATTCGTATGCGCCGTCGCGTCGAAATTAATCCGAGCAGGGCCGGGCAGGCCGCGAAGGCATTCCAACCGGCCAGGGAGCCAGGGGCGAAGGTGGCAACCTGCCCAAAGAGACCCAGCATCAAGGCACCGCCAAGAGCGAGCTTCGCAACTGCGTCGCGCATGAGCTTTGCTCCTCCAGCGCCTGTCGCAGGATCCAGGCAGCCCCCGATCAGACACAAATCAAACGGTCCAACCACCCCTGAGGAACTCCTCGAGCGACGGTGCCACCTCGTCCAGTTCGTCGTCGATCGGCCTCCAGACGCAGACGCTCGGCCGGCAAGTTCGGTCTTCTGCAACCGGAAAACCGAAGAGCATGCCATCGCAACCGACATCGACGAAAAAGACCAGCGTCCGGAAGTCGCGATGATACGTTCCGGCGTCAGTCGCCTCGCGATAGGAAGCGTTTCTATCGACGATTTCTTCGACGGTCCAAAGTAGCCACATCGATTCGATCCAGTCACCGTCGCCGACTTGGATCATCTCCATGACGCCGTTTGTTTCGAGGAGCAACGACCGAAGCGTTGCTGGGAGTTGGGCGTCCAGTCGCGCCTCCGCCTGAGCGATCGCGTCGGCCGATGCGGCGGGATGGAACGCGGGCTTGCCGGCAATGCCAGTCTCCTCCGCGCGGGTCTCGTAAAGATCGGTGATGAGTTCACGCCAGCTCATAGTCTCTGTCCCCGATCGTCGCCGACGCGCAGCCTCGACAAGCCGCATTTGCCGCTTCGTCTCGCGTTCGTCTTGCGGCTTTGAGAGTCCTCACTGAACACCACATGCGCAAACTCGGCCTCTGCGGATCCGCACCCCGCATCGACGATGTCGAGCGCAGAGTGTCGAATAAGACGTGCTTTCGCGGAGCGAAAGCCGACTATCGATGCCCGTAGACTGGCGATCGCCGACTTCGGGTACGCGCGACGCAAAGGCTTCGACGCGCGGAGCGATCAACAAGGCTTGGGTTTCATCAAACGATGAGCGACTCGCGCTGACCTTGGCGGCATCGATACCCGGCTTTCGCTGCGCGAAAGCTCGGCCCGTCGCGAAGCCGACGACGATGATTATACACTCGTGTGAGCGGTAAGTGCATCCGTGGCGCTGAGCGAGGAATGTCACTCTTTTTCTAACCATTCTTGATGCTGCTTCCAATCATCCTCGATCGCGGCAAACCCGATCTCCTGGAAGGCTCTCGGATACTCCGCGTAGGCAAGTACGTTTCGGTAATCCTGGCATGCTGTCTCGGTCGCGGCCAACAGTCGGTCGAAATCACCATTGGCGAGCTTCAAGACTGCTACGCGAACGCGTGAAACTTCAACATGGCCTTCCAGCTTGCCGTACTCATCAAGGATGGAACGGACGAGCGAGGTTTGTGCCTCGCCGAAATCGCGCAGTGCGATCCGCGCGACATCGTCCTCCGTAACGATAGGAATGGGCTGTTTCGTCATGGAAATGTCCGGCTGACCGTCAAATTCGACGGCCCGCCGCCAGGCGGTTCAAGGAAGACGCGGACGGCAGGTCGGCGCGTTTGCCATCCCGTCTCGGTCAGCACCGCCCTGCGCGGCAGGCGATCGAAGGTGGTCAGGGCCAACCCGTTTCGTTGTGATCTCGGACTCTCATGCCTTCACGGCTTTCAACCGGTCCTTTGCGGCCTCGACGATCCGCTCGACCGTGAAACCGAACTCCCGCTGAAGGTCCTTGAGCGGCGCCGAGGCTCCGAACGACCGCATCCCGATGCTCGTGCCGTCGGTCCCGACGTACTTCGCCCAGCCGAAGACCGACGCCTGCTCGACCGAGATACGCGCTCGGACGCTGGGCGGCAGGACCGAGTCACGATACGCCGCGTCTTGGTCGTCAAAGAGCTCCCAGGACGGCATGCTGACGACGCGAGAGCGGATCCCTTCCGCGACGAGCTTCTCGTGCGCGTCGACGCAGAGCGAGACCTCGCTGCCGGAGGCCATCAACACGACCTCGGGCGTGCCTCCGGGGGCGTCGGCCAGGATGTACGCGCCCTTTGCCAATCCGGCGGCCGGGGCATACCTGGCGCGGTCGAGCGTCGGCACATCCTGGCGCGTCAGGACGATCGCCGCGGGTTGGTGATGGAGTTGCATGATGACCCGCCAGGCCTCGACCACCTCGTTGGCATCCGCCGGGCGCAGCACCACGAAGCCTGGGATGGCACGGAGCGATGCCAGTTGCTCGATCGGCTGGTGGGTCGGACCGTCCTCGCCGACGCCGATCGAGTCGTGGGTGAAGACGTAGATCACCGGGATCTCCATCAAGGCCGCCAGCCGGATGGGTGCCCGGCCGTAGTCGCTAAAGATCAGGAATCCGGCGCCAAACGCCCGGACCTTGACCAGCGCCATGCCGTTGAGGATGGCTCCCATGGCATGCTCGCGGACACCGAAGTGGAAGTTGCGGCCCTCGTAGGAGCCCGCCTCGAACTCGCCGGCGTCTTCAAAGGTCAGGCGCGTCTTGGTGGACGGTGCCAGGTCGGCGGCGCCTCCCATCAGCCAGGGGACACCCCGAGCGACCGCATTGAGCACGGTTCCTGACGAGTTCCGCGTCGCTGTACCCTTGCGGTCGGCAGGGAAGGTCGGCAGGTGCGAATCCCAGCCGTCGGGGAGTTGGCGATGCTGCATCCGGTACAGTTGATCGGCCAGTTCAGGGTATTCAGCCCGGTATTGCTCGACCCGGTCGAACCAGGCGTCGCGCAAAGACTTGCCGCGGCTGCCCATGCCGTCGCTGAAGTGCTTGTAGACCTCGACGGGCACGAGGAACTTCGCGTCCTCGGGCCAGTGGTAGTTGCGCTTGGTCAGCCGGACCTCCTCCTCGCCCAGAGGCTCACCGTGGGCTGCGCTCGTGTCCTGCTTGTTGGGGGCACCCCAGCCGATGTGGCTGTCGACGATGATGAGGGTCGGCCGCTCACGCTCCTGGAGAAAGGTGCCGAAGGCACGGTCCAGCAGCTCCAAGTCGTTGGCATCGCCGACCCGGGTGACGTTCCAGCCGTAGCCGATGAACCGGGTCGCGACGTCCTCGGAGAACGCGAGCGCGGTGTGGCCCTCGATCGTGACGTGGTTGTTGTCGTAAATCCAGCAGAGGTTCGAGAGCTTCCAGTGGGCCGCGAGCGAGGCGGCCTCGGCCGAGATGCCCTCCATCATGCAACCGTCGCCGCAAAGCGAGTAGACGTTGAAGTCGATCAGGTCCTCGAAACCGGGCCGATTGAAGTGATCGGCCATCCAACGGCCGGCGACGGCCATGCCGACGCTGTTCGCTAACCCTTGGCCGAGGGGCCCGGTGGTCGTTTCGACGCCCGAGGTCCAACGGTACTCGGGGTGGCCCGGGCATCGGCTGTGCAACTGGCGGAACGCTCGGATCGCGTCGAGCGGAACCGATGCTTCACCCAGCCGCTCGTACTCCTTGCTGACCGCCTGCACGCCCGCCAGGTGCAGGAGCGAGTAGAGCAACATCGACGCGTGGCCGGCCGAGAGCACGAAGCGGTCGCGGTTGGGCCAGATGGGATCTTGAGGGTCGAATCGCAGCACATATTGCCAGAGGTAGTAACCGACCGGGGCCATCGCCATGGGCGTACCCGGATGCCCTGAATTCGCGGCCTGAACCGCATCGATCGACAGGGTGCGGATGGTATTGATGCAGACCTCATCCAGAGGGTGCTTGCCCGACTTGATCGCCGGACTTTGATCTACAGGAACAGTCACGTTCAAACTCCTCTGATGATGGGCGGACCTGCCGCCGAACCCTTTCGAACCACCGAGTCGCGGAACGATCACCCCGATCCGCGCGCGGAGTGCGCGCTCCGAAGGAGATCGTTCGCCTCGGCCGACGGGCACTGATTATGGTCGGATTCGTCGACAAATGAAATCAGGCTGTCACGACAGGGTTCTGCCAGCCATCCGGCGGTGTGATTCGCGCGTCGGCCTCACCCGGCCCCCAGGTCTGCGGGTCGTATTCAAAGACCGGCGTATTCACCTTTAGCACTGAATCGACGATGCGCCACGATTCCTCCACATAATCCTCGCGCGCGAACAGCGTAGGGTCGCCTTTCATGGCGTCGCCGAGAATTCGCTCGTAGGCATCCATTCCGCCGGCCTCGGGGTGATGGCTTGCCACGAGCTCGACGGGCCGGCCGACCATGCGCTCTTCGGCGTCCATCACGGTCGCTCCGAGCGCGATCGTGACATCCGGACTGATGCGAAAACGGACGTGATTCGGCACGGAACAGCAGGTGGAAAACACGACCGGCGGTCGTCGCATGTGGACGAGGACCTCGGTGCACGTCACTGGCAGCGACTTGCCGGCCCGAATATAGAACGGCACCCCTTTCCAGCGCCAGGAATTGACCTCCAGCTTCAGCGCGGCGAAGGTTTCGACCTGCGAATCCGGCGCGACGCCTGCCTCATTCCGGTACCCTCGGAATTGCCCGCGCACGACATCATTTGCATCGAGCGTCGGAATCGCCTTCAGGACCTTGACCTTTTCATCGCGGATCGATTCGCTGTCGTGCCGTGCGGGCGCTTCCATGGCCAGGTTGGCGAGGATTTGAAGCAGGTGATTCTGGACGACGTCGCGGATGGCGCCCGTCGCGTCGTAAAACGCCCCTCGGCCCTGCACTCCGAAGGCTTCCGCCATGGTGATCTGAACGCTCTCGACGTAGTTGCGGTTCCAGAACGGGTCCAGGAATGTATTCGTGAATCGGAAGAAGACGAGGTTCTGAACCGGGCTCTTTCCGAGATAGTGGTCGATGCGGAAGATCGCCTTTTCCTCGAAGGTGTCGAGCAGGATTCGATTGAGCTTCTGTGCCGATGCGAGATCGCGGCCGAAGGGCTTTTCGAGCACGACACGGGCTCCCGGTGCACAACCCGACTTCACGAGCTGTTCCACGACGAGCGCGAAGAGCGCGGGCGGGATCGCGAGGTAGAACGCAGGCCGCTTGGCCGAGCCCAGCGCTCCGCGGACCGCGCGAAATGTTGCCGGATCACGATAGTCGCCGTCGACGTAACGCAGCAGTGCGCTGAGCTTGTCGAAGGCCTTGGGGTCAAGCCCCCCGTGTTGCGTGACGCTCTCGCGGGCGCGGGCGCGAAGCTGTTCGAGGTTCCAGCCTGCTTTCGCCACACCGATGACGGGCACGTCAAGATGGCCGTGCTTGGTCATGGCCTGGAGTGCGGGGAAGATCTTCTTGTACGCCAGATCGCCCGTAGCTCCAAAGAAGACCAACGCGTCCGAGTGAGATTCGCTCATGGTACGCCCTCCTCCTTATTCCGCCGCAAACGCATCGATCGCCAGGAGCACACGTCGCCGTCGGAACGGAGCCCAGGGCTCGGACGGTTACACGCCAACCGGCTGTCCATCATAAGCGTCGGGCGAGGTCATTGAACTCCCAACCGACTCAAGGGTTCGTTTCAAGACATGGAGCAAGTCTGAGGCCATCTTGCGACGCCCAAAGGGTCACTCTATGATCGCATCTGGGTGTCATCTTACGGAAGCTCAAGGGGCAGATCGATGCGACCGACTCGAAGGGCGTTTATGCGCAACACCTCGATCGCGGCGTTGGCAACACTGGCTACGGCGGAGGCGGCAACGGATGGACCCTGCTACCTCTGCGTGACCTGCGGGACACAGTTCCCGGAGTCTCAGAAGCCGCCGGAACATTGCCCGATTTGCGAAGACGAGCGTCAGTACGTCGGACCCGATGGGCAAGAGTGGACGACGCTCGACCGGCTTCGTACGACGCACAAGAACACGATCAAGAAGGAAGAGGAGCACCTCTACTCGATCAACACGGCACCGAAGTTTGGGATCGGACAGCGGGCGTTTCTCATCCAGACGCCGAAGGGGAATATCCTCTGGGATTGCGTGGGACTCATCGACGACGAAACCATCGGCCGGATCCGGGAGCTCGGCGGCATTGCCGAAATTGCGATCTCACACCCTCACTACTACACGTCGATGGTGGAATGGAGCCGGGCCTTCAGCAATGCTCCGATCCACATCCACGAGGCCGAGCGACCCTGGGTGATGCGACCCGACCCCTGCGTTCGGTTCTGGAAAGGCGAATCGCAAACATTGCTCGGCAGTCTGCCGCTGGTACGCACGGGAGGCCACTTCGAGGGTTATCAGGTACTCCTCTGGCCCGCCGGCGCCGGGGGTCGAGGGGCACTAATGGCCGGGGATCAACCGCAGATCTGCATGGACCCCAAGCAGGTCAGTTTCATGTGGAGCTACCCGAATTACATCCCGCTCAACGCACCGACCATCCGGCATATTTTAAAGTGTCTGGATGCACTGGACTTCGACCGCATCTACGGCGCGTTCTTCGTGCGGGGCAAGGGAATCGTCCCGACACGGGGCAAGGAAGTCGTCCGCCGGTCCGCCGAGCGGTATATCAAAGCGATCAGTTAAGCGCCGTTCGCCTATGAGGGAGACCGAGTTTACGCGGGACCTCGACGCCAGCACGGAAACGTCGCGTTGTCCGTGCACGTCATCGCGGAAATCAGCGCCTCATTGTCGAAGCCCGTCAACTGCTGGAGACGTTCGATCAGCTCAGGAAAGCCCTCCGCCTCCTGCGGGATGATGCAACCTCCATCGGCCGCATCGAGCACGAGGAAGACATCCTCGGCGAACGGGCCCGTGTCGGTCGTGTGGATCACGACGGCGCTCAAGTCGTCCCACGTGACGACCCTCGAATCGCCATCGGGCCAGTCGCAAGTGACCCTCTCGTCATCGAACGCCACGAGGACTTTGGGGTGCTCTGATATCTTGCGTCGCGCTTCCTTGAGCCAATCCAAGAGCGCCATGCAGACTCTCCACCGCCGAACGGAGAAGCTCAGCGATCCAGCCCGCCAACATTGTCCATCGTGATACCAGAAAGCCCCGTAGCGGGCCGGTTCCATCGTTTCGTCAGGCGATTTTTCCCTCGATGTAGTCCTCGACAGCCTTCTTGGCCTCCGCCAGGCCGACACCGTGCTGCTCACGGTAGGCCTTGATGGCTGCGATCTTGCGTGCTGGATCGTCCGCGAGTTCCTGCCATGCAGTCTTCGGTGGCGGAACGTAGTTGATCCCGAGGTGTGTGAGGATCAGGTCCAGCTTGTGCTCGAGCCGTTCAAGCCGGGCGATATTCGTCGACGGTCGATACGCCGAGACCGCCGCGCGGCCGCCCGCGAGGACGAGGATGAGCAGACCGATGATGGCGAAGTCGCTGAGTTCGAGGACTGCGAATAGCATCGGTGTCATTCTCTCTGTTGCCTGACGATTGAATTCAGTGGCGAGCGCAGCCGGCTTGCGCAACCGAGTGCGAGGCATCAATCGCCGGTACGACTCGGCGATCTTAGTTCGTCAACCTCGGCAGCGCCCCGCGGGAATACATGATACCCGCAAGGGTCTGTCAATGCGATGAGCTCGGCGGACTCCCGATCCTGGACGATGCGCAGATCAACAGAGAGCGTGCGAGCCGTCGGGGAAGCGGATCAGGATGATCTCCCTGGGTTCGGCATCCCCCGCTACGTCGTTGCGACCACCAACTCCTCGGAGTTGTTTGGCGGACGAAGGCCGTCGGGCCTCCCAGCGAAGTAGCGTTCGGCGAGCATGGCCGCCGACACGTGCTGCACCTCTTTGAAACCGGCGTCGCGGGCCAGCGACAGCATCTCGGCGGGTGTGAAGAAGCTGATGAAGGGAGTGCCGCTCGATCGCGCTCCCTCCACCGCTCGCTCGACCGCTGGACGTATCTCGGGATCGAGCAACTCGACGGGAAGCATGAACGACATGGCCAGAGTTGAACCTGGAGCGAGCGCTGCAACCTGGCGCAGCGTCGTCTTGATCGCGTCCTCGGTCAGATACATGCTAACGCCGGTGGACGCGATGACGGCGGCTTGCCCGGAGTTGAAGCCTGACGCGGCCAGCCGCTCCCACCACGCCGCGCCCGACTCAAAATCGACCGGGACAAGCCGCAAGAAGGGCGGAATGCCGAGGCCGAGTTCGACAAGTCGGCGGCGCTTCCATTCCTGGGGACCGGGCTGGTCGATCTCGAACACGCGCAGTTGGGAGGCAAGCTCTGGCCTGCGCTGAGCGAAGGTATCGAGACCTGCTCCCAGGATGACGTACTGCGCCACGCCACGAGCCGCTTGTTCCGCGACCAGATCTTCAACGAAGCGGGCTCGTGCCAGAATCGAGGCGCGAAAGGGCTGTGTGAACGGACTCATGTCCGGGCGATTGCGCCAATCGTCATCAGGGGCCGCCAGCTTCAAACCGAGGGTGTCTTCGAAAACGTGCGGTGGCGAATCGACAGCGACGTGCAATGCCCGCCACAACGCCGTCCGCACCGCCGTATTGTCTGGCTCCGCCGCATGCTCGTTGGTCATGAATTGTGCTTTGTTTTGGACTCTTCTCGACCTACGGGTCAGACCACCGATGCCCGAACCAGCGACGTCAGGTGGTGCGAGCCGGTCTCGCCGAACCGTTCCACCAGTACCCGAGCCCCCTCCGGTCCGCAATCGACCCTAAGCCATCGCAAAGTCCGCCAATTCGTATGCACCGGTCCACTGACCGGCATTGAGCCGCGCCTCGGCATCACGAGCACGATCTTCCGCCAAGTCGCGCAACCGGGTGCGGTGGACCGGCTTTTCTCCTCTGATGCGAGTCGATGATCCAAAATGATACCTTGCCCCATACTCGGCGCACACCGGCGATCCTTCGGCAGCCTGGCCCATCTTCTTCTCGCACGCGAAACCGCTCACTCGAAGTGGGCTAAACCAGTTAACCATGGAGCGTTTTCATCGGAGTCTTAATGTGCGAACCGACCTCGATCGTCGCTGGCCTCGTCAGCGTTGACCAGCGTAGATCGTACTCGCGGCAAGCGGCGAGCGCTGCGATTTCTTTGAGAAGGACGCGCCGCAGGATATCGGCGCAGTCGAGAATGTTGGTGTACGTTCATGGACCCTGCGGCATTCGGGTGACGGAGGCGGAAATCAAGCCGCCATCGTGCAGCGAAAGCCACGCATGAATCCATAAATGCTCCGGTTTTCGACCGGCGCGACGTCACGCTTTTCGGTCGGCAAACAACTGCCTGTGAGCCAGAATGAAACCGCCCCGGAACGGGTATGACCCGGCTTCCCGCGCTGGTAAAATCAAAGACGTGTGCCCGAAAGCCTCTCCAATCCCTCGCGCGGCACGTCGGGCTCGACCTTATGCCATCGTGTGGAGGAACCGCTCTGCCGGTCCGTCCCGTCGGCAGAGGTTATCATCGCCCCCGATGATCGTCAGTCTTCTGTGCCGGAGCCTGGCCTTATGAAACGCGGGGAAACGTGGGTTTGCCGCCTGGCGCCGATTGTCCTGCTCGTCGCCGGTTTTACTGGCGTGGCCGACGCGCATGACGAGGGGACGGACCCGTCTTCTCCGCAGCACACGGCACCACAAGACGCAATCGCGCGTTTCGTCGACCAGTACTGCCTCGAATGCCACAACGCCGGCGCCCGGAAGGGGGGCCTCGCCCTCGACGACATCAGCGAGCACGATCTGGATCGGAATGCACCGAGCTGGGAGAAGGTCGTTCGGAGACTCGTCGCCCGCCAGATGCCACCGCAGCGTAACACGCGACCGACCGAGGCCGAATATGATGACGCTGTGTCCGCGATCGCCGACCTGCTCGACCGCCTCTCGGACGAACGGCCTCGTCCGGGCCGAACCGACACGTTTCGCCGACTGAATCGGGTCGAGTATCAGAACGCCATTCGCGACCTGCTCGACCTCGAGATCGACGCCTCGGCGCTCCTTCCGCCCGACGAATCCAGTCGAGGATTCGATAACGTCACGGTCAGCGATCTGTCGCCGACGCGACTGGACCGGTACCTGACCGCGGCGCAGAAGATCAGCCGCCTGGCCGCGGGGAGCCCCGGTCGGACACCCGGCGGCGACACGTTTCGCATCCGCGCTGACCGTACCCAGGAGGAACATGTCGAAGGGTTGCCGATCGGTACGCGAGGCGGGGCGATGATCCCCTACACGTTCCCGCGTGATGGTGAGTACGAGATCCAGCTCCGTTTGACGCGAGACCGGAATGAGCATGTCGAGGGGCTGCATGAACCGCACGACCTCGATCTGCTGCTCGACGGCGCTACCAGGGCGTCGTTCACGATCACGCCGCCCAAGTCCGAGTCGGAGCATCAAACTGCCGACGCCCATTTGAAGGCCCGCATTCGCGTCACGGCCGGCCCGCACGATGTAGGAGTCGCGTTCATCAAGCAGCCGTCGTCGCTGCTGGAGACGAAGCGACAGCCGTACCAGGCCCATTACAACATGCACCGGCACCCGAGGATCACGCCGGCGCTCTATCAGGTCTCGATCACCGGCCCGCATGGCAGTGAGGAGCATGGAAACTCCCCCAGCCGACGCCGGCTGTTTGTGCGGCAGCCGACCGGACGGGAGGACGAGGACGTCTGCGCCCGGGAGATTTTCTCAACCTTGCTGCGCAGGGCCTACCGCCGGCCTGTCACTGAGGCTGACCTCCGCAAGCCGCTGGCACTTTACCATGAGGCTCGCCAGGAGGGTGGGTTCGAGGCCGGGATCGAGATGGCCCTTAGCGCGGTGCTGGCAAACCCGCAATTCCTCTTCCGGATCGAGGCCGACCCGTCCGGCGTCTCGAAGGGGTCGGCGTATCGCATTCCTGACGTCCAACTCGCGTCCCGCCTTTCGTTTTTCCTCTGGAGCAGCATCCCCGACGATGAGCTCCTCGACCATGCCGAGCGCGGCGATCTCCACAGCCCCGACGTGCTCCAGAAGCAGATCCGCCGAATGCTAGCCGACCCACGGTCGCGAAGCCTCGTGAGCAATTTCGCAGGCCAATGGCTGCATTTGCGCAACCTTGAGTCGATCACGCCGGATCTGCGTCTCTTCCCCGATTTCGACGACAACTTGCGGCAGGCCTTCCGGCAGGAGACCGAGCTGCACTTCGAGGAAGTTGTGCGCGAGGACCGGAACGTCCTCGATCTACTGAAGTCGGACCACACGTTTCTGAATGAGCGCCTCGCCAAACACTATGGCATTCCCTACGTCTATGGCAGTCGGTTCCGGCGCGTGGAGCTGCGCGACGACACCGTGCGCGGCGGCCTGCTGCGACAGGGGAGCATTCTCACGGTGACCTCCTATGCCACGCGCACGTCGCCGGTGATTCGCGGCAAGTGGATCCTGGAAAACATCCTCGGGACACCGCCGCCTCCACCCCCGGGAAATGTCCCGGCACTGAAGGACAACACGGTCTCGTCGAGCCTTTCGGTCCGCGAACGGCTGGCGGAACACCGGCGCAACGTTGCCTGTGCGGGATGCCACAACTTGATGGACCCCGTGGGCTTCGCGCTCGAGAATTTCGACGCGGTCGGCCGCTGGCGCACGCTCGAAGAGGGCCGGCCGGTCGACGCCTCGGGGGGTCTGCCCGACGGAAGTCGCTTCGACGGTGTCGCCGGACTCGAGCAAGCGCTCCTGAAGCGGCCCGAGCTTTTCGTCGGCACGCTGACCGAAAAGCTGTTAACCTTCGCTTTGGGGCGAGGCGTCGAGCCATACGACGCACCGGCCGTCCGCAAGATTGTCCGCGAAGCCCGTGCGCGGGATTATCGGTTCTCATCCATCGTCGAGGGGATTGCGGCGAGCACGCCGTTCCAGATGAGGAGAGCGGAATGATCGTGATCAAGAAGGCCCTGCCGCGCCGGACGTTTCTCCGAGGTCTGGGGACGACGCTCGCGCTGCCGCTGCTGGATGCCATGATCCCCTCGATGACGGCCACCGCGGCCACCCCGGCGAACCCCGCACGTCTGCGGCGCCTGGGGTTCGTCTATATGCCCATGGGGTGCGATATCACGCGGTGGACGCCCCCGAACGCGAACACGCTGGATGAGCTGTCGCCAATTCTCAGCTCGCTCGCGCCGGTCAAACAGCACGTAACGGCGATCTCGAACCTGGAGTTGCGGAACGCCTACCCCGGTACGCACGCGACCTCCAACTGTGCGTTCCTGAGCGCAGCGCGGGC
>DAIDJG010000589.1 GCA_027451445.1 Singulisphaera sp.
GTCGTGAAGGAGCGTCCCGGTCGTCATTATCCTCGCCCTAAAGACACGAAGACTCGGAATTTAGGATATGGGAGAAAGCAGCAGCCAGCCAAGTTAGCTCGATGAAGCTTAGTGCCATTGGGACGGAGCCTCGCCCTCCCGGCTGTGCGCAGCGCAACTGCAAGGCGCTCTGGGTCTCAGCCCCACGGATCATGGTTTGCCGCAGCGAACCACGCGCCTTGTCAGCGGTCATCCGTGATTGTTGACGAAAAACTTGCCACGCAAAAATCGCGCGAAACCCCGGAAAACACCGCATCGAATCACCATCGGGGGTGGCAAAAGCTAGCAAGTTACCCGGAGCATATAGAGTAGGGGGCGTGCTAGTCCCGGATCTTCGCGTTGTCCCGGGCAACGGATCCCGTCGACGTTTCGATTCGACGGTGGCTCTTGAGTCCGTCGAATCACGGCAAGGCACAGTCCAGTCTCGCGTGGGACGCTACGGCAGGCGAGGGGTTACGATTCATGAGGGACGCACTCAGCGCACATTCGAGGCAGATTACGCCGCGCTCGAACGCGCTTCATGTACGGGACGGTCGTGTCAGCTACGAGCGTGCGCAACGACGAGTCGGTCGCGATGACAGCCCAAAGCGACCGTGCGCATGTGCGCGCTCCATTCGGTAATTCGGAACCCCAAGGCTAACAAGGGGTTCCGAATTACCGAATGGGCGATTTGGCCAACTATTCGGAAGTTCAAGCGAGACAAAGAGTTATGGCAACGCATGAGATAGTAGGCAAAAAATGGCAGGCACAGGCCAGATCCGACGAACCGTGAAGGCACCGAGAGATTGGCTCCTTCAGCCGCCGTCGCGATTGGGCGGCACGGCGTGCGTCCAACATTCCCGGTGAGTGGTCGGGCGAGGATCGCAATTCGTTTTGGGACTGCCTCTCCGTCTTCGAGGTGCCTGTCCCCTTTTGGTAGGGTTTTTAAACTTCGCGTCACCGTTCGCCTCAAGTCTGCATGTGCGTTCTTAATCAAGCGCGGCGCTCGAGATACTCACGGCGCAGGGGTTCCGGAAAGCGCTCGATCGCGTACCGCAGGCTGGTCCGGGGCATCGCGAGACCGTGTTGCCGGAGAAACGTTTCCAGCACCGGTTGATCGCGCTTGCCGACCTCGCGGAGCATCCAGCCGACGGCCTTGTGGATGAGGTCATGCCTATCCTTCAGAAGCTTATGAGCAATCGCGAGGGTGTCCGCGAAGTCGTGGCGGACGATGAACTCGTGAGTCGCCACGATGGCGATTCGGCGCTCCCAGAGAACGTCGGAGGCCGCCAGCCGGTGGAGGGGAGCGCGGTCTTTATCGGCGAGGTAGCCGCCCACGATCGACCGCGCGGAGGCGTCTACCAGGTCCCAGTTGTTGATGTGTCGCGTGTGGGCGAGATAGAGCTCGTAGACTTGCCGGCGCGTGTCGTCGTCGCCTTTCGCGACGTTGAGGACCAGAACGAGCAGCGCCAGCATCCGGTCTTCGTGCACGTCGGATTGCAGGAGGAGGACTAACTCGCTCATCGGCAAGCCGCGAACTTCGCGGGCGAGTTGGCGAAGCACCGGGACGCGGATTCCGAGAAAGACGTCTCCTTCGCCGTAGTCGCCGGGACCCGTCTTGAAGAACCGCGCGGCCAGTCGGGCGGCTTCGGGTGAACCCAGGGTACGCAGTTTTTCCTGGACGACGCTCGCCCGTATGGCCTGGCTTGCGGCCCGTTTCGATGGATTCATGCTCTGAGCCTCAGGACACCAGCCTGCCGCCACGCCGTGTCGGACAGGGCGAGTGTAGGGGCCGTAACGACGCTGGGCAAGACCGCTCTCGACGGCGTGGGGTATCCCGAGCGACAGTCCTCCGCGCCGACGAAATTCGGGGAAAGTCCGCGCGGGCGGTGAGAATTGAAATAGCGCGAACGCACCGACCCAGTAGTATGACAGAGACTCCTGTCGTTCTATGGAGGTCGTCAACATGGCGAACGCACAATCCAAGGCACTCCCGAAACGGTCGCCGGAGTTGCCGCATGTGGGAATGAGCGACGGTCAACTGCTGGCCCGATTCAGCGCGGGGCGAGACGAGGCGTCCGAGAGGTCGTTCTCCGTCCTGGTTCACCGGCACGGGCCGATGGTGTTACGCGTGTGCCTCCAGATTCTCGGCGACCGGCATCGCGCCGAGGACGCATTCCAGGCGACGTTCCTGGTCCTGGCGCGCAAGGCTGGCTCGATCCGGCAGCCGGAATTGCTGGGCAACTGGCTCTACGGGGTGGCCTTGCGTACGGCGTGGGAGGCGAGAATGCGCGACGGTCGCAGGCAACAGCACGAAGCCTCTGCCTCGGAACTACTCGACGGCGAGCCGGTCGGCAATTCCCCCGCACCTGAGGCGCTGGTGATGCGCGGCGAAGAATTCGAGGTACTCCACGAAGAAGTTTCGCAATTGCCCGACCGTTATCGTGTCCCCGTGGTGCTCTGTGAAATGGAGGGCCTGACCTATCAAGAGGCAGCCCAACGGATGCGCTGTCCGGTGAACACGATCGGCGTACGGCTGAAGCGCGCCCGAGAGCGGCTCCGCGTACGCTTGATTCGGCGCGGCATCCTGCCCGCGGCTGGCTTGACGAGCGCCTTTTTCGCCGTCGAGGGCGCAACGGCGTGGCTACCGGCACCCCTGGTCGATTCCACGGCTCGCGCCGCCTCGGAGTTCGCCGCGAGCGATGTGGCTGCGGCGGAGGTCGTTTCGGCATCGGTCGTTGCGATCGCGGAGGCGGTCCTCAAAACGATGGCTCTGGCCCGGATCAAACTGGCGACGAGTTCCGTCCTGATCGTCGGCCTCACCGCCGCCGTCGGGACGTGGTGCGCGTTCCATCATCCGCGCACCACACCACAGGAAGAGCAACGGGCCGTCTCCTCAGTCGCTGCGGCATCTGCGGTCCAACCGCCAGAGATCACGGTGCCGGCCCCGCGGTCGGCTCCGGTGCCCCCTCAACCCGCCGCCGGTTCGCCGACGCTCGAAAAGCCCGAGGTCGCCAAGGTCGAAGATAGACCGGAATCGAAGGCGAAACCTGACGGACGGGTCATCCGGGTTGACGAGCGGCGTCCTGTCCGCGATGAGGTCGCACGGGGCGAGTTGCTGTTCATGAAGGAGTGGGTGCCGGGCGACCCGATGAGCCCGGATGGCGACGGCCTGGGTCCCCTCTTCAACGAAACGTCGTGCGTGGGCTGCCACGGCCTTGGCGCTCCGGGAGGAGCAGGGCCGGACGGCAAGAATGTTGTCATGATTACCGCGTTGTCCGCGGACGGACGGGCCGTGTCACGGGACCTCAGTCGAATTCATCCCGGCTTGCGGAAAGCGCGCAGCACGGTGCTTCACCGGTATGGGACCGATCCAGCCTACGCACTCTGGCGTCAAAGGCTCTACGAGAATCAGAACAACGAACAGAACGACCCCGATCAGAACGGCAAAGTCGACCCTGTCACAACTCGCATCCGAAAGGCCGCGGCACGGACTGTTCTGCACAGCCGGATGAACGACCGAACGCAGGCCCTGCGACCCGAGCCGAACGTGAGTCTCAGGCTCAGCGAACGGAACACCCCCGCGTTGTTCGGCGCAGGGTTGATCGATGCGATTCCCTCCGAAGTGCTGATCTACGAGGCCGAAAACCAGCCCGAGGGCGTGCGGGGGCGTGTCAGCCACGATGCGTTGGGGCGTGTCGGCCGCTTCGGCTGGAAGGCGCAGATCACCAATCTCCACGAATTCGTCCGAGGCGCATGTGCGGGCGAGCTCGGTCTGGAAGTGCCTGGACATTCGCAGCCCGCCTCGCCGGTCGCTCCCAACGCGAAGCCGAAGGGCCTCGACATGACCGATCCGGAATGCGATGCCCTCGTGGCGTACGTCCGAGCCCTCCCCGCACCGGTTGTCGTCGACCCATCCGGACCGCAGGGGACGAGAGATATGGTCGATGGACGTCGGCTCTTCGCCGAAGCCGGCTGCGCGACGTGCCATGCCCCCTCGCTCGGAGACGTGCGCGGCATTTACAGCGACTTGTTGCTCCACGACCTGGGCCCGAGTTTGAACGACGCGGGCATCTACTACGAGAGCCCCGGGTTCGTGTCCGGCGGCGGTCCACGTCCGGGCGAGTGGCGCACACCACCCTTGTGGGGATTCCGCGATTCGGGACCCTACCTCCACGACGGCCGAGCCCAAACTCTCGAAGAGGCCGTCGCGCTCCACGGAGGCCAGGGGGCCAAGTCGGCCCGCGCGTTCTTTGAGCTGACTGAGAAGGAGCGATTTCAGATCGAGACGTTCCTGAAGTCGCTCGTCGCACCGTCGTCGAGGGCCACGCGCGGAGTCATGCTCGCGGCCGAACTGGAAGCGAGGATCCTTCCGGATGACATCCGGGCGGCCGAGCTCCACGTCCGCAAGCAGCGCGAGTCCGTCGCCGCTCGTGAAGAGCAAAAGCACCGCGAGGAACTGGAGAGACAGCGCGTTGAAGAGGCGCGACGGCGAGCGCAGGCGCAGTACCCGATCGCAATTAACCTCGACAAAATGGGGAAGACCGAAGGGGCGCTCGAATTCTATCGATCCATCGCACGCGATGCTCCGGATACGGAAGAAGGGCGATTGGCCGGTGCGCGAATCGCCGAAATGAAAAAACTTGCTGAGGCGCGCTGAACGCTCTTCAAGGGATGGAGCGACGGCGATCCTCTTACGATGCCGTCGGCTGATCCTCCCAAACCGAACAGAGGAACGCCGCGATCTGGGGGACCAAGGCGTCCCCCTTTGCCGTGAATTCAAAACCGTGGCTCGCCCCTGGAACGAGCACCAGCCGGTTCGTATCTCCCGCAGTCGACAGAGCTTTGGAGAGCTCGACGGCCTGCGAGCAGGGAACGATACTATCGGCAAGTCCCTGCATGATCATCATCGGGGGATCACCAGCGGTGACATGCGACACAGGGGAAGCGTCGGCGTAGACGAGTGGCAACTGTGCGGGGGTTCCGCCGAGGTATTGCTCGACAGCCAGCGCACCGATGCGGCTCTCGGCGTCGAGTAGAGCGAGATCGGTCGGCGCATAGAACGCGATCACCGCGTCAACTCGCGCGGACACGTCCGATGTGGTCCCCTTGGACGGATTGATCACCGGATCGTTGGGATCGGTACCCAACAGCGCCGCCAGGTGTCCGCCAGCGGACTCGCCCATGGCAACGATGCGCGACGTGTCGAAATGATACGAGCTCGCGTTCGTGCGCACCCAGCGAACGGCATTCTGAACGTCGATGAAGTTCGCCGGCCAGCTTGGTGCTCCAGGAGCCGAAAGCGTGTAGTTCGGTGCGACGACCACATAGCCCCTCGAGACGAACCGGGCGGCGACTTTCGGGCCGTATTCTTCTCTGTCAAACTTCCGCCAGCCCCCGCCGTGAATCGCGACGATTACGGGCCACCCGCCCGGGGGCGGAGTGCCGCGCGGCTCGTACACGTCGAGAAGCTCAACGCGCCCGCTTACATCCTCATACTCAACGTTCCGAACAACGTGTGAACGCCCGTGTTGAGGCCGTTGCGACATTGCGATGGTACCGGGCACGCCCATCGTTGTCGGCGACAGCACGTTTGCCGAGAGGAGTAAACGGAGTTCACAACCTTCCAACCCCGAAAGGCTTACGGTGTGCGCACGGCGCCGCCTGGCTCGGGTGGAGCGGCGAAACGTTGGCATGTCCGGTGGTCCTTGCAGCACGTGCCCCCGGTGGACGTAGAGGCCGAACGAGTCCGGGGAGAGGTTGAGCCGCGAATCGCGGTGCCGAAGTGTTCCACGCGGATCCCTGGAACGCAAACACAGCGCTCAAACCATCAAAGCGCAGTGCGTCCAAGGACGCGAGCGGCTCAGGGGGTACCCATCGCGTAGTACGAGAGCAAGCTCGTGAGCCCGATCAACATGCCGACCACCGTCCGAATCGCTCGCCCTGCCGTCGACTGGGCGTACGAATCACCGACGAGCACCATTGTCCCGCTCGCCAATGCCGTATAACGGCTGGAGAACTGGTGCGTGATCTTTCCCGGCGCGATCACCATCAACAGCATCACCGCACACAGAAAGAGCCAGTTGGTGTCGCGTCGTCGTTCATAGAGGTGCTTGAGCGAGCAAACGAAAAACAAGGCCGCGAGGCCAAGCATGGCACTCCCCGCGAGCCGCGGGACGACCACGCTGAAAATTGCCGGCAGCCGCGCCACGACCGACCGTGCGACGTGGATTTCCACCATCGCGGTCAAGCCGTTCAGCAATACGACCACGCCGCCAATCAGCACGATCCAACGCGCCCTGAGAGCAAACCAACCCGGCGCGAGGATCAGCATCGCGGTCGCCGCGTAGGCGAACGAGAGCATCATGTTGTAGAGCGAAAAGCTCGAAGTGCTGACCGGTACCGCGGAGTGCGGAGGCGTCAGCCCGCCCCAAACCGCCAGCACCGGTGCCGCGATGAGCAGCGTCCCACTGACGAACGCCGCAATCAGTCGAATCGACCGTCGCCAGTCGGTCCCCACAAGAAACGGCAATGCGCCGAGCATGACCAGCACGGGAGCGCGGCTCAAGAACGCCGAGCCCAGGGCCATCCCACCGCCAAAGGCCGCAATGAGTGCTGCTGCCGTACGCTCGGAACTGCTGTTGCGTGCCCAAAGGAGCAGGTAGACACTAAGCGTTGATAGAAACAACGCAGGCAGTTCCGTCAGAACCAACCCCGTCAGGACCCAAATAAACGGTACGCCGATGAGCGTCAGGCTCGTACTCAGCGGCTGCGCCGAGCCGAGCAAGCGCAATGTGCGATAAGTTAAAAACGTCGTGAAGGCGAGCAAGACCGGGTTGACCAGACGAATCAGAGGCGGCTTCAAGCCGGTCCACGGTTCCAAAGCCCAATGGAGTACGTTGTGGAGCAACCCAGCCGGTTCGGGATAGAGGCGCAGGAATGCCAGACTCAAGCCGTGCTGCTTCAAGAGCGCAATGGGTTTGAGGTAGAGCGGTTCATCGTAGATCAAACGTGCGCGCGAAAGTGCTGCCAGGCCGAAAAGGATGAGAAACCCGAGCGTGCAGACAACGATCGTGAGCCACGGAGTGACTCGCGAGAGCCGGATCGATGTCGTTTCGCCGCCAACGCGAGCCGGGATGGTGATCGAGGCCATGAGGGAGTCTCGAGGGTGGAGATCGTGAAGAGCAGGGGGGCGAGACGATTCGAACAGCCGGATACGAGCTTGGGGTGAGGCGAGCTGGGTCCGTGGCCGCCGAGGGTGGACCGTGGCGAGGAATGGGTCCAAGGGCCGGAGCCGGCACACCCACGTCCTTGCGGGAATGCCGATTCCGGCCCTTATTTGTGCGGGGGCGAGGGCTAGCCTGCCTTCGCCAGGGAGAAGCTCGGCTGCGACGCGCCGGTGTAGGCTGCGGCCGCGGCGGTGAACGCTTCAATCAATTGCATGTCGAGGGAGATGTTCCCCTCGTTCTCGGGGTGCCACTGCACGCCGACGACCCACCAGGATTGATCCTTCCCCTCAAAGGCCTCGATCAGCCCGTCGGGGGCGAGTGCGCCACAGCGGAAGATCGGCGCGAGCTTGCGAATCCCTTGGTGGTGGTAGCTGTTGACCCGGATTTCGCCCGGGCCGTAGATCTCCTCCATGCGCGTTCCCGCTTCCATGATCACGGTGTGGCGGTGGGCGCCTCCTTGCGGATCACGGTGCGGAATGCCGCGCGGCATGTCTTCGGGCAGGTGGAGATAGATCCCACCGCCGTTGACCACGTTCAATTCCTGCATCCCCAGGCCAATTCCCAGCACCGGCATCTTGCGCTGCTGGACGAGCTTGCAGAGCAGGCGGTCCGACGTCTCCCGGCGCTCGGGGACGACGGTCACGGAGGGATGTGGCGACAGCCCCATCTTCTTGGGGTCGAGATCGTCGCCGCCCGTGAGCAGCACGCCGTCGAGCCGGTCGAGGATCGGCGCGAGGTCTTGCTCCTTGGTGAGCGGCGGAATCATAACGGGAAGCGCGTTCGCGGAAAGGATCACATCGTAGTAGCCGCTGTGCATGAAACTGTGGGGGGTGCGGCCCTTGGCGTTGGCACGATAATCGGTGTTGATTCCGATGAGTGGCCGATCCTTCATGGTTGGCGTCCTTCCTTGCGTTGGCGTCAGCGAAATCCGTTCGATGACCGCCTCGAAGCCAGCCGCGCGGTCCTCCATGAACCACGTTCCTCGGCCAACCCCATCTGAGGCGGAGCCAGGGCAGGGGGCAACGCGTCACGGACGACCGCAGGCGCGAGTCCCCGGGAATTTCGGGCGCGGACGTTGGACGAGAGAACTCCCGCCCGCGGAGCCGCAGTCTACAACCTGATCTTTTGTCAAAGGGTGTGAAGCAGTGTTGAGGGGACCAATCGCGATTGATCGACGTTTCGCCTCGTGTTCGAGGCAAGGGGAAGTCTAGCCGCGGCGCGCGCGGGACTCAAGAAAAAAAGCCTGCGTTCAGGCTCTTTTTTCGAAAAACCCGCCTGCTTTCACGATTCGGGAAGACAGGGTGTCGAAATGCCTTGCATCAGCAAGCGAAAGGGTGATCGTCCGTCCCCTCAGGAAGCCGCGCCAGGTAAGTCGATTGCTCTCTTTCCCGTCGAATGGGAACCGAAAACCCGTATCTTACAAGCGTCAGATTGGCCGCCGAGGCGAGTTGCTTTAGACGGAGAAACGCTACGACACCCGAGCGCTACGGGTTCCGATCGATCCTGCCTTCGATCGTGTTCGAGCGATTGCGCGGATTGTGTCGGCGCGTTTCTGAGCCGCGCCACAGCCTCGATCATGAAAGGGCGCAACCAGCCCGATCGTATCTTCGAAGCGGGTTCAGCGTGCGCCGGTCCGCGGACCGTCGACCATGATGGAGTTGAGCGTGCGGAATCGGTCGAGAACACGCGGTCGATGGTCCTATCAACCTGCCGCAATTCAAGGGCTCGAAGATCGAGTTACGCCCAGCCTCAGCCACGCGATGATTCATCCGCCTGGGGCAGGACCGCTGTCCCCTTCTCAAGATCAGACAACGGCCGCTTCGATTGGCGTTCTCGGCGACAGCTACTCGGACGAATACAAGTTCTACCCTCCCGACCGCAGCAGGGCTCGGAATTGGGTCGAGATCCTGGCAAGCATGCGGAACGCGAACTTCGGCCCGTTCAGCTTGATCACCCGTGGTTCGCCTCGAAGACAAGGCTTCGCCTACGACTGGGCTCTGAGCGGAACGGATTCCGCGGGAGTGGCTTTCCTGGAATTGCCGGGCTTGCTGTCGCAGGTGCAGCAGGGGGCCGTTGAATACGTCAGCCTCTACGTCGGCGCGAACGATTTCTACCACTTTGCTGCACTCAAGACGCTGAGTCACGGCCACGCCGCACAGCCTGTCACGAATACAATGCTTCAGGATGGCTTGGCGACTGCCGAATCGAACGATTCGCAGGTGGTCCAGGCCGTGTTGAGCGCCAGCCCCAGCGTCAAGCTCGTGGTTGTCACGCTTCCGCCCGTGACGTTCCTACCGCTCGCTCAGCGCGCTTCAGCGAACCCGCTTGCCGCTCCGCTCCTGGAGGCCATCGACAACGTCATCGCCCAGTACGATCGCTGGCTCACAGAACTTGCCGCGGGAAATCCGCGGATCGCTTTGGCCGACTTCGCCGGGGTCACGGATCAACTCGCCGCGCAGGCGGGCCAAAGCGGTACGATCGATTACGGCGGCACCCTGATCTCGTTGACACACTCGGGCGACGCGGCGAGCCACTTCTTCCTTGCGGATCAAGCACACCTCGGCACGGTAGGGCAGGGGATGCTCGCCAACACGATTCTGAACGCGCTTGACGCCAGGTTCGGCGCGGACATTGCTCCTCTCTCACCACAAGAAGTGGTCGGCTTCGCCCGACACGTTCGACCTTCCACTCCTTGACCGTCGTCGATCGACGCTAACGGCACCCCATCGAGCGTGCGATCGTGCGCAAAGTGACGTTGCGTCGACTTGGGGCGTTTGACATCGGCCATTGGCCAAACATCGACACCTCGCGTTTCGCCGGTCATGCAGATGGACCCTTATCCCCGTTGGGGTTTACGATGTCGGCACTGATCCGCTCTCCCGGGAGTTCTCCCATGAATTTCGAGATCACGCGTCGAAGCACCCTCCTCCTCGGGCTGTTGTTGTTGATCACGCCGCAATTCGGCCTCGTCGCCGCTGACGAGAACGAGAAGCCCAAGAAAGTCGAATCGGCACTCGTCATCATGACGCCCATGGACATTGCATCGGTCGCCGTGCTCGATGAGACATCACCGGCGCACGATGCGTTCATCGAATGGGTTAAGCCGGTCTTCCAGGCCGTGGAGACCCAGTTCGCCAAGGAGACGAAGAAACGGACGGTCGTCGTCCAGGTGACCCTTCATCCCGATCGCGAGGCGGACGTGGCCGTGGCAGGCCGTCCGGCACCGACCGACGAGGAGATCAAGGCAATTCGGAAGCTGGCACACGGTGATAAGGCACCGCGGTCACGCATTGTGGATTGCGTGTTCCGAATCTCGACCAAAATCAACGGCGGTGATCCCGACGAGGAGAAGCCGTTGAGCCCTGAGCTCGAACTACCGGGCGAGCAGCGGCTCGCGGAGTTTCGCGCCGCGTCTGCACCGGAGAGACTCGCGGCACTGAAACGATGGGCGCGAACCGAGGCGATCCCGTTAATGGCTGAGATCGCTACCGGCGTCAACCCGAAGTACGAAGGCGTCCGCAACGTTGGCAAAGCGTTAAAGGCCCTGTCATCGAAGGGAGCCATCGACATCGCGGCCCTGACCGATAAGAACCCCGACTACTGGCGCGCGATGTTGGAAATGGCGCCGGGAATCCCGCTGATTCCCGCGGTTCAGGTGGTGCTCCACACTGCCAACGGAGAGATTAACGCCGCTCGCCGTGTGGCCCAAACATTCGCACCTTTTGATCGGCACCAATCCGCCTACAGCGTGCTCCTGAGCGAGTTCACGGCGAGGGCGAACGTCTTCCTCGAGGATATCGAGGGCCGGATCCGAAAGGGGATCGCGCTCAACGATGCCGGCCAGTTCGACAAGGCGCTGGAAGTTTACGACGGGGTGCTTAAGGACTACCCTCAATCGCCCTGGGCCCATTACGAGCGGTTTCAAACCGTGCTCACACAAGGGCTCCAGGCCAAGAACGCCCCCGAGAAGACTCACGCCGACTGGGCCAAAGCCCGAAAGGCGATCCTCAAGGCCGACCCGCTCTACACTTCGATGGCGGAGGCGACGAGCCCCGATGAGCTGTACGACTTGCTTCTCCGCAAGCAAATCGACGACCTCTTCAAGGACAAAACAAAGACGATTCGCGACCTCCTCCGCTACGCCGACATCGCGCTCGATCTTGGCCAGCCGGGGTTTGCCGCGATGATTTACTGGAATCTGGTCGTGAGCGTCAAACCCAAGGAGTACGACAACCGAGAGCTCGTCGAGCACGTGCTCTATTGCTTGGAGCAACTCGGCGCCAGGGAGATCAAACAGAACTTCAAGGGCGACCATGCCGCCGAGTTCAAGCGCATCGACGCCGAGCGCGCCAGACGCCGAAGCGAGAGCCCTTTGGACCGAGCGATCGTCCCGAAAAAGGAGCCGTAATCAGCGCAGGCGTTTCGAGGTGGGGAAGGGATCGAACCTTCAGATGGAAGTTTTGACTCCCTCCCCCGAATCGCGAACGATCTTACTTTGCCGGAACGAGATAGTCGCCCTTGAGGAAGCGGATCAGGGTATCCATGTCATTTTCAGACAGTTGATCACTCCCAAACGCCGGCATCTGGTCCTTCTTGTCGAGGTACCCGTAGCGATCGGCCGCCTCGGGCTTGTGGATCATGCGGGTAATCCAGGCCTTGGATCCCCAGCCGAAGAGGTTGGGTGCTTCCGGATTCGAGCTGCCCCATTCGGAATGACACGTCGTGCATTCGCCTTCCTTGTTGAAGGCGACGTAACCGGGGTGTTCCGCAAGACCCTCCTGGGCTTCCCACTCTTCGGGGGTCATCTCGGGAGGCGTGGGAATCACGAACTTCTCGAAGAAGTCGGCGACGCTGTCGAGCTCCTTCGATGTCAGCTTCGAGTTCTTCTTCCACCGCGCCATGCCGCCGCATGCCTTGACCTTGCCGAAATGGCTGTCTGACCGGGGGTTTTCGAGCAGGCCCCGCAGCCAGGCGCGGGAGCCGAAGCCTTTCAGGTCGGAGGCGGTTTGGGGCGTGGATGTCTCCTTGCCGGACTCGTCGTGCGAAACCTGTCCCTTGCCGTCGAAATAGTGGCAGTTCAGGCACTTCCGAGAGAGGACCGACTGTCCGTGCGTGAAGGGATCGCGCAGCAGGACGTACATGGCGCCGTCGGGAGGGATGCCGTACTTGGGATCGGCGGCCAACGCCAGGGCGCGCTCGCGGGCCTGGTCGGCTCGGACGCGTTCGGCCTGAAAGAGCGTGTCTTTCTCGTCGGCTTTGACCGCTTCGACGGTGAGGTAGATCGCTCCACCGACAACGGCGAAGACAAAACCGCACGACAGGAAGTAGGCCAGACCGCGCGGTAGCACCTTATCGAACAAAGGGATCAAGAGCATCACGACCATCAGGGCCGTGGGGATGACGAACGTGCCGAGGATCACGCGGTCGCCTTCGAAATGCTTGAGCAGTTGGAAGAGCGAGAGGAAGTACCACTCGGGACGGGCCGGATAGTTGGCACTGGCGGGATCGGCCGGAGCATCAAGGTTGGCGCCATGCTCACTGACAACGAGGAACGTCAGGATGCCGAAAACGGCAACACTCACGACCGAATCCATGAAGAGCTGTTCGGGCCAGAACTTGCCGGCGGTCCGCTTCGAAGCGTCGGCGGGGGGGGTCAGACCGTGTTTGCGGAAGAGCGCTACGTGCGCCGCCAGGCACATCACGAACAAGGCGGGCAACGCCCCCACGTGCAGGCCGTAGAACCGTGTGAGGGTCTGGTTGCCGTAATCGGACCCACCGACGACAACCTTCGATAGATAAGGTCCGATGACGGGCGTTCCGCTTGCGATGTTCGTGGCGACCTTCGTCGCCCAGTAGCCTTTCTGGTCCCAGGGAAGCAAGTAGCCGGTCAGGCTGAAGCCGAGGGTGAGGAAGAGGAGGGCCATTCCGAACCACCAGTTCACTTCGCGAGGCGCGCGGTAAGCGCCCGCGACCAGGACCTGGATCAGGTGCATGGCCAGCAGCACCACCATCGCCTGCGAGCCGAAGTGGTGGATGCCGCGGATAAACCAGCCGAGCGTCATCTCCTTGCTGATGTAGAAGACGCTTCCCCAGGCCGTGGACGACGATGGGCTGTAGGACGTCATCAGCAGGATGCCGGTCACGGCCTGGACCATAAACGTCGTGCTCAGGGCCGACCCGAACACGTAGCGCCAGCGTGCGCCGCCGGGGATCGGCTCCTCGAGCGCCTCGTGCATCATGGCGCGATAGCCGGTCCGATCGTTGAGCCAGTCCGCGAGTTTGTTAAACAAGGGGCTTCTTCTCCTTGATCTGGGGCCGGAACCGCTCGAACTTGACGCGGACCTTGGGGTCGGAATCCTTGGTGACGTCGACCTTCAGCGAATCCATCGCTCGGGGGGGAATCTGGTTGATTGGGTTGCCATTGAACTTGAAGCTGCTGGTGTGGCACGGACAGAAGAAGCTCTTCCGGTCGCTCGACAGGTTGACCGCACACCCAAGGTGCGGACATTCCGCAGAAAGAGCGAGCACCTCCTCCGTAGAGCCCGCCGGCTGACGGATCAGCCAGACCGCGCCCACCGGCTCGGGAGGATACTTCACCCAGGCGTCCTGCCGCTCTTCGATGATCGGGAAGACTTCGGGCACGCCCACCTGGAGCCGGCTCAGGCTGGTCAATTCCTGGTAATCGCCCTCGCGCCCCTTCTTCTTGAGAATCGGGTCGAGGATGTAGGCCACACCCGGCACGGCCAGCGCAAGGCTGACCAGACCACCCAGCGCGAGCGTGCCAAAGCGATAGAAGTCGCGTCGGTTCATCAAGGAAGACTCCCCAAGGGTCAAACGGAGGGCGGGTCGGTCGCACGGCGGGGAACGATACGGGGCGAGGGTTCGCAGGCAGGTCAAAATCAAAGAGGCGGTGGACGCACTTTCGGTTGGATCAGACGGCCGACTTTACGGTTTGCGTGCCGATGGCTTCAAGGGCCTCGCGCGCAGCGTCCAGCAGGAGTGCCACGCAGTCATCGAGGGGCTCGTTGAGGGTCGCCCCCGCCGCGGCGTGGTGACCGCCACCGCCAAAGCGAGCGGCCAAACCGGCACAATCCACTCCGCTGCGTGCGCGGATGCTCACCTTCACTCCACCGCGCGCCAGCTCGATAAAAAAGAGGCCGAGCTCAACCCCCGACATACTGACGGTGAAGTCCACGAGATCTTCGGTATCCGCCGGCACCGCGCCTGTGCGTGCGAGGTCATCGCGGGTCACCGTGGCGTAGGCGATCCGGCCCCCCATTTCGGTCCGGAGACTCGTGAGAGTCTCGCCCATAAGCTTGAGCCGGCCGAGGGTGTTCTGCTCGAACAGGAGGCGATAAATACGGTTGATCTCTGCTCCGGCCTCAACCAGTTCAGCAACTGTCCGAAGCGTCTGCGGGGTTGTGTTGGAATGCCGGAACCAGCCGGTGTCCATCGCGATCGCCGTCAGGAGCCCGTTGGCAACTTCCGGCGTGATCTTCGCGCCGAGCGAGTGAAAGGCCCGGACGAGCAGGCCGCCCGTGGCCTCGGCGGTGGTGTCCTTGAAGAACATCGCGCGCATGTCATCTTCACTGACGTGATGATCGATCACCACGCGAGGGCCCGCGAACCCTCGGACGTAATCCGCCATGTCGCCGAGCTGGTTCCAGGCCGAGAGGTCGAGAATCACCAGGACCTCGCGATCGGCCAGGTCGGCAGGGGTGACCTGTTTTCCGAAGTGCTCGAACAACGTCCGGTCTTCGTCCAGGTAGTTGTAACGCGGCGGCGTGGGGCTCACGTTCACAACCCGAACGTCCTTCCCCCGCTGCCGCAGCAGACCCGCCATGCCGACCTCCGACCCGAGCGCATCGCCGTCGGGGCGAACGTGGGTCGTCACCAGAAAGCGGTCGTGGCGTTCGATCAGGTCGGCGAGGGGGGTCCAGTCAATACTCATGGGGCGTCCGTCTTGGGTGAGGCCGAATTGGAATGAGTTTAGCCAATGAATATGGCACATCGCAACCCGCGGCCGCCCGCGGGGTCAAGTCGTGTACGCGTCGACACGGAACAAACCAATATTCTCGCGGACCCACGCAATTGTTTCGTCAAGTGCTGCATCCAGCGTGTATTGCGGCTTCCAGCCCCAAAGCGCCTGCGCCTGGGCGGTACCTGCGAGCAGACGGCCGACCTCACTGGCCGCTGGCCGCACGCGTGCTGGGTCGGACTCAATGGCGATCCGAATCCCCAGTCGCGACCCGATGCGTTCCACCAGCTCCCCGATCGTCACATCCTCACCACGTCCCACGTTCACGACCCGCCCCACCGCCGCGTCGCACGCCGCGATCGAGAGGAATCCCGAGACCGTGTCTTTCACATAGGTCAGGTCACGCCGAGGGTCGAGACTCCCAAGGCGGACCACCGGCCGCTCCAGAGCCTGGCTGATGATCGTCGGGATGATCGCTCGAGCGGATTGACGCGGGCCAAAGGTGTTGAACGGTCGCAAAATCGCTACAGGGAGGCCAAACGCCCGGAAATAGCTCTCCCCAAGGGCGTCTGATCCGATCTTCGTAGCCGCATACGGCGATTGGCCGCACAGGGGGTGCTTCTCATCAATCGGCACGTACTGCGCTGTGCCGTAGACCTCCGAAGTCGAGGTGAGCACAACCCGCTCCAGCGCTTTGCTGGCGCGGCAGGCGTCGAGGACGTGGGCCGTCCCGACCACATTGGTCTGGACGACGTCAAGCGGGTTCTGATACGAGTATGGGATGGCAATCAGTGCTCCCAGGTGAAACACCAGCGCCCGCCCTTCAACCGCCTTGCGCACCGCCTCGGGGTCTTTCAGATCGCCGCGGTGGACCTCGACCGCCGCCTGAATGTCACGCGGTAAACGATCGATCTGACCGCGGTCGTCCCGGCCGTTATAACGCACCAGGGCACGCACCTCAAAGCCTTCAAGGACAAGGCGTTCGGTAAGGTGACTCCCAATGAAACCGCCCGCTCCCGTCACCAGGGCCGTCTTGCCCATCGCCAGCCGCTCCCTTCGCATCCAAGACCCGTTCCGAACGGCGTCATCCTACGGGAATTCAGCCGTCAATCAACGCGAAACCGACGCGGAAACTACACCACGACGAGACGCGCTAGATTGGTTCGGGGATGTCACATGATCCGTAGCGATCAAACTCTCCGTAACCATGTTGTTTTTCCTGATCCAATGATTTCCATTTAGTTAGCCCGAAGTCCTTAAAGCCGTCATGCTACGCAGACGATATTGTTTAACAACAAGGATAGGAACGTATCACTCTCCGGATGAGTGGCCTCCTCCCGAAGTTCAGGGACGACGAAGGGTTGAGTTGGGAAGATCAATCGCCATGGCGAATCCAATACAACGTGGAGAACGATCGATGACGGCACGACTGGTCTTGATCAGCTTGGTGGCATGCCTCGGCCTGACCCTGCCAAGCGCCGAGCGTTTGGCCCGATGGTCGCGCGGCGGACATGCCGGGCTGAACCGCGACCTGGCCGGCTGGGAGAATGGGGGAGCTATGGACGACCGTTTCGTCTTCGTCGCCGATGCCCTCGAAGTCCCTACTGTGCCGGAACCTACGGTAGCCCCGAAGCCCGCCCCTGAAGTCATCGCGGTAAACGACGATGACGCGTTCGAGGCAGCGATGGACGAATGGACGGCCAACGTCCCGAACGAAGAAGCTGCCGCTCCCGCAGTCGCTGTCACACCGGCGCAGTCAGAACAAGCTCTCGAAGCGCCCGCGTCCGCGCCGACCGAACCAGCTTCCGCTCCGACGAAGCCGGTGGTGGTCGCCCCGGCTCAACCCGAACAAGCGCCGACCCCAGCGGAACCGGTGGTGGTCGCTCCGGCCCAACCGGAAACCCCGGCCGTTTTCGCTCCGTTGACCGACGAGGAACTGGCGTGGGTGCTCGAAGCCCTCGATCCAGCGCCGTTTGAAAACGCGGAGCCTGCGGTCGCCCTCGAACCTGCGACGAACCAGACACCCGCCGCTGAGTCACAGGAGCTTGATCAGGTCTTCAGCACGATCGTCGATCAGATGGCCGTCTCGTTCGCGAAAGACGTCGAAGCCCTGGCTGCGAAGGCGGAAGCCGAGAAGGCGCGTGCCGAGACGCTGGCCGCGACGGACCAATCCGACTTCGACTTCGAGTGCTGGGACCTTGCGGAACTCGATGGCAACGAGATTGCCCTCCTCCTGAACCAGCAAGGCGAGCAATTCGGCAATGGCGTCCCGAACGTGCCTGCTCTCAATCCGACGGTTGCGGATCGCACGCCGTCTGAAGGAGGAATCGCACATGCGATTCGCCTCACCCGTGAGGCCGTGAACGCCTGGACCAGCCTGCTGCACGGTCCTGCCATCGTCACGATCGAGCGCTAATCCGACGCCCCTCTCTCGCACTCATTTCTATCATCACAGCGCGACCCTCGGCCCAAGCCGGCTGCGGGTCGCTTTCCATTTCGAATGATGCCAATTACGGTAGCTTTTACGCGAGGGCGTTCGAGAAGTGTTCGTGTCACGAGAAGTGTTTTCAATGAGTGGGATCCGTTCCCTGATCCTCGGCTCCGTCCTCGGCCGCCTTGCGATAGCCAAGCTGGAAGGCAACCTTGAGCACCTCGCCGTGCGACGGGAATGATTTCCCCGACTGCACCTTGTAGCGCTGCATGGCGTTCATGAACTCCAGTTCGTCCTCGGTGTACTGCTTTTCGAAGGTGGTCGGATCGATCCGCCTCCGCCGTTCTTTGCGAGCACGCCGTTCCGGTTTATTCGTGGGAGCGGGGAGGCTGCCATTGGCCTCATCCCGGCGCTGACGCCAGCGACGATCGTGGAATAGCGTCCCCTCGGGAAAAGAAGAAGGATCGAATTTTGGGTCGGGGGCCAACGTCTCATCATTGTCGTTCATGTTCCGGACCTCTCGAAATCGCAGGTAGCGGGCATACGCTCGGCCATGGTTTCCCTCAGGATTGGGGCCGTGTCATTTAGAACGAGCTCGCGTCGAGGCGACCCGACGTGCCCATCACCTGGCAACGTTGAGGTTTGGGTCTTGCTCTGAAGGGTTGATAGGACACACGAGCAGCAGTGTCAAAGATCGTTGCCCGGCGAAATGGTCGTGGATCCGTGGCGGAGTAGCCCCGATCGTGGGGGATCCCGAATGCTGGTCTCCGGCGACCGGGCAGGTTGCTTTCCGTATGTCATAATGATTGCTGAGGCGGAGGGGCGCTCGATCCTCGGCCGCTCCGCGAGGTCAGGGAACCCAATCGGAAACGGTGGCGCTTGCGTGCCGGCGGTCTGCCGAGGTGCCGCGACCTCATTTGATGATTGCGAACGCCGGCTTGTGAGACGGCGCTCGGTGCCGTAGATTGAAGTGTAGAAGAACGTCTGGCGCCTGGGCCGATTCAGGAGCCGGTTCCCCTTCTCCCGGGAGTGAAAGATCATGATCTCCACCGCGCGACTCTGGAAGAGCGTGGGAGCGTTGGCACTGGGCGGCGCCTTGCTGTCCGGCGGCCTCGCGGCTCGCGCCGCCGATGCTCCGCCGTTATCCCAGCAACTCGCCGCGCTCGGGCGGCAGGCCCTTCAGCAGGGCCACACGGATCAAGCGAGAAAGTTCTACCGTAAAGCGCTGGAGCTCGATCCGCAAAACGGCGAGGCCCGTCGCGCGCTGGCCGGAAAGGGGGGCGTGCTCCGAGTCGCACTCCAGGATCCCGCCGCCAAGCCCGATGACGCCAAGCCCGACGACGCCAAGCCGGACGATGCCAAGCGGGCCGACGCCAAACCGGACATGCCCGCGGAACCCGCTGACGGTGCCAAGCCGGATGCACCCGCGAACGATGCGGACGCTCCCAAGCCGGAGGCCCCGGCCGCGGACGCAATTCCCGCCGACGGCAAACCCCGCGAAGCGCACGCGACCCTCGAAGAGGACGAGCGCCTTGCGGAGGTGCGCCGGCAGCAGCTCGTGACCGACGTCGAGCAGCGCCTTCAGTTGGCCCATGACCTGGTCGCGAAGGGTGAGCCCGCAGGCGCGTTGAACACGCTGCGACTGGCCCAATCGCTGGTTCGCAGCTCCCAGCAGGTCCCGAAGGCGACGATCGACGACCTGTCCCGACGGATCGAGGCCCAGATCCTCTCAACCGTCCGGGCCGAGGAGCGGATCGATGCTCAACGCGCTGAGGCGCTTCGGAAAGAGGCACTCGCGGAGCAGCAACTGCGGGCCCTGGACGTGGATCTCCGCAACCACGACACCGTCAATGCGATGATGATCCAGTTCGACAGCCTCATCGCTCAAGGGATCTACAACGTCCTCTACAACGGCGGCACTGGCGACATCCTCGCCGCAACCGCCCCGTTTATCGACGCGCGTCTGCTGGCGCAGAAGGCGCGGGCCATCGAACCCCAGAACCCCACTCCCCGCGCGGGAATCTTCACCGCGTCAACCGAGGGCTTCCTCGCCCAGGCGCTGGCCTTCGAGGAAATCAAAGAATACCGCTTCATGCTGACCCTGCAGGACGTCGACCGCGGCGCGGTGCCGTTCCCCGACACGATCACGATCGAGTACCCCGAAGCCGAGTCGTGGCGGTATCTCTCCGAGAAACGGATCAAGCGCTACGGCAAAGCCGTCGACCTGCTCGACCGCGACCCGAAAACCAAGGGCATCCTGGCCAAGCTGGATGAGCCCCTCTCGATGTCGTTCCCGAACGAGACGCCACTCGAAGACGTGCTGAAGTACATCAAGCAGGCGACCCAGGGTCCCAACGACACCGGCATCCCCATCTACGTCGATCCGGTCGGCCTCCAAGAGGCCGAGAAGACGATGACGTCGCCGGTCCAGTTGGACCTGGAAGGCGTGCCTCTCAAGACAACCCTCCGCCTTCTCCTGAAGCAGTTGGGCCTCACCTACACGGTCAAGGACGGCATGCTGACGATCACCTCCGAGTCGTCCAGCGACCAGCCGACCGAAATCCGCGTCTACCCCGTGGCTGACCTTGCGATCATCCCCATGTCCCTGATGGGTGGTGGCATGGGTGGCGGTAGAGGCGGTATGGGCGGCGGTATGATGGGCGGTGGTATGGGTGGTGGTATGATGGGCGGTATGGGCGGCGGTATGGGCGGTATGATGGGCGGCATGGGCGGCGGTATGGGCGGCATGGGTATGATGTCCGTACCGCCCGAAGATCCGGACGCCACCGACGGCTTCAGTCAAAAAAAAAGCAACTAGAGAAAGCCACGCAGGGGGCGTTTGGTAACTCCCCCGGTCGGACCTCCAGCCCGGGACTGGGCGGCAACTCGCCGTCCGGTCCCGGTGCCGTTTCCGGGGCGGCTAACAAGGCGGGCAAACCGGGCCGAGACGCGCTTCCAGCGATCCGTGGTGCAGCTCCTGCCGAAGCGCCCAAGGGCCTTATCCCTATTCAGGGTGGCCGGGGCAATGTCGCCGGAGCTCGCCCTGCGCACATCAGTCCTTGGAAATTCTGGTCAGACTACTACAAATCCAACCGCCATAAGCCAAGCGCCAAACAATTCAAAGATCCCGAACTCCAGGAGCTGAAGGACCTTGCCGAAACATTGCGGCTTCTGAACGCCAACAAAAAACACGCCGACGTTCAGGCCGCTTTGACGGCCTATATGCAAAATCGACCAAAGATGATTCAGCCGTGGATGTACGATGCGCTCGCACAGTCGATCAAGTTGAACCGCGGCAGGGAGGAAGACGTCAAGCTATATCTTGGCTACGCAGCGGACGCAGCGAAGATCAGCAAGAACCCCACCTATCTCGTCAGCGCGGCGGACATGCTTTTTCTCAACGGTGACTACGGCCGTGTCGGACCGTTGCTCGATGAAGCCATGGTCATGGTGCCGCATGAAGCCAATCCGATGATCATGTCGCTCAATCTAGCTCTGAAAACAAAAGATCCCAAGCGGATGGCCGACTCCGCCGAGAAACTGCTCGCCCTGGGCTGGCCGGGGCAAGACGACCGCGTGCGAGGCGACACCCGGCGCATGGTGGAAGCGCTGGCCAAGTCCCTCCGCGAAGGGGACCGCTCCCACGAAGCCGACGAGCTGCTCAATCACCTCGCCGAGTCCGAGGCACGCGATATCTACATCCGCCTCACGTGGCAAGGTGACGCCGGCTTCGATCTCGTGGTGGACGAACCGTTCGAAGCCACGGCCCGCTACAGCGCGCCTCGCACCGTGCTTGGCGGCTCCATCATCAAGAGCGGGTACGGCAAGCACCCTGAAGACGTCTACGTCTGTCCTCGTGCCTTCGACGGCGAGTACGGAATTCGGATTCAAACGCTCTACAACAACCCGGAGAAGCCAGCGTCGAACGTGACGCTGGAGATCATCCTGCACGAAGGAACCGCACAGGAGTCGAAAGAGAAGCGCGTCATCACTGCGAAAGGGGATGAGACCGGTCCGATTGTCGTGAAGCTCGCCGGCGGGCGCCGCAAAACGACGCTACCCTTCATCACACCGAGGTTCGTGGTCCCGCACCAGATGGCTGACCCCAAGCCCGGTACGCCCAAGGCCAAGGACGCGCCGAGCCAGGCGAAGGGAAACAAGCCGGAATCGCGGTGAGCCGCGTTACGGCTCAAAGTGACGGGATTGGATCACGGATTCATGGCAGATGGCAGATGCAAGATGGCACATGAAGAATGACTCATAGACAAGCGACGCAAAGCGATCCGACTTTCGCATTAACGCCACCGTTCTTCATCTGCCATCTGCCATCCGTTCTTCCAGGACCGTCGTCCTGCCCGCACCAGATCAGGCTTCCGTTCAAAACACCGGGCCGTCGGTGGGATCAGCGACCGTGGAAAGATTCTCGAATCGAGTGATACTCTTCTGGAACGCGACCTTCACGGTATCGGTCGCTCCGTTGCGGTTTTTCGTGAGGATGAGCTCAGCGATCCCCGGCTGGTCGTTCACGTCGTAGTACTCGGGCCGGTGGACCATCAGGACGATGTCCGCGTCCTGCTCAATGGCACCTGACTCGCGCAAGTCGGCCATTCGCGGACGACGGTCCTCGCGGTTCTCAACCGCTCGGTTGAGCTGAGAGAGCGCGATGACGGGCACGTGCAGCTCTTTCGCCAGCGTCTTGAGCCGGCGACTGATCTTGGCGATCTGCTCTTGCCGGCTGTCGCGCGACTCTTCAGCGTCGATGAGCTGGATGTAATCGACCACGATGAGACCGAGCTTCTGCCTCATCATCAGCCGTCGGGCGTTCGCGGCGATTTGGAGCATCGTCCGCGCTGCGGTGTCGTCGATGAAGATCGGCGCATCGCCGAGCTCCTTGTATGCCTTGCCCAGCGCGGCCATTTCGCGCGTGCCGAGATTCCGGCCAGTGCGGAGGTTATGGCCATCAACCCGGGAGCGAGAACAGAGCAAGCGCTCTGCGAGCTCGATCTTACCCATTTCGAGGCTGACGAAGAGGACGGCGGTCTTGTTCTGGATCGCGGCGTGATCGCAGATATTTAGCGCCAATGCCGTTTTTCCCATGCTCGGCCGCGCCGCCAGGATAACGAGCTGGTTCGGCTGGAAACCGCCTGTGATGTCGTCCAGGTCGAAGAATCCGGACGCAACCCCGGTGATTGGGTGTTGCGACTCAGAGCGCAGGGCGATCCGCTCCATCGCCTCGGTCACGACATCCTTGATCTCGACCGTGTCGCCTTTGGTCTGATCTTCGGCGATCGCAAAGACTTTCCGCTCGGCCGATTCAAGCAGTTCGGCGGCCGTGAATTGGTTGGAGTACCCGTCGCGCAGAATCTCGTTCGACGCTTCGATCAGAAGACGCTGGATTGCCTTTTCACGGACGATCTGCGCGTGGAATTTCACGTTCGCGGCGTGAGGAACCGCGTTGACCAACTGTGCGAGCGTCTCGTCCCCACCGACCACCTTGAACTGATCGCGCTGGATCAACTCTTCCGCTAACGTGAGCGTATCGATCGCTTTCCGCTTGTCGTAGATGTCGAGCATCGCGCGGAAAATGATTTGATGCGTGTCGCGATAGAAGTCTTTCTCATTGAGAAACACGACGATCTCGTGCAGGACGTCGTTGTCCAGCAGGATCCCGCCCAGCACGCTCTGTTCTGCTTCGAGGTTTTGCGGTGGCAGGCGATCGAAGAGCGCGGAGGGCTCCGCCTTGGTGCCGCGATGCGACCCGTTGCCGTTGCCGGAAGGAAGGGACGACATGGTCGAGGGAGACTCCTTGCGAGCGAGCCGGGAACCAAAGGCCGACCCGGCGGGGCGCTCCTCAAGGGGCGATCGCGTGGAAGCGCTCTCGACGACGTCGGTGCGCGGAAGGGCTCAGCGGGACGGCTGTATCTGAACAATCGTATCGACCAAGACGCAACCTGATCATCAACGAATTTTACCCGGTCGATGCGCGCCTCATCCAGGACACACGCCGACCGGGTAGACGCAATTGCTCACGCAGCCTCAACTCGCAGCTTCTTCGGAGTGGGTCGGGACGACCCAAAGCTTGACCTCGGTATCGACGTCCTGACCGAGTGAGATCTTGATGGTATAGAGGCCAAGCTCCTTGAGCGGGCCTTCGATTTTTACGTTGTCGGCCTCGATCGGGAAGCTGTCGGTGCGCAGGGCAGCGGCAATCTGCTCGGCATTCACCGAGCCATAAAGGTGCCCTTCGGCGTTCGCATTCGCTTCGATCGTGAGCGAGCGCTGCGCGATCTGGGCCGCGAGGTTCAGAAGGTCCGCGCGGCGAGCCTCTTCCAGCGCACGGAGGCGCTGGCGGTGTTTCTCAACGATGCGCAGGTTGTGCGGCGTGGCAAAGGTGGCAAGCCCTTGCGGCAGCAAATAGTTGCGCGCGAATCCGGGACGCACCTTGACCAGTTCGCCCGGATGTCCCAGGTGGGGCACGTCGTGAGTCAAGAGGACCTGCATATGCCCATCCTTTGCGCGCATCGGATGGTTCTTGCGGCGCTCCACACCCGGCTGGCGAACCTCGGGCACCAGAGCGGCCGTCGCCTTGTGTCGGGCCGCCTCGGCGGCCTTCTTGGCTGTCGTCGACGCCTTTTGCTTGACCTTCGCCTTGGCCTTGGCCGGTTTCTTGTCGGTCATCTTGGCCATAGTTCACTCACTCCTGCGCTAGTGGGGTGGCGAGAAGGTCGAAGTCCGACGCTCAGCCGTTCCCGGGTCGAAATCAAAGGGTTCGCGGGGCAGGCCAAGCCCACCCATACTCAATACCGGTCGTCAGTGGGCCTCAACCCACTTCCCAATCAGAATGGAATGTCCTCATCACCCCCATCGGGTTCTGGGGACCGATGGCTCGGAGGCGCGCTGTTCGTAGGCGGATAACTGGAGCGGGAAGGTCCATTGCTCGAGGTGCGTGGCTCGCCGCTGCTCATGCCGCGACGAGGCGGGGGAACCTCACGGGCCGCCGGTGGACCGTAGTCCGAATCAGAGCCGCCTGAATCGTCGCGACGGCTATCCAGAAACTGCACGTTCTCGGCCAGCACCTTCAGCTTTGTCCGCTTCTCACCGGTGTTCTTGTCGTTCCAGCTCTCCATGCGAATCGAGCCTTCGACATGCACGGGACGTCCCTTCTTGAGATACTGGCAGCAGTTTTCCGCTTGCCGTTCCCAGACGGTGACGTCGATGAATGTCGCTTCCTCGCGCCGTTCGCCTTCCTTCGTGGTGTAATAGCGGTTCATCGCCAGCCGAAGGTCCGTGACCGCCGACCCGTTGGGCGTGTACCGCAGCTCAGGGTCGTGCGTCAGGTTGCCGATCAGAAAAACTTTGTTCAAACTGGCCATCGCCTGATCCCTCCCCAAAAAATGGGGGTGCGCCGGTCCCTCAAACCTCCGCTGCGTCGGACGGGCGTAAACGGTTGTTCCCTACCGCGAAGTTACCAGATTCCCCGTCGGCACACAAGTGTCAACAAACAGAACATCCATGCTCATCACGGATTGAGCGGCCGGTCGGTGGGCCGAGGGACGCGGCGGGAATCAACCGAGAGTCCGTGGACGGCCAGACTCAGTCGTCGCGGCGACGGCGTCGAGGACGCTCGTCCATTTCTTCGTCGCGGCCACGGCCCTGAGCTTCCTCGGCCTCGATGCTCGGGGTCGAAGTCATGGCCTGATTGACCAGGTGGTCGGCCAGCTTCGGGTGGACTTTCAGGACCAGCTCACGGAGGATCACTTCGCTCAGATGACAGTCGGCGACGATCTCCCGGAGCTCAGCGCCGTCGGTCTTGAAGTAGGTCAGAAGGTACGTACCCTTCTTGTGCCCGTTGACCGAGTAGGCCAGCCTGCGCTCGTCCCACTGGCGGCTCGCAACGATCTCGGACTGGTGCTTCGTCAAGATGTCATGCACATGCTTGACCGCGTCGTCCCAGGAGGCAGCGACCTTCGAGCTGTCCAGCAAAAACATCCCTTCATACATGTTTACGGGCAAGTTCGGGCTCCTCGGAATTCAAGTCGTCGGAAGACGGTAATCATCGTTCGATCAGAGCGTTGCAGCCGGTTTCGACGGACGCCTCGCCGGCCTCTTCGCGGATCATTTCTCGGCCGTTGCCGGCCCGTTGAATCGGTTCATTGCGGCGTCAAGGCCCTGCGAGGCCCAGACAGCAACAGCTTGCGACGCCAGAATCAGGGCGTCATCGATCACGGCACGTTCGGTAGGACGGAAACGGCTGAGCACAAAGTCGGCGGCATCGACGGCCCAGCGCTCACCGATGCCGATCCGGAGCCGGGGATACTGGTCCGTCCCCAGGTGGGCCGCCACGTCCCGCAAGCCCTTCTGTCCGCCGTCGGAACCACCACCGCGAATTCGGAGCTTGCCCAACGGCAGGGACAGATCATCGCAAATCACGATCAGATCCGACACATCAAGCTTATAAAACCGAACCGCTTGACTGACCGAACGACCGCTAAGGTTCATGAACGTTTCGGGCTTGAGCAGCAACACGCGGCGGAAGTCGATTTCCGTCTCCGCGACGAGCCCATCGAACTTCCGCGAGAATTTCGCTCCCGAGCCGCCGGCGGCGAGCCGATCGACCACGTCGAAGCCGATGTTATGCCGCGTTCCCTCGTACTTGCTGCCCGGATTGCCCAGGCCGACGACCAGTTTCATCATTCCCTCGTCGGACCAGTCCCCCAGCGCGAGGGCGGAGCCTACCGAAACCGTTACTCCTTCTCTTTCTCCTTACGCTCAGGCTTGATGACTTCAGGTTGGGTCGCCGCCTCACCCGCCGCCCCGGCCGTCGGCTCAGGCGTCGCGGCGCGGGCGACGATGTGCACGAGCAGCAATTCGGGGTCGGCGTCCACCTTCACGCCTTCGGGCAGCACGAGGTCGCGCACATGGATTCCGTGACCCAGTTGCAGGTGGCTGACGTCGACTTTGATCGCGTCCGGAATCGCGCTGGCACTACAAATGACCGGAACGGTGTGGACGACGACCTCAAGCACGCCGCCGGCAACCGCGCCGGGGACGTAACCCCGCAAGTCGAGCCGCACTTCGGTCTCGATCGACTCCTCCGCGCTCACGCGGGCGAAGTCGAGGTGGATGATTTCCTTACCAAGATGGTCCCACTGCACGTCGCGGACGAGCACGGTCTCCGTCGAGCCGCCGAGGTCGAGCTCGGCGAAGTGAGTCGCTTTCTTGATGAGCTCGTGCACCGCGTCACGCGAAAGCGCAATGGGCACCACGGCCTGCTTGTGGCCGTAAATGACCGCGGGGACTTTCCCCTGCGCTCGCAGCTTACGCGCAACCCGAGAGCCCGTGCCCTTGTTCTTCGCAGGATCTCGCGATTCGACCTTGATTTTGACCGCTTCCGCCATAAGTCGCCCTTTGCTTGACCCCGCTCAAGGGCGAAGTCCACGAGGAGCCGAGAGCACGCTGACTGCCTCGGAGTGCCTGACCCTAAAACCAAGAATCGCGGCCCCATAGGACCGCGCATCGGGTGATTATGGGGATGGCGAGACTGTGTTGCAAGAGCAAACGGGCGCGTTTTCGATCAGCTTCGCGTCGTAGCCCTCTTGGGTGCTCTGCGATGCGCGATCGACGAGACCTCGCTTTCCGGGCTCGCGACCCTCAACGCCGAGAGACCACTCCCTCCCCCGTCACCACGGGAGACGCAAGAACACGCGGGCGGATCGCGACCAAGTCGCCGCACACGTCGGGGGCAAGGGCCGCGGCTGCTATCCGAAGGCTCTCCTCGAGCCGGGGACCCGGCCGCGAGAAGAACGCCGAACCGTCGACGAGCACGACCCGATCCGTTCGCACAGCTCGAAGCGCCTTCCAGTCCGCTTTCGCGGAAAGCGATCCGAACTCAGTCTCGGACCGTTCAATCGAGAACCCGCACGGCGCGAGCACGATGACGTCGGGATCCGCCTCCTGGATCTCCTCCCACGTAAGACGTCGCGACCGTGCGCCAGGGCGTCCGATGACTTCGTCGCCGCCGGCCAAGGCGATGATCTCCGGATTCCAGTGCCCAGAAGAGTAGGGGGGATCGAACCATTCCAGTAGCAAGACGCGAGGCCGTTCCCGACCCTGAGTTCGGCGCGCGACCTCAGTGGCGGTCGCTTCCATTTGGGCGACGAGAGCATCGGCAGCGTCGCGACGGTTAAGAAGCTCGCCGATCCTGCGAAACATCGCGTACACCCCGGCGAGGTCGGTGGGATTCACGCTCTCGACATGCGGCGAGTTTGGCAGGCTGGCCGCGACGCGCCGGACCGTCGCCTCGTTGACCGCGCAGACATCGCACTGTTCTTGCGTCAGGATAACGTCGGGGCGCAATTCTCCGAGCGCCAGGGCGTCGAGTTGGTAGAGGCCTCCAGCCTGTTCGGCGACGAGTGCGTCAATGGCGCCGCTCGCTGCTTCGATTGGAATGAGACTCCGAGTCAAGTGCGGGAGCCGCTCAATGGCCGGCGGATAGTCGCATTCGTGCGTCACCCCCACAAGCTCCCCGCCGCGTCCCAGCGCGCAAACCAACTCGGTCAGAGAGGGCAGAAGGCTGACGATCCGCATGGGGATCACCCTTCCGGGAAAAGCTTCGAGATGGGTAGCGCGATGTCCGGAAAGGCAAGCGGATGGGCCTCTTGGCCGGGACGATTAATAAAACGTTTCTTATATTCTTCTTCCTCGGGGTCACGCCGGATCTCGAGGCAACGATCCTGAATGTTCACGATCCAGTAGTCAGCGATGCCGGCCTGAGCGTAGAGGCGAGCCTTGAGGTTTCGATCACGCGAAAGACTCGAATCGGCGACTTCGATGACCAAAAGCACGTCTTCCGGAAGCGGTCTGCCGGCGGAATAGTCGCGCCGGCGCAACCACGCCACATCGGGAATCGCGACACTGTCGACCAGCGGGATACCCAGCGAATTCTGGATCCGAACTCGCGCTGCGCCGGGCGGTAGGCTTTGAAAACTCCACTCGGCGAGTTCGTCCACAACATCCTCGTGGGGCGGGTCGGGAAGGGGCATGTGACAGAGCTCGCCGAAGAGGAGTTCGTAGCGATCCTCCGAGTCCGCAAAATCACCTCGGCGGCTCATCTCCTCGAACTGGTCGTAGGTGATTCTGACCGTGGTGCTCATGAATGCGCTCCCTTTCCGAGAGCCGTCAAGTGCGTCGCGAGTGAAGTCGGGCTCGCACAAATACTCCCTTCACTCGCCCTATCCATTCTACATGATCGGACCGTTTGCGAGGATGCGCCTCGATCACTCGCTCTCGGGACGCTTGACATCCACCGTCGGACCGACCGAAACAATTGTCAACGGCAGCAAAGGCCACTGCCGGAGCACCCGGTTGAGGTCGTCGAGGGTAACCCGGTTGTAGGCCTCGAGCTCATCGGCAACCGCCATGTACTCACGGCGATACGTCCAGTGGAATCCGAGTGATGACAGGCGGCCCATCGGACGCTCGCTCATCAGGACGGATCGGGCAAGAACCTTGTTCTTGGCCTGAGTGAGCTCTTCCTCCGTCGGACCTTCACTCAGAATGTCAGCATACAGATCGGTGATCCGACCCAGGTTTTCCTGAGTTTCACCCGGCTCACAGCTCAGGAACGTATAAAAGGTGCCGGCCTGGTTATAGTCCTGGTACGAAACTTCGGCGCCGTCCGCGAAGCCGGGATCTACCAGCTCCCAGTAGAGCCGGGAACCCGTGTGGTCTCCCAGAATGGTCGCGAGCAGTTGGGCGACATACCGGTCGGGACTCTCCAGTGGCGGTCCGTCGGCAACGCCAATCACCGTCTGCTGCTGATCGTCCGCTCGAAGGATTGTCTGGAAGGAACCGGAACCTCTCGGGGCAACCGCCTGCCGGGCGGCCGGCTCGCCGGCCCAATGACCGCAGTGCTTGCGGGCCAGGTCGATGACGGTGTCCCACTGCGTCTTCCCCGCGAAGGCCAGCACAATATTCGCCGGGCTATAGCGCTTGGCGAAGTATTCGCGCATCCTCTCGACCTTCATGTCGCTGATCGACTCGACGCTTCCCAGAATGCTCTGCCCGAGCGGATGTGCCCCAAAGTGTGCGGCCTTCGCGGCCTCATAGGCAACGGACATCGGGTTATCCAAATACATCTTGATCTCTTCGATAATCACCTGCTTCTCGGTGTCGAAGTCGTCTTCGCGCAAGGTGGGGCGAAGGATGTCGGAGAGAACGTCGAACGACTGGGGCAAGTACTCCGGCAGGCAGGTCACGTGGTAGAAGGTGTCCTCCTCCGACGTTTGGGCATTGTGCTTGGCACCCACGCGGTCGAAGTCGCGATTGACGGCAAGGGCATCGCGCCGCGGGGTTCCCTTGAAAATCATGTGCTCGAGGAAGTGGGAGACGCCGGCGACGTCCTTCGACTCGTCTCGGCTGCCGGTCTTCACGAAGAACCCGCACGCAACTGAGTGGGCCTGATCGTTCAGTTCAGCAATGACGTGGAGGCCGTTATCCAGGACCGTATTGTGAAAATGCATGGGAATATCCTCAGCATCTAAGAAGTTGTTCGACAACATGCGTGCGGACGCCGCGTCAGACGGGCATGACGAGGGCGTTCGGGCCCAGCGTGAGAATCGTCATCTCGCGCGTCCCTTGAGACGCCGCGTACTCACTCACCGACGCCGGCGTGAGCGCATCGAGTGCGGCGGAGATCTCAGCGAGGGAGCGGACCCGGCCGAGGTAGAACCAGTCCGACGCGAGCGCGCCGGAGCGACTCATGCTTGACTCCTGCTGCATGATGAGCGCGCTTTTCAGCCCTGCACGCATGGTTTCCAGTTCCTCAGCCTCGATCCCGTCGCGCGTCAGGCGCGCGATCTCGGCGACCGTGACGTCGAGCGTTTGCTGCGCGCGGTCGGCGCTGGTGCCAGCGTAGCAGAGGATCGCAGCGCGGTTGCGGTGGCTTTCGTAACTGGCATAAACGGAGTAGCAAAGCCCTCGCTTCTCACGGACCTCGGTGAACAAGCGAGCGGACGAGTAGCCCCCAAGAATCGCGGCCGCGGCGCGGGCGCGGTAGTACTCGGGGCTGGCGACCGTAGCTGCCGGATAGGCCAACGCGATCTGGATCTGTTGCGTCTCGCGCAGGATGTGGTCGCGGGCCGGCCCGGTCGCACGTTCCACGACCGAAGGCTCGGCTCCCGGTCTCCAGCCGCCGAACAGATGGCCGACCGCGTCGCGCAGACGAGGCCAATCGATCGCGCCGGCGACGCCCAGGATCGCGCCGTTGGGACGATACCGTTCTCGGTGAAAAGTCCGCAGAGTCTCCGGCGCGACGGCCGCGACGGTCTCAGGTGTGCCGGGGGACGGACGTCCCCAAGGGTCGGGAAAGTGGCGCTTGCGCAACTCGTAAATGACCTTCGTGCCCGGATCGTCCTCCAGGCTGCGCAGGGTCTGCAGGGCGAGGGCCCGGATCGGCTCGACTTCCTCATCGTCGAGGTGAGGCCGGAGCACCACGTCGGCAAAGATTTCGAGCGCCGGGATGAGGTTGCGGCCGAGTGTTGCGGCGGCAATGCTCGTGTGGAGATTCTGCGCGCTTTCGCCGTGGCTGACGCCGAGGTTATCGAGCGCGGAGAGCACTTCCCGGCTGTCGCGATCGCCCGCCCCGCGCGTGATCCATTCCGAGAGCATCGACGCCGCCCCGCCCGTCCCTTCCGGTTCGTAGGCCGAACCGGCTGGCAACAGCAGCGTGAACGCGGCGGACTGCACGCCCGGCATCGTCTCCGCAACCAGAACCAGACCATTGGGATACGTGTGTTGCGTCACGACTGTCGCGGCAGCGTCGGGCACGGGGGACCTCAGTGCAAGTGGCTATGTCTCGAAAACTCAAATGGGGATCGCGCTAAGCGGCGGGTAGACGGCCGCCAGGCATCGTTCGCCCTACTTTGTCCAGTGAGCGAACGACTGTCTACACCCTTCCTTACCCATCGACCGCCTTGTACAGGGTCTTGGCACGCCGAAAGCCGACCGCTCGATAGAGCAGAACCGCGCTCGCGTTCTCCGCGGTGACCTCGAGGTAGGCCCGCTGAAGCCCGGCCGACTGAAAGCCCTGGAGAGCCCTGCGAATCAACGCCCGGCCGAGCCCGAGCCCGCGATACGACGGCACGACTCCCACGTTCTGAATCGCGCCGATCGGTCCACGGTCCATGACCCCCTGGACCGTGCCCACATAGCCGTCGGGACCGGCGATGAGCCAGGTCGCACCCGGCAGAAAACCGGGCTTACGGCGGATCTCACGCATCAGTCGCTGGCAACCATATCGATCGCCCAGGCAAGGGAAGACGCAGGCATCGATCTCGCTGCGGAAGCTCAGGTATTTGACCTCGGCGTGCTGGTCGATAAGCGACTCGTCCCAGGACACCCAGACGAACTCCGGGGGCAGGGGAGGCGTGGCGTAGGCGCCTTCGAGATCGACCTCCATACGGAACCGCTTATAGTACGTGATCGCCATCGCGCCAGCACGGTCCGCACATCTGCCCGAACGAAGTCGGCCCCAACTCGTTCGCATTTTAGGACAACCGTCAGGAGTGGTCAATCGGGACAACAACTCTTGAGGAATTCGGACGCCCACTGGCGCAGGGTGACAGCGAAAGCTTTTCGCTCTTCTACCAGATGCGGGTGATCCCGTAAGGATCGAGCAATGCATCGGCGCTCACAAGGGGCACGCCTTCGACCTGGGCTTGTGCCACCAGGAGTCGATCGAACGGGTCACGGTGATGATTGGGAAGTCGCACCAAGGCGTCGGCGTATTCGAGTGTGATCGGCAGGACCGAAGCACCGAGGTTCATCGTCGCTTGCGTCATCCAATCGCGGTAGGGCAAGGAGAGCGAGAGCTTCGTCAGTCCGACTTTAATGGCGATCTCCCACATCGACCCTGCGCTTAACAACAGATCGTTTGCAGGATTCTGTAGCACGGCGTGCGCGGCGGACCCCAGTTTAGACGGTTGCTCGACAGCCCAGATAAGCGTATGCGTGTCGAGCAGGAGCCTCATTCCATGTACTCCCGGAAATCATCCAGGGGAGCATCAAAGTCAGGAGCCATGTACAGTACCGTTCCCTTCATTGTGCCTAGCTTCCGCACCGGCTGGGGAGGCACAGTCGCGACCAATCGGGCCACCGGATGGTCATCTTCCGTGATGAGGACTTCTTCGCCAGGACTCAGGCGGCGAATCAATTCGGGCAATGTGCTCTGAGCTTCTTCGATTGTGACCATGACCATGACCGTTGGCTCCTTTTCGGACCGAAAAGGTATCGCAAGAGATTACTGGAATCTTAACGTCTCTGGAGTCGAGGACGGAACCCGGCCCATGCCCAGGGCGCGAATCGGCGAAGAACGCTCACGCTCTCGATGTCACATCTCCTTCAAGTATTCGTGCACGAACTGCACCACCATCGACCCCTCCCCCACCGCCGATGCGACCCGCTTGACCGATCCGGAACGCACATCGCCCGCCGCGAAGACACCGGGGCGGCTGGTTTCGAGCAGAAACGGCGTGCGGCGGGCGCTCCAATGCGACGATTGCGCCAGGGTCGGCCCCGTTCGGACGAACCCTTTGCCATCCGTCTCGATTTCCGGTGGCAGCCATTCGCTCCTCGGGACCGCGCCGATGAAGCTGAATAGCGCAGGGGTTTGCATTGTCCGAGCTTCTCCGGTCTCGCTGTTCGCGAGTTCGACACCAGTCAGGTGGCCGTTACCGTCCATGCGCCGAACGGTCGTGTTGCAGAGCAACTCGATGTTCTTCGTCTGTTCGATCCGGCGCGCCAGGTAGCTCGACATGCTCTTGTACAGATCACCGCCGCGTACCACGAGGCAAACCTTGCGCGCCTGACCAGAGAGAAACACGGCGGCCTGTCCTGCGGAATTCCCACCACCGACCACCACAACCTCCGCGCCTCGGCAGATCTGCGCTTCGTTGGGCGTTGCGGCATAATAGACGCCACGGCCTTCGAACTGCTGACATCCTTCGATGCCGAGCAGGCGGTAGTCCGCTCCTGTCGCGATCAGGAGACACTTGGCGACCACCGCCTCTCCACTCTCCAGGCGAAGAACGGGGTAGGACTGCTCGAACGTGAGACCGGCAACAGGCGTGGGAACCGTGAGATACGCTCCAAACTTGTTGGCCTGCAACACAGCGCGGTCCGCCAGCTCACTGCCGGTAAGCCCTGTGGGGAATCCCAGGTAGTTTTCGATCCGCATGCTACGTCCCGCCTGGCCACCGGGTGCCATGCGCTCCAGGACGATCGTTTTCAGACCTTCCGAGGCCCCATACACCGCCGCGGCGAGCCCCGCCGGCCCGGCGCCGACCACCGCGAGGTCATAAACCGTCTGCTCGATCGGCCGCAGGATCCCCGCCGCCTCGGCCAGTTGGCGGTTCGATGGGTTCCGCAGCAGCACCATCCGCCCGCAAGCGACGACAGGGGTATCCGCTTCCGACAATCCAAACTGCTTGAGCAGCAGGTCGACCGCGGGGTCGTCTTCCAGATCCAACCAGGTGAAGAGTGCGCGGTTCTTCGCCAGAAAGTCGCGCACCCGGAAAGTATCTTGTGAATAGCGCGAGCCGATCACCCGCAGTCCCGTGAACGTCCCCGGCTCGCGCAAGAGCCTGCGCCGGGCGATGAATGCCTGGAGAATGACGTCGCTCAGGTCCGGACACTCGCTCAGGATCCGTCGCAGGGTCGAAGTCGAGATTTCGAGCACCTCGCAGTCGTCACGGACGATGGCGCTGACGATGGACGAATTCCCCGTCAGATGCGAGACATCCCCCGTGAAAGACCCCGCGACGTGAACCGTAAGAAGGTTGGGCGCCTCGCCCGAACAGTCCACAATCTCGACGGCGCCCGTCAGGATGACGTAGAACTTGAAATCTCGTTCGCCGACGCGAAAGAGAAATTGCCCGGCGCGGTAACGCCGCGACGACGCCTCGGAGCAAGCTCCAAGACGAGCGATCTGGGCATCAGTGAGCTTCGGAAAAGCCGCGGCTTTCAGGTCGTAATCTGCCATGTCCCGGTCTCCTCACAGGAGCAACTGCGTTCCGACAACGCGGCGAACACACCAGACATTGATCCACGGGCAAGCGATATCACTGGCTTTCAGGTGACGGCCGTGCCCGGTCCTCGAGGACACGGCCTGGGCAGATGAACGAAACGCCCTGCTGACCGGACGTGCCCACCATCACCGCCTCCACCACGGGCGGGGTGACGGCCTGATCGGCAACCCATTCCACCAGAAAACACGCGCCGATCCCGCCAGTCACGTCGTTCTCGGCAACAAAGTAACTCACGGAGGCAAGAGGAGAGATCTGAACCGGTTTTGGGAGATAGTCGCGAATCAGCTTCCCCTCCTGGTCGTAGTACTTCACGCTCTTGACGATCATCGGGCTCCGCTCATCGGTGTTGCGGACGCATAGCGTGATCGCGAGACGATACGCATGCCCTCGATCCGAAGTGAAAATCGATGGATAAGCCGGAACGTAGAGCGTTTGTCCCGCGCGAAGACGGTCGTCCGAGGGCGCCTCAATTTCGGAGACACCCGTTCGAGGAGCGGCGGACGGAAGCTGTTTGTCCGCCGCGGTGTCGGAACCGCAGGAGGTCAGCACAAGGACGGTCGGGAGAAGGAGGAGCACGGAGAAGTGTTTCATGACAGCTCGAGTCGTGTAACCGCTCCCGGTTGAGAATGACAACCCATTGACTCTTCAGGAATCGCGTATTATCAATACTGTTCAACGAGTTGTAACTTCAGGCGACGCATTGGCTTGTATCACCCCACTCCCACAAGGACATTGGTATCTACAAAACGGCCGGGGCAGCCCGAACCCCTCACCCCGCCGCAGCGCGGCGACCCGCTCCCGCAAGCGGAGAGGGATGTTTCCCCCTCCGACCGCCGAGAAGCGAACCACACACCTCTCCCCTTGTGGGAGAGGTCGGCCCTCAACGAGGGCCGGGTGAGGGGTGCGTGGAGAAACCGGCCGTCCGCGGTTTGCGTAGATACCAATGCCCACGAGGAGAAAGGTGTGAGAATACACCGTCGGCTCGACACGAAACCCATCCCACTGTTACCAAACGGCTTAGGAACAGGCCGGGAACAAGTTACCGATTCAGCGACTGCGGATCGCGGGTGGCTGCGGCACTCGCCCCTTGTACGCCGCGACACCTCGGCTTCCCGATTATACGCAACCCGTCGGTAAACCGCTGTCGGCGCTGTGCTTTCGTCGTTGGCGGCAGCGGGATGAACTGGAAGCCAAGCGAACCGAGACCTGGGAGGCTGTAGGCCCTGTCTTTTCGTCGTTCGCCGCAACGGCTGAGCTTGCCAATCCGTCGCGCGCCATGGCTTCGGAGTTTCGGAGTTTCGGGGAAACTCTGAACTACGCAAGTCGTGGCCTATCAAGAGGTTCGGAGTTTCGGAGTTTTTTCGCGATATCATTCGCTTCACATTCTCCTCCTTCACGACGCCGGTTCGCGGGCGCCGGCTGGGCGACGCTGCGCGCCGTGGAGGTCCGGCAGATCTCGTTCGTGGTTGCTTCATCTACGCCGATCCGCAAGCCACCATGAGACTTCCCGATTTCAAGTCTCGCTACGCGTGACTCATCGCGAATGCGTGACCACAGTGCCGTCTCGCGAGATTTGACGTCAGAAAACCGGAAAAACACCGCCGGGATTTCCGAAATATCCCCAGGTCTCGCCAGTTGATGCGCGTTACGTCTTCAGGAGATGCCCGTCGAGGGCGGGCGGCTGCGGGTTCGACCGCAGCCATCCAACGTTTCCCATCTTCGCGCACCAACTGACGAGCGTTACGAGATTCACGAAATATCCGAAATATACCTCCGCACAGTTCGTCCAATAGGTGCATGAAAAGTGCTCCGAGAATTACGAAATATCCGAAATATACTCTCGTTCAGCCAAACGAATGGGTGCATGGGCGGGCGGCTGAGGCCGAGCGCGCAGGGCGATGCCCCGGTCCATGCGGACGGTCCCAATGTCCGCGGGCATCGCCCTTCGGGCTTGCCGGCGGCCATCCAACGTTTCCCATCTTCGCGCACCAACTGGTGAGCGATTACGAAATATCCGAAATACACCCCGTTTCGGCCGCTCCCTACGGCGTCAGCATAATTTTTAGGCCACAAACGCCACACGATTAACGCTACTCAATCCGCTCTCAAATACGCCAAACATTTCGATCTGCCGGTGCGGGCAGCCTTGGCCATCATACCAACACTGCGGATTCGGAATCGAAGACGCTGAATTGCCAATCGGTTCCTAATCTCCGATAACCGAGATCAACGGCAGTTGTAGATTGCATGACGATCGGGCCTCCGATTGTGAGCGATCCCGCCGTCCACGCCATGATTCTGAGCGTGTCAGGGGGTTCATAGGGCAATACCCTCTCCGCAGCGCGGGCCATGCCTTCCCCACCGCCGTGGGACAGTCGGTCGAACTCGTCGTGCCACGGCCCAAGGCTGATGAACGGGCCGTCATGAGATTGGCGGTCCACCCGACGCATCGACCCTTTCCTCCCTTTTTCCGACCGCTGGCAGGTGGTGTAGCGCGCACCTTACCGGCACGAAACGGGCACACCTGAACTATGGATCACTTAGTATACGCTCGTCGGCGTCAAATATTCGAAAGAAAAATCCGCAAGTCCTCGGATTTTCGCCCGCGCGTCCGAAACAGCGGACGGGCTCACCGATGGTGTCTGGCCGAAGTGATTTCAAACGTCCACGTCGAGGTCTGGCTCGGCCGCCGCCGAGCGCCATCCGTTCGTGGATTGGCCGGGCCACGTACATGTCCAGATGGTTCTTTGCATCGCCGGGGCCGTCGCGGAACTCGTTTCACCCACAGCGTGTGGGAATGCCTTCGACTGTATCTTCGCCACGGCGGTGATGATGTCCTAAATTAACAAATGACGAGTCCACCCCTCGAAAACTCGATCATCAGACTCCGCGGCCGCGACAACCTCGCGGACACATCGCTGCGATGCTCCGTGGAGAACTTTGCCCTCGGATTCGACCTTTTTGTGCGAAAACATCGCTTTTGCTGAAAATTCTGTAGGTCCGTGCGATGAGACGTAAACCCTAAACCAACAATAGTTTTCGATGCGTAAAGAATGACTGTTGGCGATCACGTTTACCAGAAAATCGTGAGATTCGGCGGCAAGGTATTTACATCGGGCCTACGCCGTGGCTATACCTTGCGTTAATCGGAGCGCCTGGCTCCGATCACGAAATCGCGGACGCGATCCCGCAAGTTCATCGATTGCGTTCGTCGGTCGTGCGAGTCTCCGACACGTGGGCCGTTTCTCCCCCCTCGGCTTGCGCGGTCGGTCGGTCAATCGTGACCCGTTCCCTGAGATTGCGCGCCAGCACCGCCCGTTCGTGCTGCGCGCCCGATCGGGGGATGTCCGTGTGGGCGTTCCACAGAGAGGTGGCATCATGGGCCGTCTCAGCTTCGCGCAAAACCCCTCGCACTTCGCCCGACGTGCGAAGACGCGGACCCGCATCGGTGCGGACTACCCGGCACCGGATCGGGCGCTTGACATCTCGGCCGAGGGCCACCGCGCCGGTGGCCGTCGGATTTCGGTCGTGTTCTCACGTGTGTGGAACCGGCCGGCGGTGGTGTGAACGTTGCCTCGTAGGCAGCCGTTGTACAGCA
>DAIDJG010000590.1 GCA_027451445.1 Singulisphaera sp.
ATCAATTTCGATTTACACCAGACGGGCCTCGCGGCTTGGACGATGCCGATCTGAGGACAGATGGCAAACCGAAGGTCGTCGCGAACCCCGAGTCGATGCGGATTAGCGCGGAGGCACGCTTCGAACCGCTCGTTGACCCGAGCCGCCATAAGCGACTTCTTGATGACCTGGATAAACGGGGCGGATCGCAGCGTGGTAAGCCTCGCTCGCGGACTCCAGCGCGAAATCCTTTGGGCAGCAGGATTTTCGACATAGGCTGCGGGTGGCCGATGTACAGACAGCCATATGGCGAAACGTTTCGGTATCTCTGCGGCTTTTATCAACAAAGCCATGGAGCGGAGTGTCGGCATAACGTTGTCGATGGTGTCACGGCTGCGCGATTCTTGCTGACCTGCATCCAGCAACGTGTGATTGCCCCTGCGATTCGCGGGAAGCTCGAACAGAAACTGCGCGCCATTGCAACAAAAGAAATGGGGGCGGAGCCGTCCGACGCGCTTCTAGCAGTTGAGCAGGCGAAACTGGCGGAAGTGCGACGTAAACGGGAACTGGCGAGCAAGAACATGGCGTTAGCGGAGAGCGAGGAAACCTATCGCGCGACAGCCGCCGTGTTCGAGGATTTAAGGCTCCAGGAGAAATCCCACGAATCTCGACTTCTTCGATTGCGTTCGTCTGCCAGACCTGCCACGAATATAGACGACGAAGTCTCGGCCGCGCTGCGAGCCTTCGACCAAATGGGAGAATTGGCGTCGGACCCGGCGAATCTGGAGTCGATCGGAACGTTATTCACGGGTCTCAACGTTCGTTTGTTCTTGAGGTTTGAGGAAGTTCAGCTCAAGAAACGCAAAGTGAACAAAGTGTCCGGCGGGACGGTGACTTTTGGGTCAACACCCCCACCGGTCGCGTTGTACGAAGGGCCGACCGGACGTCGGGCTCTTCGGAGCAGTTGCGTCGAGCCTGGGCGTGCGCCCGGAGAACTCGGCTCACCTGCGGAATCGAGTGGCGCCGCTCGGGAAGGCGAATCGTCAGGAAATGTCAATCGGGGCGAGAGGATTTGAACCTCCGACCTCACGGACCCGAACCGTGCGCTCTAGCCAAGCTGAGCTACGCCCCGTATGCATCCAACAGACCCCAGAATGATACCAATCCCGGTGGAACTGTCAACACAGCCTCCGTACACCGAAACATTTAGGGAACGGTGGTGGGCTGGATCGGCTTGAACGGCCATCGCGGTCTCGTGACGGCAATCCGACCAATTTCTTGCCCTCGGGAGTAAATGGACCCGATCACACCGTCGCGATAGATTCACCCTCATGAGTACGGAGAGATGCCCAACGACTGACCAGCGGGGGTGACCATGTCGAGCCTGACACCAAGAGTCCGGGAGATCGTGGCGGTTGGGGCGATGGCGATTGTGGTGTGGCTGATCGGGGCAGCGGCGACGAACGCACAGTCGAAGCCAGTCGCCGCCGACGCGTCGGCCTCAAGCGTCGAGACGTCGCGCACACAACATCCGCTCGATCCCTTGAGCGGCGAGGAGATTCGATCGGCTGTCGCAACGGTGCGCAAGGAGCGCAAACTCCCGCCGAGCATGCGGTTCGTAACCGTCACCGTGAAGGAACCGCCCAAAGACGCGGTCTTGCATCCGCAGAGCGCTGTCAAGGTGCCTCGCGAGGCGTTTCTCATCCTCCTCGATAACGCGACCGGGAAAGGGTACGAGGCGGTCGTCGATCTGCGGGGCGCGAAGGTCGTTCGCTATGAGCCGCTGCCGAATGGGGTGCAGCCGCCGATCATGCTCGATGAGTTCGCGGAATGCGAAGAGGCGATCAAGCGCTCGCCCGAGTTCCGATCGGCGTTGAAGAAGCGAGGGGTCGAGGCGCTCGACCGGGTGATGGTCGACGCCTGGTCTGCTGGGCATTACGGCAATGAACCGGCGGAGGACCGTGGGAAACGGCTCTCACGAGCCCTCTGTTGGGTGCGCTCGGAGCCGGGAGACAACGGGTACGCACGTCCCGTCGAGGGCATCGTGGCCGTCGTCGATCTCAACCGCAAGGAAGTCCTCCGCGTTGAAGACTATGGGGTTGTCCCGTTGCCCCCGGAGGCCGGCAACTGGGCGCGTGCCTATGTCAAAACCACGCGCGATGGGCTCAAGCCACTCGAGGTCACGCAAAAGGATGGGGCGAGCTTTGCTGTCGACGGACACGAGGTGCGCTGGCAGAAGTGGGCGTTTCGCGTTGGGTTCAATCCCCGCGAGGGCCTCGTCCTGCATACGGTGGGTTATGACGGCCGGCCGGTCGTCTATCGTGCATCGATTGCGGAGATGATTGTTCCCTACGCCGATCCCAGCGAAGCGTCGTATCGCAAGAACGCGTTCGACCTTGGCGAATATGGCGTGGGCATGATGGCCAACTCCCTGGAACTCGGCTGTGACTGTTTGGGGACCATCCGCTACTTCGACGCTCACCTGTCGGACGCCCAGGGCCGTGTGGTGACGATCAAGAATGCCATTTGCCTCCACGAGGAAGACGCCGGCATGCTCTGGAAACACACGGACTGGCGCACCAACCAGTCCGAAACGCGCCGGTCGCGCAGGCTCGCCGTCTCGATGGTGGCGACGGTGGGGAACTACGACTATGGATTCTACTGGTACTTCTATCAGGATGGCACGATCCAGATGGAAGTCAAGCTCACGGGCATCATGAACACCACCGCACTCCGGCCCGGAAACCCGTCCCGGCACGGGACGGAGGTGGCTCCCCGCCTCAATGCACCGTATCATCAGCATTTCTTCAATGCGCGACTGGATATGGCCGTCGACGGTGAGGCGAACAGCGTGCACGAGGTCAATGTCACCGCGCTGCCTCCGGGTCCGGAGAATCCGCACGGCAACGCGTTCGTCGCAGACGCGACTCCGCTTCGCAGTGAATCCGCGGCGCAGCGGAATACGAACGCGCTCTCGTCGCGATTCTGGCGCATCGTGAATAACGGCCACAAGAATGCGCTGGGGCGAGCGGTTGCTTACCGACTCTGCCCGGGCGAAAGCGTATTGCCGCTCGCGCAGCCCGGCGCGGCGGTGCTTCAACGCGCGGGTTTTTTGACCCGGAACCTGTGGGTGACCCCGTTTGCGGCGGCGGAGCGTTTCCCCACCGGCGACTATCCGAACCAGAACCCGGGGGGCGACGGACTTCCGAAATGGACGAAGGCCGACCGCGACATTGAGGACACGGACGTCGTCCTCTGGTACACGTTTGGGCAATCCCACGTCCCCCGGATCGAAGACTGGCCGGTGATGCCAGTTTCGTCCGTGGGATTTGCGCTGAAACCTGACGGGTTCTTCGATCGCAACCCTGCGCTCGACATTCCGCCGCCTTGAGACGTCTCCGAAAGGGGAGCGACTCAGGAGTTTGACCGCTGAGCTCGAAGCGGGGCAGGGTCAGCCGGTGGGGTCGCTTGTCGGTGGGCTGTGGGGTGGGGGAGGACGGCTCTTCGCGGGGCACGAGCTGACGAGCGTGCCCGTAAGACGGCTGCCGTTCTCTTAGAACGCGTCGAGAGCCAGGTACTCTTCCTGATGGATCTCGAACAGACGATCAAAGCGTGTGATCTTGAAGATCTCCATGAGGTCAGGCGCGACGCCGCACAGCTTCAACCGTCCCCGCACGGCCGCGATGCGCCGGGAGAACTTCAGGAGCACCGCCAGCATGGTGCTCGACATCAGGCGAACTTCCCGGAAGTTGAGCAGCACGTCGCTCGAAGGCAAGGCTTCTGCGAGCTCGAGCAGTTGCTCGTCGAGCTCGAAGATCACCTCCTCGGCGACGAGCTCATTTTCGGCGATCGTGGCGACGGTGACGCCGCCGATGCTTTCAACGTAAACACGGGGGAATGTGGTGCGTGTCATCATTCGAGGTCTCCTTGAAAGGGTGATTCGCTAGACTCCGTCGTCTATTGGCGAGCATTCGTGAAAATCCCGTGCTCACGTCCGTCATGGCCAATGACACCAGGGGAGCCTTAGAGGTTCTGTGCCGGCCCGACGATCGGGCCAGCACGAGGTAATTTGTGTTTGCAACACCGACTGGAATGACTGGCCCGTTGCATCGAAAATCCGCGGGGCCAGTCGGTCTACACTCATTAACGTTGACTCAACTCGACGGCGACCAATCTTTCAATCGATTGATAAGGAATCGCTTTCCCTCTCAGTCGAGAGGATGCCAGCCGATGGCCGAATCTTCAGTAGAGTCCGCCTCCAAGGGCACCGGCTCGGCAACGGAGTGCGGAGCGTGTTGTGCATAAGCCGACAGTTCCCAGAAGCTGGGCCAGCCCTCGGGATCGCTGCGCTCAACCGCGTTGATCAACATCTTGACCTCCGCGAACTGGGCGGGGGTGACCAGAAAGGCCATCCGAGGCACACCTTCCGTGTGCACTTCCATCCGATCGGGCGTGAAACCGAGCTGCGCGAGCCATCTTCGTGCGCGTGTGAGTGTCTCAAGATGCGAAAAGTGGTGAGTCCAGTACATCGTCATTGACCTCCCCTGAAAATAAACTCGTCTCTGGAAATGATCTGGGGATGAACGCGGCTCTCGTATGCTGGTTGTGCACACGCGCGTCCATGCCATTGGCGACCTTGTGGCGCCAAGACCGAGCCCGGAGATCTCTCGAAATCCAGAGCAATCGCGGGCCGGGCCAGTGTGGCACCGTCGCGCACCGTGCAAGATTGCGGAATCACGCACGGCGAAAGGGGGGCTCTCAACAACGAAGGGGGGCGGAATGCGGGGCAGACGCCTGGGTACGTTCCCATTGACGCTCGTAGGCGGCGACGAACATCAACTCCCCAGCAACGCGGGCCAGGGGAATATCGAGACCGGCGTGAAATGAATCACCGTCGGAGGAATCCTCTTCTTCTCCAAGCCAGGCCGAGGCGCTTCCCATTCGCCAGTCATAGGCACCCGAGTTATTCGGGAGCGGCATCAACTCCGCCAAGCGGATATGATGGGCTTTCACGACCAACGCGCCGACAGGAAGCGAACGCGCAGACTCACCGACAGGTGCGAGCGAGACAGACCAGAGGATCAAGAGAGAGAACAACTTCATAATCGATATCAGGGTTCTTCGCAGGTCTTCGGTCCCACGTTTCGCGGCTTCTTATGCCATCCATTATAGCCTGAGGTCAAGGGACGTTTGCACCCTTTGAGGAATTCCGAAAGCGGCAACTCGTGTTGTTATCTGAGTAGGCGTCGTCGCGATCCGACCGGTCCCCTCGCGGAGAGCCTCCGACGCAGATTCACTGCTCGGCAGGGTATGACGCCCAAGAGCGCGCGTCGGGTTCGGCCCCGCGCGCGGGGGAAACGCATGAGTTCGAGACCACGGCCGTCACTCAGGAAAACGGCAGGACCAAATGGTATTAGACCTGGGTGTTGACCAGCAGGAGGAAGGCCGTCGTGAGGATCAAGATCCCGATGATCCAGTAACAGAGCTTGAACGCGTGATGCCAGATCCGGCTCCACGCTTCGTGTCGTGACGCGGAGTAAACGAGGCTAATGGCGACGACGAGGGGAGGCACAAACCAATAAACCTGAAATTGAGCAGCGCCGAAGATCATGCCTGGCCCTCCGCTTTGAGGCCGCTGACTTCCACTGTCTCTTCCGTGGCGGATTCCTCGTCGTCGAGGGCGTCGTAAGCCGGTCCTTCGTACGCGTCGTAGATGGCGAGCACGTTCAAGAGGCCGGCAACCGTCGTGTAGATCGTCCCGACCTCGACAAGCTTGCCCAGCCTGCGGTGAAGGCCATTCAATATGTTTTGATCCGGCGGACTCATGAAGCCCCAGAGGATCGAGGCGGTGGGATCGAAGTACTGGAGCGTTCCCTGGATCATCGCCGGTAAGGCGGGGAGCCCTACGAAGAACTGGCCCAGATAGTACACGGAGAACTTTTCGGGATCACTGAGCGGGCTGACCCAGCGCCAGTAGACGATCTTTCCCTCCCCCATGGCGAACCCCATGAAGTAGAGAGCAAGGATGCAAATGGCGTAAAGGCATCCCTTGCCGGTTCGACCCTGATAAAAGTGTCCCAAACCCGGGCAAAGCCAGGCGAGAAAGGCCGCTTGGTAGGGGTTCCGCAACGGGATGGAAGGTTCGGACATTGTGGGCGCAGTTCTCGGGTCGAGAGGCGTTAGGACACTGAGGAAAAAAGCATTCGCGTACCCAGCGATGTTAGCACATCCGCCGGATCGCCCGCCACCCCGATCAGGCCGCCGGGAGCACGCACTCCCGTGCGACACCCTCGATGACTTCAAGTGTGATCATTTCCAGACCCCGCAGTGCGCCGGCCATCAGTGCGAGCGCAGAGAGCCGGTCGATGCCGCGAGGCACGCCCCCCGCGAGGGCATGCAGCCTGGTTATTGCGCGCGGGGTGAATGTTTCGTCCACCCGGCCAGCGCCGGCCAGCTTGGCGCGGACATAATGCTCGGTCTCGCTGTATGTGAGCGGAAGCAGGCGAATTGCGAGGTCCCATGAACCCATAATCGGAAGATCATCCGTTGGCCGGCACGCGTAAACCACGGTGAGTCGCGTGGAAGGGTGAGGATCGAGATGCGGGAGGCGCGCGATGTCCTGGAGATCGACTGGCTCGGAAAGGTAGTCGATGTCGTCGATGGCGAAGACGACTTGAGCCTTGAGCATCCGCTCGAGGCGTACGGCCTGGGCGAGCGTCCTCCAGGCGAGGCTTCGCGAAGCCGAGGCCGGCACCCGCGCACCAAGTCCCTCGGCAAGCGCTGACAAGAGACCCGTTCCGTCAAGCGGGCTGCTCACGCGCACAATCCGGCGGGTGGGTATGCGGGTTTCCGACAGCGCCTGGCTGAGCACCACCGACTTTCCGAGGCCCTCACCCGCCGTCAAGACGCACGATCGGGCGCCGGTCTCGATGTTATGCACCAACCTGGCAACGGCCTCGTCGTGCGTGGGTGTCGAGACGTACGTCGCCCCTCCTGGGGAGAACGGATCGCGTGCCAGTTTCCAATGCTTCATCCACACGCTGCTGGTTCCCCCGCGAGCGCGATCTCACGGACCGCTCGTCGCCTTTCCCTCCAAGGATCGGTTAAGATGGGCCGGAAGCTTTCGTTTTTGCGGAAAAGGAGAGCCCTTGGCTGGTCGGTTTTTCTGTCCTGAACCCTTGGCAGAGGGACGGTTTACGCTCGGTAGCGATGAAGCACGCCATCTGGTTCGGGTCTTACGATTCGGGGTGGGCGACCGCGTCGAAGTCTTCGATGGACGGGGGTTTGCCACACTCGCGGTGGTGACCGAGTTGGGACGGGATCGCGTTGAATTGGCCGCTGAGGGCGAACCGCTCGTCGATCGCGTCGCTCCGTGCCAACTGACGCTCGCCACCGCCGTCCCGAAAGGCGAACGATTTGATTGGTTGGTCGAGAAGGCGACGGAACTGGGTGTACATCGGCTTGTTCCGCTGATCACGGAGCGGTCAGTGGTGGATCCTCGTACGGGGAAGCTCGATCGTTTGCGCAGGGCCATCGTAGAGGCGTGCAAACAGTGCGGTCGGAACCGTCTCATGGAGCTCGAGACACCGACGTCCTGGGAACGACTCGTCACGGAGGCTCACGAGAGCGTGCGTATCGTAGCCCAACCCTGCGGCCTGCCGCCGGAGTTGTGGCCTCGTGTGCCGCATGGCGGGAGCGCCGTGCTGGCGATTGGGCCGGAAGGCGGATTTACTGAGTCCGAAGTGACGCTCGCCCGCAACGCGGGCTGGACAGTTGCCCGACTGGGAGCGACCGTGTTACGAATCGAGACGGCCGGCTTAGCTGGCAGTGCAGCCCTTTTGGCGCTTTGCGGAGAACGGGTGGAATGAGAAGTGACCTCACGCACTTGGCAGTCCTGGGAGTGGGGCTCGTGGCGGGCCTACTCGGCGGGATGTTTGGGATCGGGGGCGGGCTCGTGATCGTCCCGGCCTTGATCTTCTTTTTCGACGTGCCGATCAAGTCAGCGACGGGGACGTCCTTGTTCGCCCAGGTCTGGCCGATTGGACTGCTGAGTGTGCTGGCATACGCCAAACGCGGGGAGATGATTGCCTCTTACGGTATTCTCATTGCGGTGGGTTATTTCTTCGGTGCGTTCGCGGGCGCAAAGCTTGTCGGATTGTTGTCGGCCGTCGCAATGAAGCGGCTCTACGCCTGCTTTCTGTTGATCATGGGGGCATACCTGTTTTGGTCCGCCGACTCGGTTCCCAAGGCTCGCCCGAAGCCCCCCACGGTTGAGGCGGCGCTGGACGAATAAGCAAGACTCGTGCTCAGGTCCACTGGCCGCCCGACTTGTCCTGGTAGATCGACCAGACGTAGCCATCCGGGTCTTTGAGCGCGAATTCGCGCCAGCCCCACGACTGGTCAGTCGGCTCGCCCGATACGCTGAGCATCGCCCCTTCGTCGAGACAGTGCTGATGGAAGGCATCAATGTCATCGACGCGCAACTGGAGATGCATGCCGACGCCGACCCGCGTGTTGGTGAACTCGCTGGCGTGGGGTTCCTGGGGGTGGAGCATGAGGCTGAAGTGACCGATCCGGAGGATGGCCAGGCTGATGGGGCCTCCTTCGCGCTCCGAGTGGATCTGAGCGACGGTAGCGCCGACGACCTCGCTGTAGAATTCGAGCGACTTCACCACATCGTTGACATAAATAAAGACGCTCGTGACCTGGGCCGCCATTCCCACCCTCCTTCTGGCCTGCCGAAAACAACCATTTCCGACGGGAAGATACCGCGAACGCCCGTTTCCCGCAACGGCTTCCGTACGCTTGGACATGAGCGTTATGTGTTCGAGGAACGTCGAATTTTGGGTCTGCGTCGAGTTTGACGGCGCGGCGCGAGAGAACCGGCGCGTCAGCTCACGGGGCCGCGAAGAATTCGACCGTTTCGCGAACCGCGGGCAGTAAGTAGCCGGCAGCGGAGTAGTGCCCGCAATCGAGCCATCGGATCGGGGGCTTTCCGGCGGCGCTCCAGAGTGCCCGGGCGGCTTCGGGCGGGACGACCTCATCGACGTTCCCGGCCATCATCAACACGCGTTTGCCGACCAAACGATGGGCGTAGGTCACGGGGTCGTAGGGATCGGTCAGTGTCTTCAGATCCTCGAATGTGCGGCCGGATTCGATCCAGAGCGCACGGTATTTTCGCCCTTCGGGCATATCCCAGAGAACATGTGCCAGGTCGCCTCCGGCGAGCAGGAACGCGCCTTGACTGAGGGCGGGGTCGATGGCAACGGCCAAAGACGAAACGATGCCGCCGAGGCTGATCCCCGTGACTCCCAGCCGCGCTGGATCGACCTCTGGCCGGCCCGCGAGCCAGGCCGCGGCGCGTCGGACGTCGCACACGCCTTGCCGCATCGAGAGGACCGAGCGTTCGATGTTTGCGGAGAGGAATCGCTGATCACCACCTTGAGGCCGCCGCTCGCCGTAGTAAGGCAGCTTGACGAACAGCGCGGCCACCCCTCGATCCGCCAGTCGCGCGGCGAGATAACGCGAGAGCGCAAAGTCCGCCCCGAGGATGTGCAGCACGACCACCGCGGTATGTTTCCCGTCGCCGACGGGCCGAAAATACTCGGCGTGTACGGTGTTATTCTCTTTGTCCGGGGTCACGATCGGTGACGGAAAGCGCACCGCCTCAACCGAGTATTTCGGGGTGGTTCGAAGGAGTTCCGACTCGAACGGAAAGACGGCGCCTTCGAGTCGGAAACGTTCCGGGACAGAGTTCTCAGCGGACGTTGGCTGAAAACGAGCCTCACCTCGCTCCAGCGCCGTGGCGGATAGTACGATGAGAAGAAGCACGTTCATGCGCGGCGTCGCTTTCGATTCGGAGGGCTTTGAAGGAGCCCTGTCGGGCGTATAGAAACCCCAACCGCCCTAAGCTCCGGGTTGCCCCGAACGTCGATCTTGAGTAAGAGTAACCCGCCTCGCTGATCGAGGGAAAGGGAGTTCCCAGTATGTTGTCCCGAGCGACCGACGCGATCGACGAATTGAATCCCCAGCGGATCTGCTTGATCAAGCCAAGCGCGCTCGGCGATGTGGTCCATGCCCTGCCCACTCTCTCGGCCCTCCGCGCCCGTTGGCCGCAGGCGAGGATCTCATGGGTGGTTAACCGTTCGTTTCGGAGCCTGCTTGACGGGCACCCCGCACTGGACGAGGTGATCGTCTACGAGCGCGACCCGGTCCGCGGAGTTATCGGCTTCTTCTCTTTCCTGCGGGACCTGCGACGGCACCGGTTTGATCTCACCATCGATCTCCAGGGCCTCTTCCGCTCCGGTCTAATGACGTTGGCGACAAACGCCCCGATCCGATTAGGTCCGAAGGACGCACGCGAAGGCGCGGTATACACCTACAGTCACGTGTACGACGCCCCCCGCTCCAATGTCCATGCCGTCGATCGTTACCTGTGTGCGGCAAAACTCCTCGGTGCCGACGTGAGCCAGCCGCGATTTCAGCTTCCGCTGACGGACGATGATCGTCGCTGGGCCCGCGACGCGCTTGCGAGGCTGCCCCGTCCTCGCCTCGTCTTGAACCTCGGGGCGCGTTGGCTGACGAAACGCTGGCCCGCGGAGCACTTCGCGGCCATCGCGCGGCGGGCGGTCGAAGAGCGAGGCGCGAGCCTCATTGCGGTCGGCGCCAGCGAAGATCAGCCTCTGGTCGAATCCTTGGCGGCGAAGCTCGCCCCGCTCCCGATTCTGGATCTCCACGGCCGCACGAGCTTGCCGAAGTTGGCCGCACTCGCCGGGGAGTCGGACGTCTTTCTCTCCAACGACACTGGACCGCTTCACCTGGCCGCCGCGGCCGGGGCCCGCGTCGTTGGCGTGTATACGTGCACGGACCCTCGCCTTACGGGTCCCTACGGACGCTTAGCCGAAGCCGTCCAGAGCTGTGTCTGGTGCGCACCAAGTTTTGTCCGAAATTGTTCACGACTTGAATGCATGGCCGAGTTGACGCCGGACCGTGTCTGGCCGACTGTGCTGGCGCAGCTCGACGC
>DAIDJG010000591.1 GCA_027451445.1 Singulisphaera sp.
TTGTTGTTTAACGAGTTACGTCGGTCCGGGAATCGCCGACATCAATTCAGAACCGAGCCCCAAAACGGTCAAAAAATCTCAGAAATATTACATAACCATCTTTGAATCTCATTGCCGCCAAATCTGCGAAACCCGAACTTACTTCGTCGCTTGAGGTCGGCCTCAGGAGGCGTTCTACGAACGGATTTGCCGAAAGACAACCGATTCCCTTCCACGCGACAGATCCCTCTCACGCGAGGATCTCTACCAAAAAGTGTGGTCGACGCCGATGAGCAAGCTCGCCACGCATTTCGGTCTCTCGGACGTCGGTTTGAAGAAGCTCTGCAAGCGATACAAGATCCCCCACCGCCCCGCGGCTATTGGGCCAAGAAACGAGTGGGTATAACCGTGAGTCGCGCTCCGCTCCAAAATGAAAGCGATCCAAAGCTTCAGACCGTTGTTTCGACGTACGACCCCGATCCGAAGCCTTGCGAAAATCCGCCTGAACCTTGGTATCCCGTCAAGGCTCCCGATTTGATCGCCCTGGTCGAGCGGGAAAGGGACCCGAAGTTCCGGATCACCGTACCCGCCACCCTGCATAACCCGCACCCCGTGGTCGCGCGAACCCGCGAATGGCTCGCCGGAGGGAAGGCGCCGGAGCAAGGAGAAGGGCTCATGCTGGACGTGGCGAAGAGCTCGATCCCCCGCGCGCTCCGGCTCATGAACGCGCTGTTCCGGGCTCTGGAGGAACGAGGCTGGCCTGTCGAGGTTCGGCCGCGCCGCGCCAGCCGGATCTATGAGCGCAATCGGGTCCGCTGTTCGATCCTTGGTTCGGAGTACGGGTTCCGGCTTCGCGAGAAGACGCGCATTACCGAACCATCAAAGTCGCAGACGGCGAGGACTGGCGACAACCGGCCGGCCTACGAACACACCGGCATTTTCGAGCTGGGGATCAGCGACCCGCACGGCTTCGATGATCGAATTGTTCGGGACTGGAAGAAAGTGCCGCTGGAGGAGCGGCTAAACGAGGTGATCATCGAGCTGCTGATCAAAGTCGAGAAGGACCGCGGGTTTCGAGCGCGGCAGGAAGAGCGTCACGCTGCCGAGAACGCCCGACGAGAACAGCAGCGATTGGAGCAATTGGAGCGAGACCGTGCCTCGAAGTTTGAGGCAATGACCGAGCGATGGGTCACGGCGATGCACTTGCGCATGTTCTTGGACGCGGCAAAAGCGGAAGCATCTCGCCGCCGGGTGACGCCGGAGACTGAGCCAGCGGTCGCTAGATGGCTCGAATGGGCGGAGCAGCACGTGCGGACACTTGACCCATTGTCTTCGGATCGGCCTCTGCCGGTTTACTCAAGTTGGCTATCTGAGGATCACGAACTTGAATGACGAAGCACGCCGCGCCGAGGTGGCCGATCTTTTGCGCAAATGCACAGATAAGAAGCTGCTGCGAGGCGGAACGTGGAGCGCGACCGAGGATGCCGAGCGCGCACACGAGCTCGCCACCGCCGAGCCGGAGTTACCCACCCCCTGGCCCCAACTGGCCGCCTACCGCCTCGCTCATCTGATTCTCCGCGGAGCGCCCACTGGCGACGAACTCATGCGAGCAGACGAGCTGCTCGCCAGAGCTTCGGGGGACGGGAAGTCCGGAGTGGGCAATCCGCTGGGCCCGCTGCCGCTCCTGTACCGACTAGCCGTGCTGCACCGACTTGCGTCCGAGGCGCCTCGGCCCGAGAGCCAGCGCGCTCGGGCTGAGTTGCCGAAGGCGCTAGACCAAGCCCGCGACGCGGTTTTGAGGCGACTCGCGGTCGATGAGTCCCAATCCGGCCGCCGATCGGCAGGGTATCAGCGGCCTCAGGTTCAGCACGGACTCTTCAACATGCTGGAGTTGTCCACTTACTTCATGGGCAGCACGACACAAAACCTTGAGGGCATAGGGTCGGTCTATGAGGACCTCATGCTCGATTCCGAGCAGTGGCGGATGGTTGGCACAGTCCCAGGCATCGCAGATATCCGGATGCCCCGACAACTCGCACTCGTCGAACTGGACGAACGTGGATCGGCGCATCCCGACGCGGTCCTGTTTCGCCTCGGTCTCGCCGGCGCCCAATGGCGAGTCGCGTCCAAGTCTGAGTGGCGAGTCATGAACGCGGATCATGCCCGACTTCTCGGTTGCCTGCTCGGAACGAGCGGGGAATGGAGCACGGAGCGGCTACGCGCCCAGGTCGTCGGCACCGACGGGGAAGATCCAGACGCCCGTTTTCGACAGGTCATGGCGCGGCTCAAGAGCGCCTTTCGCGAGTTGACAGGCCGTCCTGACGTCGAGTTGTTCGTCCGGGAGCCGGGGCACCGAATCCCGCGTGTCTCGGCCAATCTCACGATCTTCGGCGCTGTGGACCGCCGCACTCGCCTTTACGGACGGTAGGCAACCCGTCACAGCGCTGTCACACACGGCCAGACATGATGAGCACCGGGTTCACACGGCGGCCCACTGGTGCGGTCGCTAACCCGGGAGCTTTTATGCGATGAACGGCTATTACTTCGCGTATGGGTCGAATCTCAACTTGCGGGATTGGCACGCCTGGTGCCAGCGGAACGGTCACCCGGAGGGCCTGCTGAAGTTCAAGACGACCGCCTACCTGCCGGATTGGGAGCTGACCTTCAATTACCGATCTACGAGCCGCAATGGCGGCGTCCTCAGTCTTACACCGCGGATCGGGCAGCTTGTCGCCGGCGCCGTATTCGAGGTGCAGGCTCAAGGATGGGCGGCGCTCGACGCCAAAGAGGGGGCGCCGTACTGCTATCAGCGCCAGGCGGTCACCGCGCTGACGACGGACGGCGGGTCGATTCCGGTGACGACCTACGTGGTTCGGCCCAATCGATCCTGCGACTTCGTTGCACCCACGCCCGAGTACATCGCGACGGTGTGCGAGGGCCTCAAGGCATACGAACTGTCTGACACGGCGCTCGACGCCGCAGCCGCGGGAAAGTGGGTACCTCAGGCCTTGGACGCACTGTTCGTGTACGGGACGCTCATGCGAGGCGAGTCGAGGTTTTCATTACTGCGGTCGGCGGGGCTCGAATGTACCCTTCTGGCCACGGGACGCGGCCGTTTGCTGGATCTAGGTACGTATCCAGGGATGCTGCCTCCCAGTGCAGACGGACAATATGTGCAGGGCGAGTTCATCCGGGTCCGTCAAATCGGCCGGGCGCTTCGCGAACTTGACCGGGTCGAGGGTTTTCTCGGGTTCGACCGTCCCGGTTCCCTGTTTCGCCGCAGCCTGATGGACGTCGACGCGGGAGACGGCCACATTCGCCTTGCATGGTGCTACCAGCTTGAGGACGAGTCTTGGGGCGGCCAACCGATTCCATCGGGCGACTGGCGCAAAAACCGAGGTCGACGCGATGCATTCCTGGCAGAGCTTGCCGAGGCGCACTCGGGCGGAGACGAGACGCAGATCGCGCGGGCACTCGCCGGGCGCGTCCCGTTTGCGTTTAACCCCGACGCCGACGCCGTCGTCAGGGACCTCCAGCCGCTGGCCGGCTCCCTCGCGAGTGGCCTAGTGTCGGAACGGCGCTTGGCGCAGGCGTCCGGAAGGTGGGCAACCGTCCCACGGCTGTAGATAGGCACGAACGGACTCAAGTTGGGGTACGCGTGCAACGGCGGTCCCCACTGGGACGACAGAATCCTCGGTCCGTGTTTGAAGAGTCGAGTCGGCTTGCTTAAGACGGTGGCGGGCAGTTCATCGGTTGGTCGGCATCGCTTAGCCTATCAGCAAGTCGCACTCGACTCGCCGGACTCCATCTTCCGCGGAACCTCGACCATGTCCAGCGGCCCGAAATCTGCTTCGACGACTCGGCAGGAACTCTACGAGCGCGTCTGGGCGACGCCAATGCTGAAACTCGCCCCGACTTACGGCCTTACCGGCGCCCAGTTGAAACAGCTCTGCGATCGGTACAATGTCCCCACCCCACCAGCGGGCTACTGGATGAAGAAGGAACACAGCAAAGCCCCCGCGCCGACGCCGCTTCCGACCGAGTCCGACCCAGGCATGCAGGTTGTCCACTTCACACCTGACCCCCTTCCTATACCCGGGGAAGCGCCAACGCCGCGAGGCGCCAAGTCTGTAGTCCCTGGCAAGGAACCTGACGTTAATGACTCGGCGCCGAACTCAACGAAATCGCTCTTGTCTCGGGGGCGCTCGGTCAAAGCTCCCGATCTGATCGCGCTCCTTGAGCGCGGGATCAGGATCAGGGGTCTGACTAGGGCAATAGGGATTCTCCTTGGAGTATCCCTATTGCCCTAGTCAGACCCCTCATCGTTTCCCTCGGATTTGCAGTAAATTAGGTAAAACACATATAATAGTAAAATGAGGTTGTGTTGCAAATGGAGGGGTAATCGATCATCCTGTAGGCGCCTGGCACGGAGTCCAGGCCGGCGAGCACGATGCTTG
>DAIDJG010000592.1 GCA_027451445.1 Singulisphaera sp.
GTCGGCTGCGATCCGGGCGTAATGACCCGTCGCTACGAAGTCCGCGCCGACCTGCTTGCCATACGCCCAGAGCTTGCCAAACTTGAGCCAGATGTTGCACATCACGCACGGATTCGGAGTTCGGCCGGCCGCATATTCGTCAGCGAACTGGTCCATGATTCGTGCGAAATCGCGCTCGAAGTCAAGGGCGTAGAACGGGATATCGAGCCGATCGGCGACGTTCTGCGCGTCGATCGCGTCGGTTGCGCTACAACATGTCTTGGCCCGCCGTTCGGCATCGTCGACATGCGCGCCGGTGCGCATGAACAGACCGATCACTTCGTACCCTTGTTCTTTAAGCAGGTACGCGGCTACCGAACTATCGACTCCCCCACTCATGGCTAAAACGACACGTGGACCCATTACAGAGACTTACCTTCCTCGGCCGGACTTGTGCATGCGTTCGCTGTTATCGTAGCCGGGACACAAACGAACGGGCAAGGGTGAACAGCGGGAGTGGGGTATGCTTGCCGTGACCCACTGCTGCCGTTTCGTCCGCTGCGCTTGACAATGAAATCCCCATGCGCAGACGATCGCGTCGGCCCTGGAGTTTGAAGCCAACGACGACCTCGACCTGATTTTCAGCGACACTGGGCTACCCGATGGCAGTGGACTCGAACTCATGCATCAGGTGACCGCCCGCCGAGGCCCCGTGCCGGCCATCGCCTTGACCGGCTACGGCATGGAGGAGGATATCAGGCGCAGCGGCGAGGCCGGCTTCGCGGCCCACCTCACCAAGCCGATCGATTTGACCAAGGTCGAAGCCATGATGCGCCAGGTTGCCCAGGTCTTCGCTTGATACCCGAGCTTTGGCGTCGGTCTGTTGCGCGGGACGTCAACGAATTCGCGAGGATTGCGATTTGTCGGGCGCCGGGGTGAGTTGCGTGTCACACCGTGAAAGCTCGCCATGCGCCACATGATCCTCAAGGCGTTCTGATCTCTGAGAGTGCACTGCGGCCGTTGGGTGTCGCGTGCTTCCCGCGCCGGGGATCAAGAACCCTCCCACCGTGAACAGGCCGGCCGAAAGCACGATCGACGCAGGAAGTGTCAAACCCCAGGCCAGGCCAATCTTGCGCACTGTCGATCCTTGAATTCCGGACCGGTTGGCCCACATCGTTCCGGCGACGCCCGACGAAAGCACCTGTGTCGTGCTGACCGGCATGTGCGCGACGTCGGCAATCCCGATCGTGGTCGCGGCCACGAGCTCGGCGACCGCACCCTGGGCGTAGGTGAGGTGCGTCTTGCCGATTTTCTCCGCGACGGTGACGACGATGCGTTGATAGCCGATCATCGTTCCAGTTCCGAGGGCAAGCGCAACGCCACATACGACCCACGTTGGGACAAACTCGATCGCCCGCGAAAGTGCTGCACGGTGTGGGCGGATCGCCTCGAGGGTTGCAGGCGGCAGGCCAGCCTGGTTCAGATCGCGCTGAAAGCGGAAAATCGACTGGCGAACATCCCAGCGAGACTTTGGCGCGACTTCGGCGAAACTCGTAACACCGTTCAGCTCGTTCGCGACGGTGTCGAGGTTCGCGCGCAACTCGCTCGCACGGCTGTTCGATGACTCGTCGAGCACCTTTTGAATGGCGAGTACGGCCTCACGGGTCTCTTGGGCACGTGTGGCGTGGACGACGTCGAGTGCATAGTGCGTCGGCAGGAAACCGATCAGCACCAGCAGGATCAACCCCATTCCCTTCTGACCGTCGTTGGACCCGTGCGCGAAGCTCACGCCGCCGCAGGTGGTCAGGAGAAGGCCTCGGATCCAGGTGGGCGGCTTATCCCCGTCTTCCGGGGGTTGATACAGCCTCGGCTCGCGCAACACTCGCTTCATCAACAGCAAGAGACCCGCCGCCGAGACAAATCCGATCAGCGGCGAGATCAGGAGCGAAAGCCCAACCTCGCCCGCCTTCGCCCAGTTCACGCCGGAGATGTCCCCGTGCGTTAGCAGACTGTTGGCCAGACCGACACCCAGGATCGAGCCGATCAAGGTGTGCGAGCTCGAGACCGGCAGGCCGTACCACCAGGTCGCCAGGTTCCAGATGACGCCCGCTAACAGCAAAGAGACCACCATCACCACCGCTCTTGTCGAGGCGCTGTGGATCAACAGGTCAACGGGCAAAAGGTTCACGATGCTGAACGCCACCGCCGTTCCGCCCAGCAGCACGCCCAGGAAGTTCAGCACGCCCGAAAAGACAACCGCCCGTGTGGGCTTCAGCGTTCTCGTGTAGATGACGGTCGTCACGGCATTCGCCGTGTCGTGGAAACCGTTTATGAACTCGAACGCAAATGCAATCAGAAGTGCCAGACCGAAGAAGAGTTGATTCTGAAGAGGCAGGTCGCGAAAAGCTTCCCAAAACGTCGCGGTCACACAGTTGCTCCTCGATGAGGACCGGACCGTCGCAATCTCCGGGCCCGCAGCCCGGCGCGTATTTGGATTGCCGTTCGACACGACCACGGAAGTCCGATCGTGGCGACGTGATCCATCATCAAGAGTGCTTTCGCTCGGGGCAAGCTCGCCTTATGGGCTTCATTAAATCTTCATTGATTTCGTGAATTCGTTCTTTTCGTACAACAGGATTGTATTGCGCAGAAAACGGCCGCCACGGACAGTTATCAGCGAGGACGAAGAATTCCCCGGAAGACCCGCCACGGCCGGCACTTTAAGTTCGCGGTGCCGCCGCGCGGTGATTGCCGCGCGGCCGCATCGATGCACTCGCTTACAGCTCCCAGCCCTTGCGGTATTCGGGCCGGATGAACTCGTCGACCTCGGAGCAGTTGGTCGCGCGCATGTTCTTCGCATCCCAATCGAGCTTCTTGCCCGCGCGGATGGCGAGGTTGCCAAGCAGCACCATGCCGGTCAGAGCCGAGGCGTACTCGAAGTTCGAGCAGGCCTGGCCACCGTTCTTGATTGCCTCGATCCAGTCACGCATGTGGCCCGGCGAGCGCTTGATCGACTTTTCGGGCGGCTTGAACCCCTCGAAGTTCTTCGCGGGGAGGAGCTTGTACGTGGCGCCGTAGGCGTCGTCGAGGTAGATCATTCCCTTCTCGCCGATCAAGAGCGAACCATTGTCGGTGTACCCGGGGACGGTCTCGCGCTTCTTCTTATCCTTACCGTCCTCGTTCTTGACCGGCTTGCCGTCTGCGTCCTTGACGGTGACCTCGATCGACTTGGTGATCCCGTATTTCTCGATCAACTCATCGGGCGGGAACTTCTTCCCGTCGTACCAGGTGAATTTGACCGGCGGCATCCCGTGACGCTCGGGGAACTCGTAGGTGATGATGCTCCACTTGGGGGCAGATTCCGACGTTCCTCCCTCGCTCTTTGCCTCGATCGACGTCGGGTGCTTCAGGTCGAGAGCCCAGAAGGCCGTGTCCGCAACGTGGCACGCCATGTCGCCCAGGGCGCCGGTGCCGAAATCCCAGAACCCGCGCCACTTGAAGGGGTGGTACGCGGGGCTGTAGGGACGGTTGGGCATGGGGCCAAGCCAGAGGTCCCAGTGAACGTGCTTGGGAACCTCGGGTGTGTCCTTGGGTCGATCGATCCCTTGTGGCCAGATCGGCCGGTCGGTCCAGGCGTGGATCTCGCGGATCGGACCGATCACGTTCGCCCGGACCATCTCCACCACCTGGCGAGCCCCCTCATTCGAGTGGCCCTGGTTGCCCATCTGGGTGACGAGCTTCGGGTTCTCCGCGGCAAGCTTCGACAGGACGTGCGCCTCGTACACCGTGTGCGTCAGCGGCTTCTGTGTGTAGGCGTGCTTGCCCAGCCGCATCGCCATTGCGGTCACGACGGCGTGGCAGTGGTCGGGCGTGGCGCAAATCACCGCGTCGATGTCCTTCTGTTTGTCGAACATCTCGCGGAAATCGTTGTACCTCTTGGCATTGGGATGGACCTTGGAGGCGTTGTCGAGATTGTTGTCGTCGATGTCGCAGAGGGCGACGACGTTCTGCTTCTTGACCTCACCATCGTTGACGTGGCTGCCGCCCATCCCGCCGACGCCGACGATGGCAATGTTCACCTTTTCGTTGGGCGAGTCTGCCGCCATCGAGGGCATGTGGCCTGCGGCGACCCACAAGCTGAGGCCGCCGGCGGTGGTGGTTTTGATGAACTCACGACGGTTGGTTGTACGACTCATGAAACGTTCTCCTTGGTGCAGGCTCGCGATGGCCAGCTTTCTCGCCACTCGGGGAAGGCGAGACGCAGGCGATGGAAGCAGTCCGAGATGTCGTTCAGAATTGCGAAGCCGCGAACGGTTCGCAAGAGGGTAAAATACGGGCGAAAGCTTTTGCGCAGGCGTCGACACGGAAGGGTCGCACGGCCGATTGCCGATAACCCGTGGTTCATCGCGGATTCGCCGACCACGAGACGACTATCGTGGTGTGCCGGCGGCCTGCGCCTTTTTCCGACCGACGAGGACCCGATCATGAGCCATTCGAGCCACTCCGAGCGCGTTCTGGTCGTCCCAGGCGCTGAGCTCGACCGCCTGGGACGCTTTCAGGGGTTCTCACCCGAAGCCGAACGCTATCTGAGCGCCCTCCTCAATCCCGTCCTGGCCACCTTCCGGCCCCGTTCTGAGGTCGAGGACGATCCGTCGTGGAAGCAGATCATCCCTTACGTCGTCTTTCGGAGCCGCGGGTCGGTCTTCTGCTATACGCGGGGGAAGTCGCAAGGAGAAGCGAGGCTGCACCGCCTCCGGTCACTCGGTGTCGGCGGCCACGTCGCCGAGGCCGACGCCGATGGCAGGGCCACGCTCGAAGCCTACGAGATGGCGCTCCGCCGAGAGCTCGACGAGGAGGTTGCCGTGGGTAGCCAAGGCACCATGACCCGAGTTGGCCTGATCAACGACGACTCGACAGCCGTGGGACAGGTCCATCTCGGCGTCGTCCACGTTTACGACCTCGCGGTGCCCGCCGTCACTCCGCGAGAGGAAGGCCTCGCGGAACCGGGATTCGTCCCGCTCACCGAGCTCACCGAACTTAAGGGGCAGTTCGAGACCTGGTCCCAGATCTGTCTCGACGCATTTTTACTGGAGGAATCAGATCGAGCCGCTGATTAACGCATCCTTCTACGGCCTCGGGTAATCCCTAGTTCTGTGGACTTGGCAGGGGCTGGCGCTTGTCGAGCCAATCGATCAGCGGGGGGAAGATCTCCTTGGGGGCGTAGCGGCTCCAGACGAGGTCGCAGTGGCCGTAGTCGGCGTAGTGGCCGTCGCGCTTGCCGAACCGCATCAGCACCTTGTCCGCACTGCCGATGGCGTTGAAGGTCTGCTCGGTTGACGGGATGTCGGACATGGTGTCCCCCTCGCCCGCGATCATCAGTGTCGGAGTCGTGACCGAAGTGAGCCGCGCCGCGTAGTCGACCTTGCGATCGGCGGAAAGGAAATGGCCAAACTCGAGGTAGGGGTCGAGTTGCTTCAACGCAGACCGGCCCGTGTCTTCGAGCGTGTAGCCGTAGAAGCGAGCGATCGTCGTCTTGTCGACGTTCTCAGAGGTGTAATAGAACTGGTCGATTCGGTCGAGGCCGGGGAACCGTACGTACATCAACGGCCGGCCAAGTCGCCCCGTGCTCATCGCTGATGCGAGGATGCGGAGGCCGCGGTTGGCTCTCAACATGTCCTTCGCAGGCGCATTGGCGATCGTGATCGTACTTCCCATCCCCACGAAGTTCGCCACGCGCCAGGCGTGTTGCGAATCTTCGAGGTACGGAAAGAGCAACATCCCACCCAAACTGTGGCCCACCCAGTTTACCCGGTCGCTTCCCGTCTCTTGTTTCACGTATTCGAGGACGGCCGGTACGTCATAGCGGATGATATCGTCGACGTTCCACCGACCTTCGCCCACCTCGAGGAAGGGCGTCTGCCGCAACCGCCGGTTAATGCGTCCGAGGCGCCCGACCTGGGTGCTGTTGCCCGATCCTCGGAAGTCGAACAGGAACACATCGTACCCGCGCGATGCCAGTTGTGCGGGGAGGTGGTTATCCGTGATCGTCCAGAACGTGGCGTTCAGGCCGAGTCCGTGGCAGAGGACGACCGGAAGTTTATGGGGATCAGAAACGGGCGGACGAATGCGCCGAACGCCAAGCTGCCAGCCGTCGATCGTCGTGACGAACGCGTCCGAGCACGGCCGCAGGTCGGGCGACGCGGCGTTGTTGCGCATCGTGGCGCATCCGGGCAAGAACGCCAGGCAGAATGCCCAGGCCCGAGAGATGACCACGAAACGCCGACCTTCGCGCATAGAACCGGGAGTCCTTCCCAACGCTCGACCGACCAAGTCCGTTTGGTCGCGAAGCCGGCAGCATTCCGCTTGATTGTCTTGGATCCGTTCCGGGCGGTGATTGTAACCCAAGACCCCGTAAGAGGGAATATCGGGAAGACGAGCGAAAAACTCGCACCCGAAAATCTGGCAAAGCCCATCAGGTAGTGACGGATCTCGCGAGTGGAATGGCTGTTACGCGCGGCTCCAACCGGGGTCCACGCCTCCGCGAGGCGCAGGCACCTGGTCACTATGAGCCAACCCGGTGTTTCCTGTTTTCACAGATCAGCGTTTTGCCCCTGACCTATACTGCGCTCAGGGGACCGTTTCGAGCGATGATGTCGACGGTCCGCGCCATGGGGCGAGAGCGCGAGTGTAACATCCAATGGAAACGGGTCGAATGAGACTGGACGACCGTCCGCGCACCACCCCCCGTGCCTCCAAAACGACGCCAATACCCACCTCCGTCGCGCGTTCGGGCCCCGACCAAGGCCTTGCCGTCCTCGCGATTCAAGACCTTGACGAGCTTACTCCACACCTCCCCGCCTGGGAGAACCTCGTTTCCGAGGCGATTGAGCCCAACGTTTTCTACGAGCCCTGGATGCTCATCCCGGCGCTCCGTGCATTCGGTGCCGGCGAGAATGTGTCCGTTGCTCTCGTCCTGCGTCCCGATCCCGCTCGACCCTCGGCAGCGCCTCGCATTGATGGCGTCTTTCCTCTCGTACACCGAGGGCGTAGTCGCACGATTCCAGCACGCTCGTTAGGGCTCTGGCGCCATCCTCATTGCTACCTTTGTACGCCCCACCTGCGGGCGGGCCATGCCACCGAAACACTGGCGGCCCTTCTCGACTGGCTCGCGACCGACCGCAACGGCGGCGCACTCTTGGAACTACCGTACGTCGCCGGCGATGGTCCGTTTCACCAGGCGCTGGTCGATCTGATCAACGAACGTGGTGTGTTCACGTTCATCTCGGAGTCGTCACACCGCGCATTCTTTCAGCCCATGGCCGATGCGGAGACCTACCTGCGGACCGCCCTCTCCGGCTCTTCCCGCCGCGCTCTCGACCGGAGGCGCAGGCGATTGGCGGAAGAGGGAGTACTGGAGCATGCGCTTCTACGTGACGAAGAGGCCGCCGAGTCCTGGATCGCACGTTTCCTCAACGAAGAGGCGGATGGCTGGAAGGGTCGCGGAGGTACAGCGCTCGCCTGCACGGACGTCGATCGTACTTTCTTCGAGACCGTGGCCCGGGAAGCCGCACGCCGTGGGCGACTTCTGATGTCCACCCTCCAACTGGATGGCCGGCCGATCGCGCAGCGGTGCAGCTTCCTCGCCGGCACAGGTTCGTTCGCGTTCAAGTGCACTTATAACGAAGACTACAGTCGGTTTTCTCCGGGAGCGCTCCTCGAAATCGAGACCATCCGAATTCTCCACAACCGGCCCGAAATCCGTTGGATGGACTCATGTACGAACCCTGACAATCCCTTGATGGGGCGCCTCTGGAAAGATCGACGCAGTCTTCAGTCGCTCTTTGTCGCCACTGGGAAGGCTCCCGGTGGATTCCTGGTTTCCCTCCTTCCACTGTTGCGCTGGTTCAAACGCAGGCTTGTGCGCGTCGGTTCAAATACGAATTCCTGTGTCACTCAACCATTTGATTAGGGCGTCATCCATGGTTTCGGCTTGCACGCTTTCTGATCCTCGAACTGCTTCGAACTCTGTTAACTCCCAAGCCCCGCTCTTTGAAATTGATCCGGAGACGTTTCCTCATCGTTTTAACCGTGTTCCCTTCACATTGCCGAATCGGCTCGCGAGCCACCCCTTGTTCGAGCTTCCGCGCCTGATCGAACTGGCGAGGCGCTTGCCCGAGGAATTCGTTGAGTACTATGCCGGCGACCTCCCCGTGAGCATGGACTGGGCGTCGACCCCGCGCAACGGTCTTTCCATCGAGGAGACGATCGTGCGGATCGAAGAGCACTGCTCGTGGATGGTGATGAAACGTGTGGAACAGGATCCCGAATACAACGAACTCCTGGACCAGTGCCTTGATGAAGTCGAAGCCCACACTGGAGTGCTCGACCCGGGAATGTTCGATCGCGCGGGAGCGATCTTCATCTCGTCCCCGGGCTCGGTGACGCCCTACCACCTGGACGAGGAATACAACTTTCTGTCGCAAATCCGGGGTGAAAAGATCCTCAGTGTGTTCGACCGGGACGATCGGTCGCTCCTCTCGGAACGCGAGCTCGAGGATTACTTATCGGGCGGAGGAGTCGACCGTAACCTACCCTTCAAGCAGGCGTATCAGGAGAAAGCTGCTGTCTTCACTCTGTCGCCCGGGACGACCTTGCACGTCCCAGCGCTCGCCCCTCACTGGGTGAAGAACGGCGCCCAGGTCTCGATCTCCTTCAGCGCAGGCTTCCTGACGCGTGCTTCGGACCGCAGGCGGATGATCCATCGTGTGAACCATCGCCTTCGCAAGCGGGGGTTGACCCCGTCCCCCTTCGGTCGGTCGCCGTGGCAAGACTCGCTGAAGTATCAGGGTTACCGGCTCGCGCGACGCTTGGGGCGTGTCGGGCTCGTTAAGCCGATCGAGTAGCGCCACGCTTCACTGGGTGCCGGTCAGACCAGGAGGTCATTGGTCACGGTGGAGAAAGTGGGGGGGGAAACCATTGCGACTCGTCATACTGCATGTAGGAAGCCCGGAAAAACTGCATCACGTACTGCGCCGGGCGCTGGGCGACCTGCCCGAGGTCGATATCGTCGGGGTCGTCGCGAAGTACGTGCCTTCTCAAGATATACGCACGGCCGAGCGCGGCTTCATGGCGTGCCTGAGGGAGCGAGTGTGCGCGTTCGGTGAGAACCTGTTGCACGGGTTCCTCCGCTGGTCGCACGCCGCACCTCCACACCCAAGCGGCGAGCCTCCTTCCGAGGAATCGGTCAGTGCGTTCTGTGTCCGCAATGGGATTGAATACCAGGCGAGTGCTGAGGGCGACGATGAAGCGTTCGTCCGGTCGTTAGCACCGGACCTGGGGGTGGTCACGGGCCGGCGCCTGCCACGCTCCGAGCTCAGGGATATCCCACGCCTCGGCTCAATCGGAGTGATCGAGACGAAGACCAGCGCGACGCCGGACAACGGCTTGCCAGGACACTGTGGGATCACGCTCAGCGTGAAGGCCTACCATCTCTCGAAGGATGTTGTCCTGAGCGAGCGGTTCTTTCCGGTCGAATCGAGCGACACGCCGGTCACCGAACGTCTCAAAGCCGATCTCGTCGGGATCGACTGCCTGATTGAAGCGACCGGGATCATCGGCGGGCGCAGCGCTCCGGTTGTCCCCCATGTCTGGCGGGGTCGGAGGGGCGCCATGTGCCCGCCTCGGCTGAAGGGCCGGCGGACCCGGCCGCTATTCAAACTGGCTTTGCGCACCTTGGCCTACGCCGGGCTTTGGGTCAGGAACCGCCGCCGTGCATGTCGCCGGTCGTTTCCCGTCGTCATCTTGTTCCATCACGTGATCACCGACCGGCCACACGTCATGGGAATGTCGACGCAACAGTTCCTCGATCAAGTCCGGTTCCTCAAAAGGCATTACCGGATCGTTTCGCTGCCGGAAGCCCTCGAAATCCTCCGGCGCGGGGAATGCGACGTGCCCACGGTGGTGCTGACGTTTGACGACGGTTACGCGGAGAATTACCTCTGCCTCCGCGCAGTCGTTGAAGCGGAAGATCTCCCGGTCACGCATTTCATTTGCACCGACATTGTCTCAAAATGCGGTAATTTCGGACACGACCTGGAGCGGGGCGAGACCGTCTTCCCCGCACTCGATTGGGATCAAATCCGCCAACTGGAACGCCACGGCGTCACCATCGGCAGCCACACGCGCACCCACCTTGACTGCGGCAAAGGGCGTGAGGATACGTTGTGGCACGAGATCGTCGGCTCGCGTGATGATCTGCGGCGCGAGCTTGGTCACGACACCCCGTATTTCGCGTTTCCCATCGGCTACCCCGAAAACATCTCGGCAAAGGCCGTTCATGTTGCCGCGCGGACGTTCGCTCATAGTTTTACGGCGTTCGGCGGTACGAATTCGGTCTCGAACGGCCCTCTGCCCCTATTGCGACGGTGTAAGCAGCCGCAGACCTTACTGGAGCTGGAACTGCTGATGCAATCGCTTCTGGAGTTCAGCCCCACGGAAGGTCAGCCCGTGCGTTGCGAGCTGGATTCAAACGAGGTGGTGAACTCGGCGCATCCATTGCGCGGCCCCAAGGCGGAGGCCGTCAGCCACGCGAGCGCGGAGCCAACTCGGCTCCAGGACCCATTCTTCAAATCCCGCGATCACGTTGGTGCTGAATGAACGTTTGAAGTCGGAGATCCCCCCCAATCGATCTTCCCCCCCCACGTGTCCCGCCGTGACGCCGCCAAGGTCGAACCAGTCCGCCCTCTGCCGACGCGCCCAGACGATCAGATCCCACAACAGCGCGTGAGTGAGCGGCAAGCGCAGGTCCGTCTCACGAGTCGATGCCCCTGCCTCATAGTGCGCGTGATCGCCGTGGCTGCACCCCCACATGAAAGCAAGCAGCGAATCGGGTCCGCTCACATCGGTCCGAAATAGGCCGACTAGCCGGCTACGCGCTGGAAAACAACGGCCGAGCGCGATAATCGCTTGCCAGTTGCGACGCGGCGTGGCGCCGCCAGTACGTTGAAGGCTTTCGGCGAGGAGCGCCTCGAGGCGAGTGGCCCAGACCGGATCGTCGATCGGGGCAACCGCCACCGGGTGTTTCGCAATCGCCCGGATCTTGCGCCTTGTGCTTGCCGGTAAAGCAGCGAACAGCGCCTGCTCATCGGCCCCGAGATCAAAGGCAATCGTCTCGAGATAATTGCGGGGCGAGGCCAGTTTTCGAAAGCCGAGTTGTTCGAGCGCCTGGCAGAGGACTAGCCGCTGCTGAGGTTCTATCGCCAGAATCTCCACGTTGAGTGCCAGCAGCCGCGACGTCCGGCGCGCGAGGTCTGCGAGAGATGCCAGCAACGGTTCTCGAACGTCGTCAGCGAGCGCAGCGCCAAGCCTCTCAACACGCAGGAGCCGATGGCCTGGCAAAACGCGGCTCGGACTCACGGCGATCGCCAGGCCAGCGCGACAACACCCTGTGCGGTCGCGGAGCGCAAGAAACCACGACTCGGCCGGTATCCTGGTCTCCGCCCACGCGATTCGATAAGGCAGAGGCAGAGGAATCCCCGCGTCGTCAAGGTCCCGCTCGCATTGCACACGCTCGGGGCCAAGCTTGCGCAAGACGTCGACAGTGTCGTCACCCGTACGTATGGTCTCTGTATCTTTCTCTCCGGCCATTCGCCTTCCCCCTGGGACGACGCCTATCGTAGACCGCGACGCGTTGCTGAGACAGAGCCTAACCCGAGTTCCCCGGGAAATGGCGTGGCCGGACCACACTAAGGCGTCCAATGCGGCCGATTTTGGTTATGTTAGGCACACATGTCCGCTCGCGAAGGTAAGAGCCCAGGTATCTTGGCCTAGTCGGGTTACCGTGGATTTCGTACGGTTCTGGTCCACGTTCGGACAGTTCCGAGCCTTGCCTTGCCAGGGAGGGCGGGAAGATGAAGATCAACCATCCGCTCTTGATTCGCGGGGTCGCGACTGCGGGCGCTTGGACGGTGCGCCGCCTGGTGGGGACGACGCGTTTCCACTTCCGATACGCCGACCCGATGGTCGACCCGTCGGTGGCACGTCGGACAGGTCAGCGCTATATTTACGCGTTTTTTCACGAAGTGATGCTGTTCCCGGCCTACTACTGGGCATGGCCGGAGATGCAGATCCTGATTAGCGACCACCGCGACGGCGAGTTGATCACGCAAGTGGTCCAGCGTCTGGGGTTCGGCGTGGTGCGCGGCTCGACCACGCGCGGGGGGGCGCGGGCATTACGAGAGATGACGCACCGCGTGGACCGGGGTCACCTTTGCGTCACGCCCGACGGTCCGAGAGGACCGCGACGGCATGTTCATCAGGGATTAGCGTATCTCGCAAGTCGGACCGGTCTGCCGATCGTCGGGGCGGGGATGGCATTTCGCGATCCCTGGCGGGCGAAGAGTTGGGACCGTTTCGCGGTTCCCCGTCCGTTCCGCGCCGCGGCATGCGTCGTCCCGGAGGCCGTCGTCGTTCCTCCAGACGCTGATCGAGATACGATCGAAGCCTGCCGCCTCGAAGTCGAACGCCGAATGCAGCAAGCGAGCATCGAGGCGGAGGAGTGGGTCCAGCAACTCTGAACCCTCAGCGCCAACCGGACCGAAGACGACATAGTGCGATCCACAGACCGATTGGTGGTGCGATGGTCGTCGAGCACGAGTGACATTCCGGTTCTGGCGGTGATCGAGACCCGCCCCGATCATTCAGCGTGGATTGAGGGCAATCCCCCGGATCTCGACCTGTTCGATGGGGCGGAATTGAACCTGGAACTCGCGGATCTGTTCCAGCGGCAGAGTGAACTCAGCGTCGATCAGATCGATGACCCAGCGCTTGTCGCCATCCGAACCTGCCGAGTACCCGACGGCGACGTGAGGCTGTCCATCACGGTCGACCGCGACGATCCGCCGGTCTTGCCCGAAGAAGTTGTGCGCGACGGCGAAGACCGTCATGGGCCTACCATAGACGGTCGAGGAACGAGCTTTGCCATACGCGTATTTGTGCCCGTTTACAAACTCGCCGACACCTCCCTTGCCGTCGTTCGACGTTTCGGTCTTCCACATCCCTGCGGCAACACCCGCCTGGACCCCGCAGTCGGCACGATCCCGAGGATACGTTGCCTCGTAGTATTCGAGACCCTCGACGTTCTGACCGTTCTTCATGGGCCGGCCGCCCCAGTAGTAGTGGGAGAAAGTCGGGTGCCACCGGAACAGGTCGTCGTGATTGACGCCGGTCGCGCGCACCAGGATCACGCGGGCCACCTCGCCCTCATTCGCCTTGGCGTTCGACTTGATCGCGTCGACCGGCGGTTCGGTGAGCCGGGTGCCGTCGGGCTTCCACCAGGTGTTGGGCCCGGTTGGTACCGAGGATACCCCGACGACCTCGATCGTCGCACCGCTGGCGACAGTCGTGCGATAGTGGTTGTCCCGATCGGGCGCGGTCGACGGCTTTTCTTCCTGTGCGGCCGATCGGGCAAACAGGGCCATTCCCGCGCCGCTCGTGGCGACCCCGATCAGCAAGAGAAGCGAAGCCCATTTCATCAATCGATGCAAAAGCATCATTCTCGAGACTCCTTCGGCCAGTGCAGCGACGGTAGGAGAAACCATTGCGGCTGTGGCTCCGCTCGCTGCGTAACGGGCCGCCGCCTGGACTGTGGCGTCTTTCCAGCTCGCGGCAACCACCGCCGAGACCGGATCGAATTTTGGGACGACGACCGAGGGTGCCACCGCAGGTCCCAGGCCGCGCCGGGCTAATCGCTCGCGCAGCCGCTGTCGCGCACGCGAGAGTCGGGAATGGACGGTACGAACCGGACACCCGAGCTGCTGGGCGGCCTGCTCGTAGCTCAGACCTTCCAGGTGACAGAGCACGATCGGCAGGCGAAACCGGTCCGGGAGACGGGCGAGTTCCTCGTAGAGTTCCCGTACAGTGTCCGCGGCGTCCAAATCGTTCACATCTTCGCGACGGATCGCCATCGCCGCCTCCACACTCCGGCGCTCGCGCGCTCGACGACGGGCCGCGTGTCGCCGTGTCTGGGCCGCGACGCGGAGGGCAACGCCGTAAAGCCAGCTCGCGAGGGAATCCCTGACGCGGATTGATCGTGCTTGCTTTGCGAGCACCAGGAAAGTCGCCTGCGCAGCATCCTCGGCGTCGTGACAATCGCCCAGAATCCGCCGGCAGACGTGCATCACCATCGGCCCGTGGCGATCCACAAGAACCGCGAATGCAGCCTCTGCGTCGCCCGCTGGCCCGTGACGGAATCGGTCCAGCAGTGAACCGTCGGTTGTGTCCCCCGCCGCACCAGTTTGGAACAGGGCGGTCATGTGCTTCAGGACGGGTGAAAACGACTCGATTGCCAAGTTCCATCCTCCCCGTCCGGTCGCGGCTACCCTTCGGCGAGAGTCAACCAACCCCCCGTTCGCGAAATAGTGGCCGCAAGTTGGTAAATTCGCCCCAACTTTCCGAAGAAAAGGTTCGGATCGCGCCGCAGCGGCTCAGCAGACATCGATGAGCGTCATGCCCCCTTGCATCGGAAGCCGCTCGTACGAAGGACTGCGACAACCACGCGTGACGTCAAATGAAACGGCCCTGGAAGAGCGCGGGCTGGCACGTAGAGTCTGTCCCAATAGGGCGGGAAGCGAGAAATGGGGACTGGCTCCGGACGTCTTCGGACGGTGCCGGTCCCCATTTCTCGCTTCCCGCTCCGCCGGAAAACGGGGACTGGCACCTCGAAGTCACTTACCGCGGGCGGTGTTACCCGGGAATACGCCGAAGAGTGGCGATCAGAACTCACCGGCGTAACGCACCGACCGCAGCGACACTTGTGTTTGGCCGTCCTTGGACGAGTAGGACCGCACCTCAACCTCA
>DAIDJG010000593.1 GCA_027451445.1 Singulisphaera sp.
CCGCGGAACTGGAGGTCGGCGCTCAAGTTGTCCTCAAATCGTTGAGTACACCGCTCAAGAGCTCGAGCGAGCGACCGTTTTGGCGCAATCACGAATTCCTCTTCCGTGTTGAGAAAACTGACGATGGCTCCCTGCAAATCCGGGCCGGAGGTTTGACGGGCTGGGTTGCGCGCGACGCTGTCGTTCGCCTTGAGCATTCAATTGCATACTTCACGGGCGAGATCGCTAAGCGGCCGACATCCGCTGAACCCTTTTTGATTCGCGGGCTGATCGCGATGAGCGAGCGCGACTGGGACCTCGCGTTGCGCGATCTCACCAGGGCGATCGAGCTCGATCCGACCGACGCGTTGTCGCGTGCGAACCGCGGCGAACTTCGGGCTCGCCGGCAAGATCTGACCGGCGCCTGGGACGACTTCCAGGCCGCTCTCAAGATTGCGCCGAAGGACGGTGCAGTCTACGCCCATCGGAGTTGGTACTGGAACGCGTCGGGCGAATGGGAGCGCGCAACCGATGACCTCAGTAAGGCCATCGAACTGGGGTATGGGTGCGCGAGCGTCTTTAGCCACCGAGGTTCGGTATGGGTGGCACTTGGCCAAATCGAACTGGCGTTCCACGACTTCGACGAGTCCCTTCGGCTCGACCCCGACAACGCGACGATCTGGTTTGCGCGCGGCGCTTTGCATCAAAGACGCGGGCACACGTTCGACGCCCAGCGAGACTTTACTGAGGCGATTCGTTGCGACTCGAGTCTCTCGCACGCCTACGTCGGCCGAGCGCGGATCCTGGCGGATCGCGGCTGGGTGGACGATGCGATCAAAGATTATCAAGCGCTACTCCGAATCGACCCGAAGACCGCGGGCATGCATCGTTTGCATTGGGCTTCCTTGTGGATCGACCGCGCTCGGCGAAACACCAAAGCGAATGAGCACCAACAGGCGGTCGAGAATTGCACGGAGGCCATCGCACTGAACGAAGCGAACCCCGAACCGTTCGTGCTCAGAGCCTACCACCTGCAGCGTCTGGGCGATCTTGAGGGAGCCGTGACAGATCTTAACATTGCTCTCGATCTCGACCCCGAGAACGTCATGGCTCTTGTTAACCGCGCGTCGGTTTGGGCCGCTTGTCACGAGCTTGATCGTGCGCTCTCCGACTTGAACAGCGCCTCGCTTTTCGCGCCCAATGACACGCGCGTGCTCGTGGCGCGCGGTCGCATCCTTGTGGAAAAGGAGCGGTATGACGACGCGCTGGCCGCCTTCGATCGAGTTTTGCAGCTTGGCGGTGGCAGCCCCGAACTCTACATGTATCGGGCTTTCGCCTGGCACTCTAAGAAGGACCTGGATCGTGCACTTGCCGAGATCGAGGAAGCCGTGCTGCGTGACCCCAAAAATCCGTCGGCTCTGGCACAGCGCGCGGGGATCTTGAACGACAAACAGGACTTCGACCGGGCTCTGGCGGACTACGACGCCGCACTTAAGCTCGACACTGATCGAAAGCTGCGTACTGTCCACTGGCGAAGAGGCCTCATTTATGCCCGTCGTGGGGACCATGAGCGAGCCGTTGCCGACTTCAACGCCGAGATCGAGCGCGACCCGACGAATGCGCAGATGTTTCCCTCAAGGGGCTTCTCGCGTCTCCAAACGAAAGACTACGACGGTGCGATCAGCGACTTGACGGAGGCGATCAAGAGCACAAAGCCGACGTCGGCCTACTACTATTATCGCGGCACAGCCTACGACCAGAAGCAGCAGTATGCGAAGGCGATCGAAGACTACACCGAAGCCTTGCAACTCGATCCGCGATACACGGAGACCATCCTGTACGTTCGCGGTCAAGCGGAGTACAAGCTCGAGGACTTCGATGCCTCGATCGCCGACTTCAACGACTTGATCCTGATCAGCCCTCGGAACGCAAACGCCTATTACTACCGTGGTTCTGCCCACTATCGAAAGGGCGAGTACGACCTCGCGATCGAAGATTACACCGAGGTGATTCGCCTTACGCCGGAGTTCGACCCGGTCTACAGCTTGCGCGGCTACTCCTACCTCGAAAGACATGAGTACGACCGTGCGATCGACGACTACGACGAAGCCATCCGGCGCGATCCGAGAAACCCCGAATTCTATGCGCGCCGAGGGAGTGCTTGGTACGCGAAGCAGGAGTATGATCGTGTCATCGCGGATGCGACGCAGGCGATCGGCATCGACCCCAAACACGTCGAGGCCCTGACTCTTCGTGGTTGCGCGAAGAGGGAGAAGAAGGAATTCGCAGACGCTCTCGCAGATTTTGATGAAGCGCGGCGGATCGCTCCCCAGGATCCCGCCTTACTGGTCCATCGGGCGGCTGTCCGGGACGAGACAAACGAGCGTCTGCTAGCTCTTGCCGATCTGGATGAGGCGCTCCGATTGGATCCGAACTCAGTGGACGCGTTCGGGATCCGCGCGAGAGTGCGATACAATTCCGGCGAGTTTGACGGTGCTCTGGAAGACTACGGCGAGGCGATCCGCCTTGCCCCCGATCGACATGTTTTCTTGGTCTCCCGCTCGATGACGTGGGAGGCCAAGCTCGACTGCGAACATGCGGTCGCCGACATGAACGAAGCGATCCGTCTTGCGCCGCGAGAGTCGCGTTATCTCCAACGCCGTGGAACTCTGCTCTCACGGCTGCGCCGTTTCGAAAAGGCTGTAAGCGATCTGACCTCTGCGGTCGAGTTGGCTCCCGAATCCTCCGATGCCCAGAATGGCCTCGCGTGGCTGCTCGCAACCTGCCCTGATGATGCTTGCCGCAACGGGCAACGCGCCTTTGCCGCGGCGACTCAGGCGTGCAAGCTCACTCAGTGGAAAGACCCGAAAGCCCTCGATACACTCGCCGCGGCCCTCGCCGAGACCGGTGATTTCGGCGCAGCGGTCAATCTTGAGAAAGAGGCGTTGCAACGGCTGGAGGACGCGCAGCGGAACCTTCGGGCCAACTTCCAGACGCGACTCGACTTGTACGAAAAAAAGAAGCCGTACCGCGATTCCGACTTCAAATCAGGACCTTAAACGTGCGTCGACTTACTTCCGCCGCCTGGCTGTTGGCCGTCGTGTTCGTCTCCAACTCGGTCTCCGCGGCGGAACCTGTAGTGATCGACCTCTGGCCGGGCACGACTCCCGGAGACGTCGGCATCAAAGGCGCGGAGACGAGCCGAATTCACCCGTCACCGCTCGTCGGTCCGACCAAGCTGATCACGAACGTCACAAAGCCGACGCTCACGATCTACCCCGCGCCGAAGGACAAAAACACCGGCACCGCCATGATCATCTGTCCTGGCGGCGGCTACTGGGATCTGTACTGGGAGCTCGAGGGCGAAGAGGTCGCGGCGTGGCTGAACGCGAACGGCATGACCGGGATCATCCTCAAGTACCGCTGCCCCAGGCGTCCCGGCGACGTGAAGGGCGAGCCTCCACTCGGTCCGCAGCTCGACGCCCAGAGGGCGGTCCGCATCGTCCGGAGCCGGGCCGAGGAATGGGGAATCGACCCGAAACGCATCGGTCTGGTCGGCTTCTCCGCGGGCGGTCATCTCGCCCTGGCGACCGCGACGAATTTCGCCAAGTCGCTCTACGAGCCGGTCGATGCCATCGACAAGGTCAGCTCGCGGCCGGACTTCGCCGTGTTGTGTTACTCGGGCTACCTCAAAGCCAAGGGCAAGGACGAGATCTCGTCCCAAATCCAGATTCCGCCCGATACGCCCCCCGTCTTCCTCGCCCACGCCTCCGACGATACCGAGAGCTACGGCGGCTCCAACGCCGAGAACAGCGCCTTCATGTACGTCGCCCTGAAGCGAGCCGGGATCCCGACCGAACTTCACATCTACGCGACGGGCGACCACGACTTTGGCGTCCGCCAGAACGAGAAACTTCCCTCGAGCTGGACCCGCCTCTGCATCAAATGGCTTCAGAGCCGTAAGCTGTTGCGCGACCTGGGAGACGCTTCAAAGTAAGGAACGGGAAACCGCTCTTTCACCCGTAATTGTCGGAAAAGTCTGCAACTACGCGTATTACTTCCTTGTCTCGCCGCGGCGGAACTCTACCGAAAACGCGGAACATCGAGAAAATCGCGGCGGAGCCGACGTGCGGATTAGCGAAGGCAGTGTGTGTGTCAGCGCTGTCTGCTGGAACGATCCCGTCTCTCGCCTTGAAACGCCGGCCCGATGATCCGCCATACGGCCTCGGCCATTTTGTGATGTCCCTCGGGGGACAGGTGAATCGAGTCCAGCGTCGTGCTTTGGTCCTGGAGGATCCCCAGGAGCACTCGCTTGGGAACGAGGCTGACCTTGAACTCTCGCGCCAGGCGACGCTGAATCCGTCCGTAAGCGTTGTAGGTGGGGGGTAACGGCAACTCCAGCATGACAATCGCGCGGCCGGGTTGCTGGCGAAGCGTTCGGAGCAACCGCGTGAGCCCGGCGCCGAACTGGGACGGTGAGGTTCCGCCCAGAATGTCATTGCCTCCGATTTCCAGCACGATGAGTCGCTCACTCGGCGCGACCGCATCGACTTGCCGTTGCGCGGCGGCGACCGTCGCCCCGGCCTGAGCGTGATTGTGGATGTTGAGCGCGTGCTCAGACACGAGGATTCCCGGCCACGTCGGGTCCTTCGGCTCACCGATCCCCGCCGTCAACGAATCGCCGATGATTCCGACGGCGGATTCTCCGAGGGGAGCCAAGCGCGGCGTCAAATGGTAGGGCACTTCCCAGATCATGGCCGCGAGCCAAAGACTGATGACGGCCCCCCGAAGCGCGGCCGTGCGCCGAACCGAGAGCTTGGCAACTCGGGTTTCAGTGCTCAACCAGATGACCGTCGCGGTCGCCAAGATGAGATACGCCCATGGCGGGAGGGGTGTCGCTGACGCGAAAACGAGTATGCCTCCGACTGCTGCGAACAGGTTTCTCACGATCCGCCGGAGGGGCTGCGTCGCGAACCGCGAGATACCTGCGGCAATGACCAAGCAGACAGATCCGGTAAAGAACGACTGGCCACTTGCAATATGAATAACGAGAAATCGCGTTATCATTTTAAATAAAATCGATGCGGATGAGCCAACCTCAGTCCAGTTGGGGCGCACACACCCTGGCGTCGCATAGTTCGCTCATAGCGTACGAAAACCGCAGCCTCGGCCGAAAGACAGGCCTCGCTCGCTGCGTTGATGTTTCAAGATGGGTTTCTCGATGTTGTGCTCCGAACGTACGAGACGCGAGCTTCCCGTGCGGCACGACTAATCCGCGCAACCGTTGCTATCCCCGGCGTGCGACGGCCGGCGAAAAAAATTCAGCGGGACGATGTCTGAGTGCTCGCCGAAATGTCCATGACTCCCTCAGAGAGCGTCCAACGAGCCGTCCACAGACGTCGTGGCGGGGAGAGCGGCGTTCCCGGCGCCGGGTTCGGCCCTCGGTCGGACTCGGTCGATCCTCTACCCTCGACAACACCATCCACCCAGCCGGGGCCGGCACCACTGCCGGCGCCTGCCGGACAGGCCCTGCGCGGCTCCCAACGGGAGATCAGGCAGGTCAAGGTGACTGGGGGGCGGCGCGCCGCCCCCGATCACTCGCGATGCATTGCGACGCCGCCGATCGAGTTGACCCCCATTGAGTTTGCACCAGAGCGGAGACGCATTCATGTTCGCAGCGGGCAGCCGGATTCATGACGGACGATACACGCGCGGTGTTCGAAGACGGTCGAAGCCGGGCAAGGACCGTCCGGCCCGCGACTTACGTCACGCACGCTGCTTCCGCCCCGGCGGCGCGGCGTTCGAGACGCTCGAGGACCGGCTCCTGCTGAGCACATCGGATCTCACCCAGGAGATTGACAACCTGCTCACGAGCGGGAATGTCTCCGTACCGGTAAACCTCGGCGATGTCTCGCTCGGGTCCTTTCTCACAGCGAAGAACGTCACCGCGTCGTTCCAGGACATCAGCCAGCAGGGAGCCAACTGGTCGGGCACCGTCACCCTCAGCGCGGATACGGCGTCAGTGATACTGGGCTCGGAATTCGACGGCGAGATCAAGGGGAACGCCCAGAATGCTCACGGCCTCATCGGCAGCTACGCGCTGAACAATCAGCCGCTTGGCGACGGTGCATACAGTCTCGGCGTGACCGAACTGGATGTGACCGTGCCGAATGTGCTCACCGGAACGGCCACCGGCGTGACGCTCGGTTACGCCCCGGGCGCTCCTGCGGGCCAGCAGATCGCGCAGGTCGCCTCGCTCTCGGCCACGCTCACTGCGCTCGACAACGCGACGGCGACGCTTAACAACCTCGACGTCTTCGACAACGGTTTCAAGTTGGCCGACGCCTCGATCACGGCCGATTCGCTCTCGATCGGCTCGATGCTGGCGATCACCAGCCCGACCGTCAGCTTCTCGGGCGTGGACTACACGGTCGGTTCGCCGTTCGAGGGCACGATCGGGCTGTCGTCCAAGTCGGTGACGCTGTTCCCGAACAAGCCCACGACCGCGTCGGTTTGGGATTTCTCGGGCACGTACGACGTGGCGAACGAGGCGCTCTCGCTCAAGGCCGGGAGCACCACAATCGACTTTGGCTCGGACGTTACGGTCACCGCCGACGGGTTGAATTTCAACCTTTCGAACGGTGGCCAGAGCGTGAGCGTGTCGGTGGACTCCGCCACGGCCGACATCCCCAAGCTCGACGTCTCCGGCTCGCTCACCGGCCTCGCGATCACCAACGACGGGTTCTCGGTCGCGAGCGCGACGTTCACCGACAATACGACCGTGGCGATCGGCAGCGTGCTCACCTTCACGTAAGCGTTCACCGGTGTTGTTGCAGATTCTGTATCGATAAACGTCGCGCGCACGGGAGCATTCGCCAACGGACCGCGATTGGCGTTGGAGGTTATGAGCCCTCACGTCTTTCCACTTCGCGCAGCCTGATTCGCTGCTC
>DAIDJG010000594.1 GCA_027451445.1 Singulisphaera sp.
GACCACGGTCTTCCCCCGGCGCCGGAATTCATCGGCAATCTGATACGCGCGCGACGCCTGGTGCGACATGCATGTCAAACCAACGAGATCGCATGGCTCGTCAAAGTTTACGTTTTCGTAAAGGTCATCCTTGATTGCCACGTCATTGCCGGGAGGCGTGAGCGCCGCGACGTACGGGAGCGTCATCCCCAGCAGCCAGCGCGTTTTGTGTTTGTAGACCGAACCGTCGGGCAACAGGCGTGAGGGTTGGACCAGGAGGATCTTCATGAATGACTCCGCAGGTCGACTCGAAGATGTGCGGGACTGGAGCACATGGGGCATCGAACGGTCCGGCGCTCGACTTGGGAGCAAGTGTAGGCCGGCGCGGCAGGGAATCAAGCCCCTCGTGACATGGGGAAGACTTATGCGTTCGCTCGTCGTTGCGCTGATTTTATTGAATCTGAATCATGATGTCATCCACACCCCATGCTTCGTCCTGGGTTCCCTTGCCCTCGAACAGGTCGCTGGCGAAATCGAGGTTCAAAATGTCTGCTGTGTGAGGGAATGTGAACCTCATATGATATGTGCTGTCACCGAAGAAGGCATACCCAAGCGTCCCACCGGCGACGGCGCCTTCGTGCGGGTGGCTCCGCGGCGTGGGGTAATCTTGATAGCTTTTGTCGGCGTCGAGCTTCGGATTGTTCGAAAACGTCGTGTCGAGAAGAGTCGGTCCGCCGTCGACTTTGAGATTCCAGCGATCCGGACCATAGCGCGGACTGCTTCCATCCCACGACTTGAGGATGAGTAGGTCGAACGAGACCGTTGCGCTGCGATGCGGAGGAAGCTCGCTCAGCGCAAGGCGCACCGTTTGCTGCACGCGGGTGCGCGCCGTCGGGTCGAGTCGTGGACCGCCGAATTCGCCCAGGAATCGGCGCTTTCCGTTCGGAGACTCGGCGTTTGTGACAGCTTGTGGATCGAAGTTCCCGGACAGGGGAAGCCCGAACCGGCTGGAATAGGTGATTCGCGACGAAAACCACTCAGGGTAGGACGACCCCAGGGCGGAATTGAAGTCGTTGGCGTAGACGACGGTGCCTTCCGCTTGCGGCTTGTTTCGGGCCAAGTGAAGGCGATCTACTGCGCTGGGCTGGTTCGGATCGTAGACGATTTCCGAGACAGGGCTGACCCGGCTGTCGTTCATGACGTAGCGGACCCACAGCTTGGTGTGGCGCTTGACATCGATGGCCGGGAGCGTGGCCGTCGCGTGCTCGACGCCGACTATGCCGGTGGCCGTGATCTTCAGGCCTTCCGCAGGCTTCCACGTCTTACCGTCGAATGAGAATGCGATTGCACGGACATCACCGCTGAGAACGGTGATCTGGTCGAGCGGCGGGTAGAATTGAGGTGGGCGGAAATCGTCTTGCACCGCGATGGGAGCGAGCTCACTGAGCCACCAGAAGGCGACGGCGAGGAAGGGAACCACGCACTTCAGTGCGTTCGATCCGCGGACGAGGAGTCGCCGTAC
>DAIDJG010000595.1 GCA_027451445.1 Singulisphaera sp.
GCGCGGGGCGGTATGTGATCCCCAGGCACTGGGACTTCGGGTTCTTCCGCACGCCGGTCGTGCACGTCACGCTGGTCGACGTGCGCGAGCGCGACCTGACGATCAAGGGGCAGGAAATCCTGACGGCGGATAAGGTCGCCATCCGCGTGAGCATCATCGTTCAGTTCCGGGTGACCGACCCGCGTGCGGCGCTCCATGAGGTCGAGAACTACGAAGATCGGCTCTACAGCGACGTACAGCTTGCTGCGCGGCGGTCGCTCGCGTCGATGAATCTGGAAGAAATCCTCACGAACCGCAACCGGCTCAGCGACGACATTCTGCGAGACGTGGACAAGGCTGCTGGCGGTTATGGCGTGACGATCGCGCGGGCCGATGTGAAGGACCTGATCTTTCCGGGCAATCTCCAGGAGATCATGAACCGAGTGCTCGCCGCCGAACGCATGAGCCAGGCTCAGCTCGTCGAAGCCCGTACGAAGGCTGAGGTCCAACGGATCGACGCCCAAGCGCGCGCTGAGGCACAGCGCCTCGAGGCGGAATCGCGCGCTGAGGCGAGCCGGCTCGCCGCGCAGAGCGAGGCCGCATCGTTGCGGATCAAGACCGAGGCCGAGGTGGAAGCCCTTCGCGATCGTGAGCAAGCCGCCCAGGCATATTCGTCCCACCCTGCCCTGTTGCGGCTCGCGGAGCTGGAGACACTCCAGGCCCTGGCCCGCTCGGCCAACGCCCGTATCTACATCGGCTTCGACAAGCACGTTAGTGCGCCTTCGGTCTCCGAGAGTGATCGCGCTGAGGTTTGAACCGTCGGGAGCATCCAGGGGCATTTCCTCCTGCCACTCCCGGCGGCCCGTTCAAGGTCCGCCGAGCGTGGCACCGACGGGCTCGAGGCTGACGTTGTCGATCCACATCTCGCCCACATCGGCGCCGCTGATGCGGAAGTCGAGGGCCAGGGTTGTGGCATCGGGTTCGGTGCGGAAGACGTATTCGACCTTGACCCACCGGCCGACGGCGCTAAGGCATTCTTCGTGGGCGCCGGGATCGAGCACTTTCCAGGCGGCGGGCGTGTCCTTGTACTGCTGGATCCGGGCGCGGCATTCCCCTTCGGTGCCGGGGGCGGTCAGATACCAGAACCGCAGGCGCATCTTGGTCGAGTAGCGCACGGGGCGCTCGGGAAAGCGGTAGTACTGGTTGCCGGGGACGTGGGCCTCGAGGTGGAGGCTATCGGGGGGAGAGAGGTAATAGCGGGTGTCGCGACGGTCTTCCGGCGGGGCCGGCCAGACGAACTTGGGCAAGGCGAGGTATTGTTCGTGGTCCATCGGCAACACGTCGCGGACGGTCGCGGCGCCAAGCCGCAGCTCGATCGTGCGCTGGCCGAGCAGCGGATCGTAATCGCCGAACAAGAAGTGCTGATGTTCCCAGCGGAGGCGGGCATGGATCGTGTCGCCCGGGGCGACGCTCAAGAGGGGCGCGGCGGACGTGCCGAGTCCCGCGGTTGGCTTTCCGGGTGGGGACTCGGGCGGACCGGCGTCGCCCGTCCAGACGGTGAGGAACAACCGCTCACGACAGCGCTGCGCTTCATCAGGCGAGCTGATCACTTCGCTGAACGACGCAAGGCCCGAAGGGCCCGAGATCACGAGCGACGACAGGCGGGGGATCGCATGACTGGAAACGCGCGAGTTGGAGACCCAGCCGTCCACCTTGGCCAGGACGTCGGTCGGTGTGAGGACCATGCCGTTGGGGCCGTCGTAGCGGAGGCGGTAGTCGACCAGCCAACCGCCCTGGTCCTGGTTGACCGCGCGGCGCTGGATGGTGAGTCGGGGTGTTGCGGACGTACCGCCATCGGCGAAAGCGGCCGAGATCAGGGTCAGAGTGAAGACTGCGGCAGTCAGGCCTGCGAACTGTCTGCGAGGAGGCGGGGAGACAGACGGGATTGGCAAGGGGGCACTCCTTCCTTGGGAGTCGAGCACGCGGGCCAGCCTGGCAGTATTCAGCTCAAGGTCTTCGGACGACCGACGTTCCGGATCGGGTCAAGCATTACCCCAAGCCCGCCGCAGACTTCGCGGCGTTGAGACCTTGCCCGGGTGTGCGTGCGAACACCAGGGCGCCAGTCTCGTCGAGACTTTTCAGCAAACCATCGCTTACGTGAATCCTAGAATAGAAAATCCTTCAATGCGATCGCGCGCAACAAATCATCCGCGGCAAGGAGAGTCAGACGACAGGGGCGGGGGTGTCGCTGCTCAGAAGGTGTCGTCCGGGTCGGTGAAGTGCGGTACGTAGGTCGCGGTCCGATCGAGAAAACGGGGCAGAAACTTTTCAACGAACTCATACACGGCAATCTGTGTTGTGCAATTGTCTATTCCCCAGATGCTGGCCCGGAGCATTTCCAGATCGGGGTCCATCTGGATGTAGTAGTGGTTATCAATGCGGAGTGAATACGGGAGATCTTCGAGCCAGTGGTGCGCCAACGCGTTCACCCCGGGCCCGCCCAGGGAGATCGTGGGTAAGGCGTGCAGGGGTTGGTCGTGGATCCAGCGAAAGTCGGCGATGACCAGGACCTGCGGGGGATCGGACTCGTCGTCTCGGTCGCGCAGAGCGTTCTCGATGCGCTGTTTGAGGAAGTAGCCCAGCGGGCGATCCACTTCCTCCGCGCGGAGCGCGCTACCCACGACAATCAAGATGAGTCCGGCCCTAGGCTCAGTGGCCATGGCGGCTTCTTTCTGAAGGGTTTGGGCGATCCGTCGGGGAGAGGATACGGCTCGTCATACCCGGAAATGCCAATCTTACTCGATCTTCAGCGTGCCCTACAAGTCGTCGGCGACGTCAACTCACGGAATTATGCCAGTGAGCGAACTCATGAAAACGTAGCGGAGCGGTAACGGAGAGATGCCGGTCACGCGGGAGAGGTCGCGGTGCTCGCCGGCGCGAGTTTTGGGTGATCAGGGTTGTGCGGGCGGGGGTTCAGTCGCCCGCCAGAGGGCGACCCGGCGCAGGGCGGTCCGGGCGGCCTCGAACTCATTGTCGCCTTCGGCCTCGAATTGCTGTCCAACGGCCCGGCGGCCGGCGAGCGGGATCACGCAATGGAACCGCACGCGTCCGCTCGGCTCGCCCTCGAATCCATAGCGGGCGACCCCCAGGGCGCTCATCTTGCGGCGCAGCTCGGTCCAGTCGGCGATGCTCGATGGGCTGCTCTTGATTGCGGGCATTGCGGCTGAGGCAACGTCCGAGTCGTGGTCGCCCTCCTTGCGATAGGGCTTCGGGACGACCGCGGCCGCGGGCGCGGAGTCCGGCATATCGGCCCAGGAGGGCGTCTGACCGGTCTTGTCTCCTGTCTTTCGGGGCGCTTCCGCGTCGTCCGGCGCCTCGAGCGGAGGAACCGTTGCGAGCGACTCAGGTGCACCGGGAAGTGCGAGCGTCGCGCGGGTCTTGGGCTCGGTTTTGGGTGCCGGGGTCTCGGCCTTGAGGCGGGAGCGCGGGGCCGGAGTCGGATCTTTCTTGGGGGCGACCTGGTCGTTGTCGTCCGTCTTCGGGTTTTCTTGTGGTGGGGAATCGTTCACGACGGTTGGAACGGGTGCGGAGGGCATTCCGTGGTCGCCGTTGCCCGAGACCTCAGGCGTGGGGGCCTCACCGTCGTCGGCCATCTTCTTGAGGACGTTATCGCGCACCCAGCGGAGCCCCGGCCCATTGACCGCCGCCCCGCCCGCGAACGCGGCTCCCACGAGCAAAATGGCCAGCAAGACCTGTCGCACGGGTGTGGCCTCCTTGCCTCTCTCTCAAACCCAGGGCCGGCTCCGCCGATCCCGCCTTTCCGTGAAGGGATTGCCCGTCTCGGCGAATACCCTCTGTGGCAAGGCGTGGGGATTGGACCCGAATCGGCCGAAGTCGGCAAGATCAATCTGGCGAAACTGTGAAGGCTTACGGCATCCGTTCCCCCCGTCGCGACGGAATGCTAGGCTGGAAGGCGATGTTGCGTCGCATTCTCCACGGTGTCTGGACCGTCATCACCCTGCCGTTTCGCCTCATCTTCTGGGCGGCCGCGCTCCTCGGCCGCGCGGCGGGTCTGGCGATCGGGTTCGTGATGATGGTGGTCGGGTTCGCTTTCGTGGCGGGGGGACCGTACGCGATCATTGGTGTACCGGTGTTTCTCTTGGGGTTGATGCTGACGTTGCGCAGTTTGGGATGAGGCGAGCAGTACGGTCTCCGGCGGTCAACCGTTGCCGACCGCGACACCAGGTGGGCACTGTTCGGATCTGGTACCCTTGGTAAAACCGCGCTTGATGCGTCGGCTCATAAGGACCCATCGCCATGCCTTCCCCTTTTCCTGGTATGGATCCGTACCTGGAACGGCCGACGCTTTTCCCGGGATTGCACGGTCGACTGATCGCTGTCGTGAGCGAGACGTTGCAAGAGCGGTTGCCGCCACCGTATTTCGCGGAGATGGGTGAGCGCGTCTGGGTCGAGGTCTCGCAGCGATTCATTGAACCCGACGCGAGTGTCTTCCGTGGCGTTTCGGAGCCAGGTGGATCGATCGCGGCAGCCCCGGTGCGCAGTCAACCGATCATCGTCACTGTGCCCCACGACGAGCGCCGGGAAACATTTGTTGAAATCCGAGCCTCAGGCGACGACGGGGAGCGCCTCGTGACCGCCATTGAATTCTTGAGCCCAAGCAACAAGACACCCGGCGAACGGGGTCGCGAACTGTATCTTCGCAAACAGCGTGAATTGATCGATAGCCCGGCTCACCTGGTCGAGATCGACCTGCTTCGGGGCGGCATGCATACGACCGCAGTACCATTGGACCTGCTCAGGGCGCGGGTCGGGGCGTTTGATTATCACGTCTCGGTGCATCGATTCGACCGCTTTGAGGACTTCCTGATCTACCCGATCCGCCTGGACGAGCGGCTGCCGGAAATCGGGTTGCCGCTCTTACCCGGCGACGAGGACGTAGCGCTTGACCTCCAGGCTGTCTTCGATCGTGCCTACGATATAGGTCCCTACCGCCGCCGGATCCGGTACGCAGAGACCACCCCGATTCCACCGCTACGGCCCGAACAAGCGGAATGGGCGCTGCAACGGCTCAAGGGTTGATCACGCAGGCGGGAAAGACGAAAGCCGTCTTCGCCAACTCCAGGGATAGCCCTACGCGGTGAACACCGGCTCGATCGGCTGCCCCGTGCAAATCCGAAGGGGCCGGTTGAGCCGGTCGTGCACCTCGGTGCCAGGGTCGATACCAAGGCTTTGATAGATGGTCGCGGCGAAGTCGCCCGGTCGGTAGGGCTGGCTGACGGGATAGGCACCGGTCTTATCGGACTGACCGATCACCTGACCACCCCGTACGCCCGCACCAGCGAACGCGACAGAAAACGCCGGGCCCCAGTGGTCGCGGCCGTCGCGCTGGTTGTTGTTACCTGTGCTAGCGCCGATGCGAGGAGTCCGGCCGAACTCGGTCGCGAAGACGACCAAGGTCTCGTCGAGCATTCCGCTCACCTGGAGATCGTCCAGCAAGGCCGAGACGCCCTGGTCGGTCGGCGGGAGCAACCGGTTCTTCAGCGACTTGAAGTTGTCCGAGTGAGTGTCCCAGTTCTGAACCCGGCCCAGGTTCACCTGCACAACCGGCACGCCCGCCTGGACCAGGCGGCGGCCCAGCAAGAGCGACTGGCCGAACATGTGCCGGCCGTAACGGTCGCGCACGCGCGGGTCTTCCCGGTCGAGCTCGAAGGCGCGCGCCACCTTCCCCGAGAGGAGCAAAGAAAACGCCTGTTCGCGCTGACTGGCCAGGGGATCTTTCGAGCCCGCGGCCTTCGCGCCCCAGGCGTCGTGCTGGGTGCTGATTTCGTCGAGCCATTGCTTGCGGCCTTCGAGCCGCTCGACGCTAAAGCCGGAAGGCATCGCAAGGTCGTCAATGCGGAAATCCGGCTTGCTCGGATCCTGTTTGATCTGCCAGGGGTCGTGCTTGGTGCCAAGAAACCCCGCGTGCTGGCCCGGCCAGACCAGCGGCCCTTCCATGAGGAACGTGGGCAGCAGGACGCCGCTGGGGATGCCGTCGGACCGGGGCCGGACGTAGTCGAGCATCGAGGCGTAGCACGGGTAGTCGTCGCGCGAGGCGATCTTATCGAAAAACGCACCCGGCTGCGCCGCGCCGGTCAACATCAGGTGAGTCGAGTTCAGGTGGTTGTTGTTCGGGTGTGACATCGTGCGCACGATCGCCCACTTGTCCGCCCGTGCGGCAAAGCCCGGCAGGTGCTCGCTGATCCGTACGCCGGGGGCCTTGGTGTCGATCGGCTTGAACTCACCGCGGATGCCTTCGGGCGCATCGGGCTTCGGGTCGAGCGAGTCGATATGGCTCAAACCCCCCGACATGAAGACCATGATCATCGCCTTGGCGCGCGGACCTTTCCCCGAGGCGCGGCTTGCGGCCTGGGCGCGGTGGGCCAGGAGCTCGGGCAGAGTGAGCCCGAGGAACCCCGAAAACCCGACCTGCAGGAACTCCCGCCGCACAATCCCTTGAACGTGACGATGGTCCATGCGCAACCCGATCTTTCGTGTCTCTTACTTGTTAAACACTGCTTCCACAATAGCCGATTTTCCCGTCTTGGGCAAGTCTCAGGCCACGATCGAAACCGTGATCCGCCGTGAGTGAGGGGCGGTGCGATGCTCCCAAAGGTAGACGCCTTGCCAGGTTCCGAGCATACAACGGCCGTCCTCGATGGGAATGGAGAGCGATGACTGGGTCACGATGGAACGGACGTGCGCCGACATGTCGTCGGGCCCCTCATCGACGTGCTCGAAGAGGGGGTCGCCATCGGGCACGAACCGGGCGAAGAACCGCTCCAGGTCCTTGCGCACACCGGGGTCGGCGTTTTCGCAGATGATCAACGATGCGCTCGTGTGGTGGACGAAGACCGTGCAAAGGCCGCGGGTGGCTCCCGAATCCCGGACGATCCGCTGGACCGTATCCGTGATCTCATAGGTTGCGCGGCCTTTGGTGCGGAAGGTAAAGCTTTCGGCGTGATACATGGACTAACTCCAGTGTGTCGATATCGCAGTTCAGCCCGGCGGTGGCAGACTCTGATCGAGCCTCTCAACGCCACGCTGGCCTTGCCCAGAGTCCGGGACGGGTGGTTACGGGTTCGCCGTCGGTCTCGCCGAGTGTCAGCAGTGTCGGGACCGGCTCAGCGCCCGGCTGGAACCGGATCATGATGATTCGCTTGCCGTCGGGACCTGGCGCCGCGAAATGATAGTCCTTGAGGCCGTCCGCGAACGGCTGAATATGACCGCCGTCACGATCGGCCGTCTGCCACAGGCGAGTTTTGCTGTCCTCAAACAAGATCGTCTTGCCGTCGGCGAGGAGGACGGGACTACTGCCCTCGCAGAGCTTGGTAACCGTTCCATCCAGGGTCATGCGCGCGATGTTCTCCTTCGTGGTGTGTGTAGCTTCGTCGACCTCGCGCACGAGCAGGATGAGCCCGCTGCCGTCGGGCAGCCAGGAAGGAAACGCCATGTCGTGGGGTTTGCCAACGGGCCGGGCGTTCCCGGTGGCCAGGTCGACGAGATACACCTGGGTGTCCAGCAATCGCTCTGCGGCCCCCTTGTGCAAGACGGCCACCGTTTTGCCATCGGGTGAAAGAACCGGGAACAGAGAGAAGCCGGAGGCAAGCGCTTCGCCCCCGAGTTGCCGGTTAGTGCCGGTTTTCAGGTCAATCTCGTACAACCCGATCACGCCGCTCATCAGATCGGCACCCGAGATCACGACACGCGTGCGGCCTTTGAGGAAGCAGCCCGACTGGGCTTGTTCGCCCTGAAACGGGATGCGGCGATAGCGCCCCGTCTTCAGATCGAAGAGCCGTCCATCCACCTCGGGCGATTTCATGCCCACTCGCCAGATCCCACAATGTCCGATCATGAGCAGGTCGCTCGTGTCACCGGCCGTGGGATCATCGGTAAAGTCGTCCCATGTCTTGCCGGCGACATCGAACTCTGAGCGATCGATGCGTTCGCGCCAGCGGAAATTGCTGATCCGCGTCTCCTTATCGGGAGCGCCGAGCTGGACGAACATGCCTGTTGCAAGCTCGATTCGGGAGGCGATGCCGTTGCCGACCAGATCCTTGAGCCTGGCGCGTGCTTGCTGCATCTCGGGCTTCGCAGCCGCCGCCGCGTTTTTGCTTACAAATGCGTCGATTTCCTTCAGGGTATTCTGGAGTTGTTGCCGTTGCGCGTCGGGAATCGGCGAACGATAGGTCGCGACACCCTGCAATTTCCCCTCGTAAGTCCCCAGGATTCCTGGCTCGTCCTGGGCGACGAACCGAGGCTCCGACCGGGAAAGGTACAGGTACGCCGTCGGCCAATCGCTCGGGGCCTCATACGGTCGGTACTTGCCCGCTCGCTTCCCTTCGGTCATGTACCAGACCCCACCGCGCGCGATGAGGCGGAAGATCTCGACGCGTTGCCCTTGCGCTTGGACGGAAAAGATCGACCGTCGCATGTCCGGGCACGCCAGCACATCGACGATGAACACACTTCCGTTCGGACCCGTCGTCGAGGATGTCCAGGAAGCGCACTCCTTTTGGAGTCGCTCCGCTGAGGCACGTCCCGCCTTGACGAGCGCAGAGAGGTCGGGTTCGGTCTTGGGGGCTTGTCCCCGGGCCGAGAGCCCCGGGAGCAGCGACAGGCCAAGAACCCAGGCGAGAGACCACAGGCGCGGCACGATCATGGCAAGAACACGTCCTCGAACAAGGGTTTTCAAAGTGCAGAGGATCGCATTGGTTTCGGGCGCTTGTCGAGAGAGCTCGCGATCTCCCATTTCCGTTCCGAGGCTCCAGCAAACATGGAGATATTCAAGCAAGGCCCTTTGCCCCGGCTGTATGAGGATACCGGCCCGCATCGACCCGCACTATGGCCAAGAGCTTCACTCGACCGCGACAACGTCCACGGAAGGGCAAGTCCAGCATCCGCTTGCTTCAAACGCCCGCAGATCGTGACGCACGTATGTCTCAGAATATTCAAGAGCGGCACCAGAATATTGATATTCAATAGCCCATGGGATCGTCAGCGCGTTGACATTCACATTTCGCCCAGGGAAAATCGACGACATAGGGAAGATGTTGCGCCCGGGATGGCGAATCGAAGGCGATGTCGAACCCCCCGTCGACGCAACTGATGCGAGGTGGGAGAATGCGACGAGGCGTGCCACGACGGTTCTGGTTTTCACGAACACGTGCGACGAGGCGAACGGACCGGGCGTTCCGGCCCGGCGGCCTGGAGGTGAACCTGGAAGAGCGCGCGTTACTCTCGGGGTCGACGCTGACCAGCCAGGCGACTGCGGCAATTACCGTGAGCCCGACGACGCTCCCGTCCGCGTCGGTGGGAGTGGCTTATGACACGACGGTTAGCGCTTCGGGTGGAACCGGCTCCTTCACCTTCTCCGTGTCGTCGGGTGCGCTGCCCGCAGGACTGACGCTGAATTCGACGAGCGGTGTGATCAGCGGCACGCCCACGACCGCCGCGGTGTCCGACTTCACGGTCAGCGCCAAGGACAGCGCAGGGGCGACGGGCTCGCAAGCCTACACGCTCACCGTGGCCAACGGCCCCGTCGTCACGAACCTCCAGCGCTTCGGCTACCACATGCAGCCGACCATCTTCGTCCTGACGTTCAACGAGCCGCTCAACGCGACGACGGCCCAGAACCTGAGCAATTACACGCTGGTCCCGATCCAAAACGGCCAGCCGGGCGCAGCGATTTCGCTCTCGTCGGCCGTGTACAACGCGACCAAGGACACGGTCACGCTCTCGCCCACGAACCGGGTGTACGTTTACGCCGAGTACCGGCTGACGGTCAACGGCACGGCGCCGAACGGCGTGGCGGATACGACGGGCAATCTCCTGGCCGGCCAGAACGGCAAGGCCGGAACCAATTACGTGAACACATTCGGGCGCGAGATCCTTGCCGGCCCGAACATCCCGAGCAACGTCAGCGCCGCGATCGCCAATCGGATCAATGCCGACTGGGCGAAGTCCGCGCCGGCTCGCGCCCAGCTTTCGAACTTTGTGATTGCGCTGGAACAGAAGCTGACCGCAGCCAAGAACGCGTCGACAGTCTCCCCGGCGGCCGTCGTCGCCGGTGACTCGGGTGCAGGCGCGAGCCAGACCTCTTTGACCGCGCTGGTCGATTCGCTCGAGCGAATGCACTTGGCCGTCGTCGACGCCGTGTTGGCGACAGTCGTGCCTGACGAAACGAAAAAAGATTAGAACGACCCCTATTCGCGTTGCGCACGGTCGGGAGGGTGGCAACCTCTCAAAGGCGTGTCGATGCCAAATCGAGTGCGGTCTTAGAGTCTGTCCCAATAGTGCGAGAAGCGTGGAAATGGGGACAGGCTCCGGACGTCTTCGGACGGTGCCTGTCCCCATTTCCACGCTTCTCGCTCCGCCGGAAAAGGGGGACAGGCACCTCGAAGACTCGGAGCCAGTCCCCCTTTTCCGGCTCCGC
>DAIDJG010000596.1 GCA_027451445.1 Singulisphaera sp.
GGCCGCGCACCAAGCCCCGCTCTTGCGTGTGCGCTCTGAAAAACGATGCTTCACACTTGAAATGAGGAGAGGAGATGATCGTGGCCTATCGGCACGCAGCGCTTATCCGCGGCATCAACGTCGGTCGTGCCAAACGAGTAGCGATGGCGGACCTACGCGCCCTCGTCACGGAACTTGGTTACAGCGACGTCCGGACGTTGCTCAACAGCGGTAACGTGGTCTTCACCGCCCCTCACGCGGAACCTGGTGACGCAGCGGCCCGCATCGAGCAAGCGCTCGCAGTGACACTTGGTGTCAACGCACGAGTGACGGTTCTTAGCGGCGCCGAGTTGGCGACGGTTGTGGCTGAGAACCCCCTGCTCTCTCGTGCGACCGATCCCTCCCGCCTCATCGTCGCAGTCCTGAACAGCGCGACCGATCGGACGAAGCTGGAGCCTCTACTGCGCCGCGACTGGGCCGAGGAAGCGTTCGCCATAGGTAAGCGTGTCGCTTATGTCTGGTGTCCTGATGGGGTACTCGCAAGCCCGTTGAATGAAGCCGTTGCGCGGGCGCTCGGCGATGGCGTGACTTCGCGGAACTGGTCGACGATCGAAAAGCTGCACAGGCTTGTCGAGACCAGTTCGTGATCGCGAACTGGCCCTTTCATCCTTCGATCCGCCAGAAAGAAGATGCGTTGTTTCTCCGCAATGGAATCGACCATGGCCTGATGCCGTTTACCCTGGGTCGTCTCTTCACTGGGGTGCCGGGCACAGACGTGAGGATCCCCACGCGGTGGTTCGGTCGTTCAGACAGCGCCCCCAGGTTCGAGCGCCGATGTTGCCGGGTGCTCCACCAGCGGCCGATCGTACGGCAGGCGATCCTTGAGCCGGAGGATCGGGCACTCGATGAAGACCCACGACAACTGCGCGACTCCGATCGCGAGCGGCACAATGAGCGCCTGGAGCCGCCAGTCGTAGACATAACCCAGGGGTTCGGCGTGATCGTGAACGATGTTGATCAGGATGTTGTGATAGAAATAGAGTCCGTAGCTGATCAGGCCCAGGTGGCAGAGCGGCCGCCACCGCAACGGAGCGAGGGCGCGGCAGCCTGTATGGCAGACGACGAGTCCAACCAGCCCGAAGAAGCCGGTATTCAGAGCCGTGAGCAAGAGTGCGTCGGCCACGCCGGTCTGACGCGCGTGAGGCTGAACCTTGAACCAGGCCACGTACGCCAAGGCCGATAGAATCGCTCCGCCAAACGCCCGGGAAAGCATTCGATTGTGCCGAGCCATCCACTCGGGGTCGGCCAACAACCCCGCAAGCAGCGCCCCCAAAGCCAGTCCATCGCACCGCGAAACCAGCACGTACGGCGGCAGGCCCCAGGCCCGTGCGGCCGTGCTGAGTCCGGCTACGACCAGGGCGAGCGGGACCACGCCGCGCCGGCCTACCAGGACCAGCAGTAATGGCCAGAGCAGATAGAATTGTTCCTCGATCCCCAGCGTCCACACGTGCGCAAGCAGCTTGCACCCGTTCTCGGCGAAGGTGCCCGTCCTGTAGAGGTCGAGATTCGGCAGATACAGGAGGTACTCGACCAGGTGGTCCCACGAGTATCGGATCAGGAAGAATGGGGTAACGAGCAAGAGAAACGCGATACCGATGTAGTAAATCGGCCAGATTCTCAGTGCCCGCCTGCCGTAGAACGCGAGCCACGAGTGAAACGTGGGACGATGGCGGAGCAAGATCGACGTGATCAGGTAGCCGGAAAGGACGAAGAACAGGTCCACGGCCGCCCAGCCGAACGGCAAGTTGAAGCTCTGATTCGAAACGCCGAGGTGGAACAATACCACGACAAGCGCAGCCAGTCCTCGGAGAGCGTCCAGCTCGGAAATTCGGCGCATCCCTGCTCCTCACGAATCCGTGGTGACGTCGAGGTTTGAGGAAGTCGGTTGTTGATCCGACGCCGGATGCTATCCCAAGCTAAATGATCCGGCAAGGCCGAAACGTTTCGCGTCGACTCGTTCTGATGATTAAGTATTCGGACGATCCCATTCGTCGAGCTGTTTTTGAATCCGCCGGACTTCATTGAACCCTTCCGCTGCGCCCAGGGCCGAGATCAAGAGGCCGCGGCGCTCCGAGGGTTCGGGAGTGAGCGCCGCGAGCCGTTCCCAGAGCAAACTGAGCCCCCAGCCCCTGCGCGACGGCGGCCGCCAACCGTGCTCGGTGAGGAACCGCAAGACGGACGTGAGGTGCCGGACTTCTTGCCCTGTCAGTGCGTCTCGACTGCAAAGGGCCTCCAACTCACCGCCAACGTCACGCACCAGAAGATCTCGCAGTCCGGTGAGCGCGCCCGCGGCGCCGGCGTCCTGCGCCAGGAGCAGGCGCGGAGTGCGTGTTGTCACGACGTCGGCGAGGTGGTCGAGGAAGCGGAGCAGCTGGAACTCGCATTCGCCAGGCGTTGCGCCGGGGATGCCGATGAGGTGAAGCTGCTTCTCGCGCCACTGCCGCGTGAGGTATTCCCCGGCGCCGCCGGGCGTCTCGAAACTCGTCGCGAAGGCGGGTCGACGCGCCTCGCGAAGCATGCGCGCGACGCGGCTGTAAACCTGCCGGAAGTTCGGGTCGCGCAGACCATAGCCGATGAAGAAGAACGTCTGATTGAGCAGCAGTCCTTCCAGCAGGAGGGCGAGGGCGGGGCGACGCTCGAAGAATTCATCGTAATCGTCGCGGCAAAGGACGATCCCGTGTGCGTCGGCGGCGTCGCCGTGCAGCTTGATGACATGGACTCCGTCGCCGCCCTGGCTCGTACGCACGACGTCTTCCTGGCGAACGATCTTGACCGGATAACGCTTGAGAGCGACCAGGGCGCGTTCGAGCAGGTCATCGTAATTGGTCGTCACGACGTGGCGGACGGGCAAGGACATCAGCAGATAATGTGCTAACGTCGGCTTGGGAGCGAGCGCCGGGTCGGCGAATGTGCTTCGAATGATCTCGGCTAAAGCCGCCGCGCCGAACCGCTCGCGATACCACTGCGCCAAGTCGAGGAAGTCGAGACGGTCGTGCGGACCCACTTGCAGCTCATTGGCCATACAGCCAACCAACTCGCCCCAGTCTGGCAGCCCCGCTCCTCGTGAGAGCCCCGCTCCCGCAAACAAGACGCACTCGCCGTCGAGAATCGCGCGTTCAAGGGCTTCGGGACAAGGGGGTTCCGTTGCCTCGGTGGCAACAGCTCGCCGCGCCTCCAGGAAGATCTGGTACAGCGCGGGGGTGTAGAGGATGAACGCGATATCCACTTCAGGGTGTCGGCTGAGCGCGTCCCGAGCCGCGGCGACCTGTGCTCGTGCGGAGCGCAAGCGGTCGTTCCGGTCGCCCCCCATACCTGCACGGAACGCGGGAAGCGCGACCAGAAGCCGTTCGGACGGACCGCGGTCGGCTCGCAAGCACGCGACGGCCTTGTCGATCGCGCCGCGGACGGTGACCGCGGCTTTGTCTTCCGTCATCACGGGCTTTCCCGTCGCGGCGACCACGACCACGCCATGTGGACGGGTGTCGGTTCGGAGCGGCATCCAGAACGCTTCGCCCACCTCGCAACCGAGCGGGTGCTGCCGTCCCAGCTCTGCGAACCAGTCCTTGAATCCGGGGACGTTGTGATGGAAGGACGGGGACATCGCTCCGCCCCCTTCCAGCGCCGTGCTCGTGGAGTAGGCGATCGCGTGGGCGGCGAGTTGCGTGATGTCGCCGCGGGCGATAAAGAGCTGGCCGTTCACGGGTTGTTCCCCTGCCCTGCCCCTCGCGATTCTCTCTCGCCGAGAACGTGCCAGCCTCGGGACCGCGCACCTCGACGTCGGCGCTTTATAAATCCCTCGCCGTTCGACGGATCGGAGATGACCAGAAGTGATCGTACCAGAGGTACTCAAAGTTCGCGATCGGCGTTCAACGCGCCGTTGGGCTTTTCCCTTTGCCGCACTATTCCGCGGCGAGATGCGCGCCTTTCTCAGCGACGGCCCGTTTCATCAAGAAGACGAGAGGAACCAGAATGAGCGCTAGCACGGCGAAGGCCCAGAAGCAGTCGAAATATGCCAGGGACAGGGCCTGTTGATTGCGAAGGTCGGAGACCGACTGCCAGGCCATGGTATTGGCGCCCGTAGCATCGCCGGTAATTCCGAGGAATGTCGGTCGCAAGTCGTCGAGTTGCGCATTGAGGTTTGGGTTGAGCGGGTCGAGCCACTCCCCAAGCCGTTCGACGTGGAACTGCTCGCGACGATCGCGCAGGGTCTTCGCCACCGATGTGCCGACACTCCCTCCCTCGTTGCGTAAAAGCGCAAAGAGCCCGACGGCGGCACCGCGGAGACGTGGCGGAAGCGAAGCGTAGGCCGCCACGTTGAGCGGTGTGAACAGGATGGAAAGTCCTAGGATCTGCACGACCCGGGGCCAGACGACCTGCCCAGGGCTAATAAACAGATTCATCTGCGACATCCAGAAGCATCCGGTCGCCATGATCAACGCGCCGACGACGATCAGGTAACGAGCATCGACTCCCCGGCTCAGCAACCCGACGACCACCGGTAGCATCATGAGCGAAAACAACCCGGCGGGTGACAGCACCAGACCGGCGTGGACCGCGTCGTAGCCGAACAGGGTCTGAAGCATGCCGGGGAGCGTCGTGGTCGAGCCGAAGAGCACGCCGTAGGCACAGAAGATGATCACGGCGCTCGCCGCGAAGTTGCGATCGGCCATTGGGCGGAAATCGACCACTGGGCCGTCGACACGCAGCTCCCACCACACAGCGAGGGTTAACCCGATCACCACGCCCGCGACCAGCCAGTGGACCCGGTGGAATGGGTCGCCGAACCAGTCCCATTCTTGTCCTTTGCTGAGCACGATCTCCAGGCTGGCCAGCCCGAGGATGATCAGGCCGAGCCCAACGTAATCGAACCGGATTGGCTTGCGCAGGAACTCGGCTCGTTGCGCCTTGAGGTACGCCGGATCGTCGAGAACCGCGGCGCACATGACAAGCGCCAGTAGCCCGGTCGGTACGTTGATGAAGAAAATCCAGCGCCACTCGTAATTGTCGGTGATCCAGCCCCCCAGGGTTGGTCCGAGGATCGGTGCGATCAGGGTGGCGATGGCGAAGACGGTCATCGCCGCTCCCTGCTTCTCTCTCGGAAACGAGTCGAGCAAGACCCCTTGTGTGCAGGGCTGAAGCCCGCCGCCGAAAACGCCTTGGAGGACACGGAAAATGATCAGGGATTCGAGGCTGCCCGCCAGTCCACAGAGCAGCGAGCTGACCGTGAAGCCGGCCACGGAGAGCAAGAAATAGCGCCGGCGACCGAGCAGCGTGGCCAACCAGCCTGAGACTGGCAAGATGATCGCGTTCGCGGCGAGGTAGCTCGTGATGACCCACTCACTGTCACTCGACGCCGCCGAAAGGCCGCCGGCGATGTAGCGCAGCGCGACGTTGGCAATCGAAGTGTCGAGCACCTCCATGAACGTCGGCACGGTCACCGCGGCGGCGATGAGCCACGGGTTGATGGCCGGCCGAGGCGGCTCGCCGGCAGTTTGGTGAGCGCTCATGGCCAGTCTCCTCACCGGGAACTCGAGGAGGTGGGGTGCATCAAATCCTGCAGTCGTTTGCCGGCGCCGGGACCGCGCGGGGTCTCTTTGGTGTACACGTACGGTGTCACTGAGAGCCCGGGGAAGAGCGTGTCGCGATCAGGGTCGTAATCCTCGAGCTCGATCCGCACCGGGAGGCGCTGAACGACCTTCACGAAGTTACCCGTGGCGTTTTGCGCGGGGAGGACGGCGAGGGTTTGGCCGGTCCCCATCGTGAAGCCAGTGATTCGGCCCTGGAACTGTTTTCGGTCGCCGTACATGTCGACCTCGACCTCGGCGCGTTGGCCGATTCGCAGGTCGGCGAGTTGCGTCTCTTTGAAGTTCGCATCGATCCAGATCTCGGTGAGCGAACGAATCACCATGACCGCCTGGCCGGCCAGGACGTTGTTCCCCGGGTTTACATTCCGCCGGGCGATCACACCATCGATCTCGGCGCGGACTTCGCAGTAGCGAAGATTCAACTCAGCCTGGGCAAGGTCGCGCTCGGCCTGGAGCTGCTTCGCTTCCGCTTGCCGTACTGCGGGGGCCTCGGGGACGATCCGTGCCAGGATTCGGTCGATGTTCCCTTCCTTGTCGCGGCTTATGAACTCATCAATAGCCTTTTGGGGATTCTGATATGACGAAGTTAGGGGCAATCCCACTTGCGTGAGGCTTTGAGTGAGCTCGGCAAGCGCCTGGCGAACGCCCGAAAAGTTTTGATTCAGATCTTCGGGAACGTCGGTCAATTCCCCCTTCTCGGGATGGGGGGCAAGTCCGAGGTAGACGCGCGTTTCGTAGACTTCTTCGAGCGCCTGGTTCGTGTTCGCCTCGGCCACTCGAGCGGCCTCGCGCCGCTGGTCGAACTCTTCGCGAGCAATTGCACCGCGTTCGATGAGCGTCTGCGCCCGGTTCATATCCGCCCGGGCGCGATCGAGTGTCGCCTGCCGGCTCTTCAGCGCAGCGGCTTTCGCGCGGAGGAGAGCCACATAGTTGTCGACCTGTTCGATGGCCGTCTGAAGCTTCCACCTCTGGCTCCGCGCCATGCCCAGGACGCTTCGCACCTGCGCCTCGGCCGCGGTAACGTCGGCTTTCGCATTCGCCACGGCGGCCTTCTTGATGTCGTCCTGAACCTGGTAAGGCTCGCGGTCGAGCTCGAGCAAGAGTTCGCCTTTCGACACGCGCATGTTGTCATCGACCAGCACGCGGGCCACCTGACCCTGAACGCGAGGCGCCACGAAGGTGACGTGCCCATTGACATACGCGTCGTCGGTGGAAGAGGTACGCAAGGCCCGCACGATGACTGGAAGGAGCGCGTATCCCCCCGCCGACGGGAGTACGACGGCGACGAGCCCGAGCAGCATCCAACGCCTTGATGAATTGCGCGCGGGGGCCGTCTTCACAGGCGGAGTTGGGGATGGTGTCGAAGCGCCGCCGATTCCATCGTTTGACTCCATGACGCCTTGGTGTCCAGTCGCTTCGGATGCCATTTCGTGAGGGATCACGTCCGTCCTCTCTTTCAGGAACTCCCACCGTCGTTCAGTGACCAGCAGAAGGAACTTGTTAAGTCGTACTGGCGGAACCATCAAGTGGGCACGGTCGTTCAGATGAAATAAGGTCTCTCCATCAATGGGACAGCCTACCAGAAAGAGACGAAAGACGTTGCTTGATTCTGGGGACGCGCGGTCGACCCGGTGAGAAGTACGGTTCGGCCGAGCCATAGCGCAATCAATCGCTCCCCACTTACTACGCGGAGCAACGGGTCGTGCACAAGGATTCACAGAATCGCCGCGTGAAAATCCCAGCGGAATGCGTCTCGGCACACGACGCAAGATGCGGAAGGCCGGCCCGTACAGAGCGGGCCTGTTCCACGATTACGA
>DAIDJG010000597.1 GCA_027451445.1 Singulisphaera sp.
GCGACCTGCTTCATCGAGATCAAACCGATGCCGGCCTTGTGACAGGCATCGAGCGCCCGGTTCAGCGGAGCATCCTTGTCGAGCCACGGCGTGTACGCGACCATGATCGCGTCGATGAACCCACCCTCAGCGGCCGCGGTCAGGTACTCAGCCTTCTTGGGATCGTGGGTTGAGAATCCCACGAATTTCGCCTTCCCCGACTTCTTGATCGCTTCGACGGTCTCCTTGAACTCCTGGCTCTTCGGCAAATCAACGGGGTCTCTTCCTCCCATCGCGTGCCAGAAGAACAGGTCGACGTAGTCGGTCTTCAGTTGTTCGAGCCGTTGGTCGAGCGACGCGATCAAGCCCTTGGGACTCTGCGGATGGTCCTTGGTGACGAGGAAGTATTCTTTCCGAGTCCCTTCAGGCATGCCGGCGAAGTAGGCGGCAACGCCAGGCTCCGAGCCGTAGCTCTTCGCAGTGTCGATGTACCGGATGCCATCGCGGTAGCCGAGGCGCAGCAACCGGGTCAATTCCCCCGTGGGTCGCCACGTCCCCTGGTTGAGGATCGAGACGCTCACTCCCGTTTTGCCCAGAGGGCGTTTCGGTAGCAGCGTCGTCGCCGCTCCGTCAGGGGCTGCTTCGCTCCCAGTCGCGAAACTCAGCGCCGTGGTGGTCGCTACGGCTCCGGCTTGCAGGAACCCGCGACGATGAATCGAATTCAGACTCTCGGACATCGTGCACTCCTCGACGACAAATCGAAAAGTCTCAAAGGGCGTTCGTCCGTTACACGAATGTTAAACGTATCTGGCGCCCTCGATTTTGTCGAGAAGAAAGTCACCGATGAGCACACGATTTACGAACCGACGGCGACGGGTTCGCGCTCGGGCGAAGGGTTCGCTGTCGGAATCAGCTCGCTCCGGTAGACCGGGACGCTGCGCGGGGCATCGATGCCCAGGCGCACCTGGTTACCCTCGATCTTGACCACCGTGATGACGATGTCCCCGGCGATGACGATCTTCTCGTTCAGCTTGCGGCTCAGGACCAGCATGACTACCTCCGTGATGGGTCAACCTGATTGAACGGTTCGAGCGAGTCCTTCGCGACCCGAGTTCTTCCGCTTCCGGTTTCCACTCGTCGCCGCGAACGAGATTAAAGTTAGGCACTCCACGTGCCGACGACAACTCCGCACTGCGCGCAATTGTCTCAACTCGTGTTGCTGTAAGGGTTAAGATTTTTCTGATTTTGGGGTCATCTGTATAGCTCATCGATGGTCGCGACGTGTGGCGGGCGATTTGTTCCCAAAACGAACAAGCCCGTTTGGAAAAATGGGAACAATCGTGACCGCTTCTTTGGGGATGGCAAAGGGGGGATGTAGTCGCTAGGATGATCGGCGCTCGAGATTCTCGCGGGCAGCCGGCGCTGGTGGAGCGTGGCGACAGAGGGATTTGACGTGCGGGTGGGGATCGGTCACGACACGCACCGATTGGCGGAGGGACGTCCGCTGATCCTGGGAGGCATCCGAATCGACCATCCGCGCGGCCTTCTCGGTCACTCCGACGCGGACGTGGTTCTGCACGCCGTGGCCGACGCTTTGCTCGGCGCCGCGGGGCTGGGCGATATCGGCGAACATTATCCCGATACCGACCCGCGCTGGAGTGGGCTCGACAGCGGCAAGCTGCTCGACGAGGTCGTCGCTAGGCTCGCCCGCGACGGCTGGACCACGGTCAACTGCGACCTCGTGATTCATGCCCAGGAACCAAAGCTCGGGCCACACAAGTCCGCTCTACGCGAGAATTTGGCTCGGCTGCTCCGGGTCGCGCCCTCAGCCGTGAATGTCAAGGCGAAGACCGGCGAGCTGGTCGGTCCGATCGGTCGAGCTGAGGCGATCGCGTGTGAAGCGGTCGTTCTGATCGAATCTCAATAAATGCCCCCGCGCGGAGTGGCAGGGACTGCCCGCCGTTCCGCCCTACAGCCCAGCGAACATCCCCATGCCGCTTCGCGTCTATAACACGCTCACACAGACCAAGGAACCGTTCCAAACGGTTGTCCCCGGCAAGGTCGGCATGTACGTGTGCGGGCCGACGGTGTACTCGCAAAGCCACATCGGCCACATGGTTGGCCCGGTGATCTTTGACACGATCAAGCGCTACCTGGTCTACCTCGGCTACGAGGTGACCTGGGTCGTCAACATTACCGACGTCGATGACAAGCTCATCGTCCGGGCGCAAGAGGAAGGCACAACGGTCAAAGAACTGGCGGAACGGATCACGCGCGATTATCTCGCCTGCCTGGACGCGCTCGGAGTCGACGGAATCGACCACATGCCGCGCGCCACGGAGTACATCGCCGAAATCATCGCGATCACTCAGGGCCTGATCGATAAAGAGTTTGCGTACCCGTCACAGGGCGACGTCTACTTCGATGTGACACGTGCCCCAGCTTATGGGAAGCTAAGTCACCGCGACCCCGAGGAACTTCAAGCGGGTGCTCGCATTGAACCTTCGTCGCTGAAACGTCATCCGGGCGACTTCGCGCTCTGGAAGAGTTCCAAGCCCGACGAACCGTCCTGGGATAGCCCCTGGGGGCCGGGCCGGCCCGGCTGGCACATTGAGTGTTCGGCCATGAGCATGAAGCTCCTCGGTCCCCACTTCGACATCCATGGCGGTGGGCTCGACCTCGTCTTCCCCCATCACGAGAACGAGGTGGTTCAATCCGAGTCTTTTACCGGCCAAACATTCGCGACGTACTGGCTCCACAACGGTCTGCTCACCAAGGATGGGAAGAAGATCTCCAAGTCCGACCCGGGGACCATCGTCCTCATGGGAGACTTGCTGAAGGCCCATGATTCCGACACCCTCCGCGTACTGTTGCTCACGAGCCACTACCGCCGCCCGATTGATTACGGCCCTTCCCGTTTGGGCGAACTGTCGCGCGGTTTGCAGTCGTTCTTGAAGTGCTTCGCTCGCTTCGAGGAGCTTACCGGCGAGAGCTTTTACACTCTCGAGGCACCGACTCGCCGGGGCGATTTTGATCCTGGTACATCCGCTCTCCTGAAGGAGATCGGCGAGCATCGTCAGCGCTTCCTGGACGCGATGGACGACGATTTCAACACCGGCGGCGCGATCGGTGAGTTGTACGACGTCGTTCACGCCCTCAATCGCTTCGCGAACCAGGCGGCATTCGACCTGAAGACGATGGGCACGGAGTATCGGACCGGCATCGTTGCGCTCAAGGAGCTCACGCAGATCCTTGGCGTGTTTCGTCGACAGCCCGCTGCTCCGGAGTCCTCGCAAGACCAGTTGGTGGCCCCCCTCCTCGAACTGATGGTGCAGGTTCGTACACAAGTTCGGAAGGAGAAAAACTTCAAACTCGCCGATGACATTCGTAACAAGCTTCTCGCACTCGGGGTGGTCCTGGAAGACCGACCGGACGGGACGATCTGGCGTATCGAGAAGCGATCGGAATAATGCGCACCGGCTGAACGACCCGACCAAGGAAGGCCGCCAACGATGGTGACTCCGACGCGCGAGATCCGCACCCCGGAAGCAAAGCCCATCGTCACAGGGCGGGTCGTCGGGATTGACCCGGGCCTCAACGTGACCGGCTACGCCGTTGTCGATCCCTCGACGCGGCGGCCGTACGTGGTGGAGGCGGGTGTGATTCGGCCTCGTGATGCCAAAAAGGACATGGGCGCGCGGCTGAGGCTGATCTACGAGGGGATCGCGGAGGTTCTTGAAGAGTTCCCGACCGAGGCGCTTGCCCTGGAGCAAGTGCATAGCCATTTGAAACATCCCCGGACCGCTATTCTGATGGCCCACGCCCGAGGCGTGATCATGCTCGCGGCGTCGCAACGCGGAGCCCGCGTTTATGGTTATGCAGCGGCGAGCATCAAAAAGACGCTGACCGGCAGTGGTAAAGCTCCGAAGTCCCAGATGCAGCACGCGATTCAAACAGAGCTGGGGCTGGACCGCCTACCCGAGCCACACGACGTCGCCGATGCGTGCGCCGTGGCGCTTTGCCATTTTCAGATCGAACGGAATCGCCAGGGACTGCCCGGACGCTGAAAATCGCAAATGGGAAGGCTCCTTTCCACTCGGCCATCGTGCTTGACCCATTCCGGCACTCGTTCTACGATGGACATTCGTTAACAATCCGGGCGCTGGGATGGGCCGCCCATGATGACGCGGCTGAGCCGCAGCCTTCGGTCTTCCTGGATCGGTCGAACGCACGAGAGCAACCGTGACGATTACGCTGAACGGCGAGCCGCGCGACGTTGGTGATTTGCAGACAGTCGCCGCGCTTTTGGAGCAGTTGGGGCTCAAGCCTGAACATGTGGCCGTGGAGGTCAATCGAGCGCTGGTCGTGCGCGCCCGGCATGGGGAGAAGTTGCTTGCTCCGGGCGACGAGGTCGAGGTCGTGACACTGACCGGTGGGGGTGAGCCGGACGCGCTGGCGGTCGAACCGCTCACGATTGGCACGCACACGTTTCGAAGCCGGTTGTTCGTGGGGACGGGCAAGTACACGACGCTCGAATTGATGCGTGATTGCCTGGACGCCAGCGGCGCAGAGGTTGTGACGGTTGCGGTCCGCCGCGAGCGCCTGTTCGACCGTGAGGGGCGCAACCTGCTCGAGTTCCTCGACCCGAAGCGCTATACCATCTTGCCGAATACCGCGGGTTGTTTCAGCGCAGAGGAGGCTTTGCGTACCGCCAGACTTGGTCGCGAGCTTTTGTCGGGACTCGGTAATCCGGGAGCCCGCTGGGTGAAGCTGGAGGTGCTCGCGGACACGAGGACGCTGCTGCCCGACCCTCTGGCGACGCTCGAAGCCACGGAAATCCTCGTGCGAGAAGGGTTTGAGGTGCTTTGCTATACGAGCGACGACCCCGTCATGGCCCGCCGGCTCAAAGCGGCGGGCGCAGCGAGCGTGATGCCGGCGGGTAGTCCGATTGGCAGCGGCCAAGGGGTCCTGAATCCTAATAATATCCGGATCATCCTCGAAGACTTGAAGAAGGACGATCCGACGTATCCAGTCATCGTCGATGCCGGGGTGGGGACTTCGAGCGATGTGTCGCAGGCGATGGAGTTGGGCTGCGATGGCGTCTTGCTCAACACCGGGATCGCTGGTGCGAAGGCTCCCCTCTTGATGGCTCGTGCCATGCGCCTCGCGTGCGAGGCCGGGTGGCTCGCCGCGAGGGCAGGGCGGATCCCCAGGAAGCTGTACGCGACCGCCTCGAGTCCAACCGAGGGTCTGCTTCCCTCGCGCTGATGGGGTCGTCAATCCGCAGCGAAGGAGCCAGTCGTGTCCGAGATGAACCAAGACAACGTGAAGCCGAAACCCAGGCGCCGACGGGAATGGCTGCTCTGGCCAACTGTGTTTATCGGTGGGTTAGTCATCTGGTCGCTGGGTTCGTTCGCGACGTCGCTCCGCGCCTACTCCATTCCGACGGGGTCGATGGCGCCCACGCTGAAGCCGGGCGATCGTGTGGGGGTGGTGACGCAGGCGGGCAAAGTACCTCGGCGCGGTGAGATTTGGGTCCTGCACTTGCCGGCCGCGTCGCGTTTGTTGGGCTCTGATGCGGTCAAACGGGTCATTGGCCTGCCGGGCGAGACCGTGGAGGTGCGTGCGGGTCGCGTCCTCATTAATGGCAGCCCGCTTGTGGAGTCGTACCCCCTCGGCCCGATGACTTACACTGTGGAACCGCGAACTTTGGGACCAAACGAGTACTTCGTTCTCGGCGACAGCCGCGACGGCAGTTTCGACAGTCACGCCTGGGGGCCGCTGCCGGGGGATCACTTCGTGGGGCCCGTGAAGGTCCGCTACTGGCCGTTGGGGAGGGCGGGCG
>DAIDJG010000598.1 GCA_027451445.1 Singulisphaera sp.
TGAGCGGACAGGACCGGCATTTCGACCTCCAGAGCCTCGTCGGGGTCCTCCGCCAGGCCCGGCAGGGCGGCGCGGAGGTTCGCGTCGGCGCAGAGAACCGTGGAATGCCGGAACAGCTCTATTGGAACGTCCACCCTCGCGAACGGTGACCATCGTGGCGAACGCGTCCGGTGAGGATCTTGAGGAGTCATGCCATGCCGGGAATGTTCCATCACGAGCAGATCTACCGAGGACCAGACGCTCTGGCGAAGCTCGCCGCAGTCCCCCTGACGCTCTGCGGCGCCGGAGCGCTCGGGTCGCACCTCGCCGATAATCTGGCGCGGCAGGGGTTCCGGCAGTGGAAGGTCATCGACCGTGACCGCGTCGAAGAACATAACGTGGGAACTCAACTCTACGGCGAGGCCGAGGTCGGTGCCTGGAAGATCGAGGCGCTTCGGAACCGGCTCTTCCGCGCGGTGGGCGTCGAGATTGAAGCGACGTCCAAGGCGATCGACGAGCGAACGGTCCGCGGGTTGCTCAAGGGGCCGAGGATCATCCTCGATGCGCTGGACAACTCCGCTGCTCGCCGGTTGGTGCAGGAGCAGAGCCGGGCGCAAGGCTCGCCGTGCCTGCACGTCGGCCTGTTCGCCGACTACGCCGAGGTTGTCTGGGACGAGCAGTACCGCGTTCCCGGCGATCCCGATGGTGATGTCTGCGACTATCCTCTCGCTCGGAACCTCGTCCTGCTCGCGGTCGCGGTGGCGTCGGAGGCGTTGATTCGGTTCGTCCTCGATGGCGGCAAGCGGAACTGGTCGGTCACGCTCCGGGACTTTGCGATCCAGCCGTTCGAGGGGATTTGACGCAGGCGTTTCGCAAATTCGGCACGACGCCATCCAGAGGCGCAAGCCGTTTGCCTGTTGCGAAATCGGATTTGCGCTCTGGGATCACTCGCTACAACCGGCTCGCTTTTCGTAGTCAGCGTATTGTCAATCGATCCCTCGCTACTTAAGCTTGGGGAAGATGTAACGGCTCAAGGCAGGCCGTTCGGATCGGGCTAAGCCGGCCCCGACGCGCACCTGCGCCCCGTCGGGGCCTCTTGGTTTGCGCGACGGTTGATCGGGAATCTCTGAGGTTGTTGTGGATCAACACAAGGGGCCTGTCCCCTTCGCTCCCAGGGAGGCGTTCCATGAGCCCAAGAATCGTCGCCATCGGGTTTTCCGCGCTCTTTATTGCTTTGGTTCCGTGCCGGGCTGAAGAGGAGTTGCGGTGCGTCTATTCGGTGACCGAGCAAACGGACGTCTGGCCACCGGCCGAGAATCAGCCGTTTGTTCGCAAGAACGTCGAACCCCGGCGTGAGACCCACTCCTACACGATGACCCTGGGGCTATCCAGCGACGGCTTCTCACTCGTTGAGGAACAGAACCCCGAATCCGTTGTCTATGTGTTCCGGGCACGCAGAATCTACACGCTCCATCATGACAGCAAGACCTACGAAGACGACTCACTCTTCGCCGACCTCGCGTTCCGCGTTCACGAACTGACCCAGCGTCTGGCGCTCGGTGCGGGATTGCGAGACCCGAATCATCCAGAGGCTCCCGGAGCGCCGCCCTCCAAGGAGCAAGGCGTCCGTTCCCACCGCTTTCTGGAACGATTTTCATCGGAGACCCTCTTCTCGCTCCGTCTGCCGATCGGCCCACAGGAAGCCGCCCGGTCGGCTATCGAAGCAAAACAAAACGGCTCGACATGGGAATTCGCTCATGACGGCGACGTCGTTGCTCAGCTCATACCAGCCGCGCAGACCTTTCCGACCGCGTATCGGCGGAGCCTTATGCACTTCCTCGCGTACACCTGCCAGATTCACCCCGAGATCCGGAACCGGATCGTCGCGCTCGGAGCGCTTCCCGGAACGCTCTCGTTCAAGTCGGTCGAGGCGCTTTCGGAGCGTACCACGACGTACAAGCTGAACACGACGAACGTCAGTCAGGACGTCTGGAAGGGGATCCCCCCCGGCTACTCGCGCCAGGTGGATCGTCTCAGGCCCCTCGACCGCATCTTGCAACGGCTCGATGCGCGCCGGGCGGCGATGCCTCCCGCAACGCGCGAGACCCTGAACGCCTTCGTCGACGAGGCCCTTGCCCGAGGCAGTATCCTCGACGCTTCCCTCGCATGGCTCGAGCACCACGCCCGCACGGGCGACTGCGCGGACGAGGTCCAAACGCGAATCAAGAACACCAGGGGCGAGCAACCGCAGTTGCTCGACCCGGCCCGAACTGCGACCCAGGAAGGGACTGAACGTGCCTTGAAGGAACTCGACGCAATCGACCGCAGCGGGCTCAAGAAAGGCTACATGCTCGACGCCCTGGGAGGCACGTTTCTGAGCATGCTCGGCCGGCTCCCGGAGGCCGACGAACGGTTCGGCAAGGCGCTCGAGGCGAATCCGTTCCTCGTGAACGTCTACGTCCAGCTCGGCGACAACTTCTACCGTTCGTTCGAGATGGTTCCCGCCTGGCGTTGTTACGATGCGGCGCGCGTGATTGATCCACGGTCACCGCATCTCGACGCTGTCCGAATCCTCGAGGCTCGGTTCGAGCAGGACTTCCCCGAGAATTTCTGAACCGAACGACCGTAGCCTTTTCCTGGCGCCCAACCGATTGTGCGTGAATGTGGGAGACCTGGGGTGGCCGGAGCAGAGGAGGCCGGAAGGCCGACGTGCCCCGGAAGCGTCTCGCGGCCCACCGGGCCACGTGGAGCGGCGCTCCCCTTTGCCCCGGCCACCCATCCCGCTCGTTGGGGCGCACGAACTGTGAGGCGCCAGGAGCCTTTTTACTGTTACTGGGGCTCGTTGAATGTGTCGGCGGGCAGTTTGTTGACGACCTTGAACTCGGTGATTTCCGAGTCGACAAACCGTTCACCGTCGCGCTTCGATTCAATTTTCGTGGCCTTCTTGATGCCGTCGAAATCCTTGTACTCGGCGAAGGTCGTGTCCCAATCGAATTCATTATTACCGAAACCGGTCACGCGTGCGGATTGCTTGACCGGGAGTCCGCTTTGCTTGTCGAAGCAGAGCGTGAACTCCTTGCCGTCCGGTCCGGTGACCTTGAGTACGGCAGCAGGCGAACCAGCGACCTTCTGCTCGCCCGCGGTTTCGACCTTGAAGTCCTTGCCTTTGAGAGCGACCACGGTCGTCGCAACGACCTGGAGGTAAACCCTCCGCTTTTCGTTGGCGAGGCCAGTCTCTTCCATCGGCATCACATTATCCCCGAATTTTCGCCAGCCTCGATCGCCGTTCACGACGGTGACGAACTTGTTCCGATTGCCATTGAAATTCCCTTCAGCCTCGGTTCGAAGGTGATCGAGTCCCTGAATGCTCGTGACGCCCGTGAACTCGGCGTCGTTGCCGTTGAAACTGATCGTAGCCTTGGACTTCCAGGTCATCGCCACCACCTTGGACAGCTTTTCTTCACCGCCCAGGGCCTTGATCGCCTTGTCGAGGATCGCGGTTGCGTCTGAGTCGTCCGCCCAGGCCGAACCCACGAAACCGGACGCGAGGAGGGCCGCGATGGCCGCGCCGAGGAGCCACTTCATGGAGTTGCCTCTTTCCTTGGAGATGTCGTTGCGAAGAGGTGAATAACACGCAGAATGTGATTGCGCCGCTCCAGAAACCGCTCCACGAATGGCATCGGTTTCGTCGACGGCCCCGATCGTACCGATGCGCAAGCGGTGCTTCAAGTCTTGGGGATGCGTCGGCCCCATCGACGCATTGATGCACTCAAGAAATATTCAGGCGGGTGTCTACAACGGCCTGAGCGTTACGTTTCGAAGGACGTCGCCCCCTTGTTTCCCGCCGACGCTCCCAGCCCCTCCACGGACGCATCCCGCCATCGTGTTGAGACCACCTTATGAAACACGACTCGCAGCTCGCACTTTTCCTGGCCTTCCTCTTCGTGACAAGCCCACCGGCGACGGTGCGGGCAGCCGAACCCTCGAACCTCGTGAAGAACGCCGGCTTCGAGCAGGCGGGGCCCGATGCGTCGCGAGCCGAGGCGTTTGAACTTCAAGGCGATGCGGCTCGCGGCTATGCGGGAACCCGGTACGAGTTCTCCTCCGTGGGCGTCGCCCTCGAGTCGGGACGCGACCTCAATCGAGACGGCACACACGAAGGTTCGGTATCCCAGGATGTGCCGGTTGATGCGACTCATCCCGGGCGCTGGTATCGGTTCAAGATCCGCGGGTTGCCCGAAGACGGATTCTCCGTCGCCGCCGATGACCTGCACATGAAGGTCGGTTTTTTCGGTGATCACGGGAAGAGGCCGCTCGACGGGGTGGTCCGGAAGATCTACCCGCTCGTTGAACAGGAGCGCCGGGACCTGACCGCCAACGGCGTGCGGCATAAAGGGGGTGCGGCGACGTGGAAGACCTACGCGTTTGAGTTTCGTCTCCCCTTTCCCGACATCGACCAGGTGCGGCTGACCGTGGGTTTCCGGGGCGGGAACGGAAGAGGGCCCAACGCGTCGTTTTTCGTCGATGACTTCTCGCTCGAGCCGATCCCCGCGCCGGCGGACGCTCCCGAGTCACCGAAGATCCGGCCCTCCGCGCCCTCGGCTGTGGACGCGTCGAAGCTGGTTCCCCTGGGAGGCCGATGGTGGTACCTTCCCGCGCAGGGCGAGAAAGTCGCGAAGGGCGGCACGGCGTTGGTCGTCACCGCCGAGAATGCCGACCGCCTCTTCTTCCACGATGGCGACGGCCGCTACGTCAATCCGTTCGCTGAGAACATGTCGGCGTGGCTGAAAAAGGGTTACCTCGACCTATCCGGAAAGCTCGTCGACGAAGACCGGTTCAAGCCCGACAATGTGACGCTCCGCTTCGATGGCACGTCGCTGGTCGTGCATGCCAAGAACTTGCCAAACCATCCCACCGCGAAGTTCCCCAGCCCCGCGGGTTCAGGCGATCGCAACCCTTCGTATATCCAGGAGCATGACTACACGTATCACCTTCCGCTGCAGCCGGAGCACAACCCCAGCGCCCGCGCGATGGATCACAACAACGCCAATCGCGCGCTGCCCATGGGTGCGATCGGGATCGCCGTCAACGGGGTCGTTTTCTACAACCCCTTCGACGCCAACATGGTCGACGCCACGGACCTGATGGATCGCTGCTGCGGGCACCCGAGCCCTGACAACCGGTACCACTACCACAAATACCCAGTCTGCGTGAAATCGCCCTTCGCCGACGAGGGCAAGCAGCACTCGCCCCTGATCGGCTGGGCGTTCGACGGGTTCGCCATCTACGGCCCTTACGAATCCGAAGGGGTGATGGCCAAGGACCTCAAGGAGAACCCGCTCAACGAGTTCAACGGCCACACCGACTCGTTGCGCGGTTGGCACTATCACGTCACACCCGGCAAGTTCCCGTACATCATCGGCGGCTACTGGGGCAAGGTCGACCGTCGCAACGGCCCCGGCGGCGGTCCCATGATGGCTGGACCACCCGGTCGGGGACCCGGTCCCGGCGGACCTGGCCGAGGCCCGGGCGGACCCGGTGGCTTCCGGCCGCCGCCGCACCCGGTCATGACGGCGCTCGATAAGAACGATGACTTTACCTTGTCGGCCAGCGAGATCGCCGAGGCCCCCGCGTCGCTCCGCACCCTCGACCGCAACGGCGACGGCGTGCTCTCGCCTGAAGAATTGCGCCCCGAGCGGCCGCCGGGCAGATTCCGACCCGGCGGTCCCCCTCCGGATGGTTTCGGGCGTGCCGGTGGCCCGCCTCGAGGAGGCCCCGGATTCGGGCCGCCTCAGCCCCCTGCCCTGCGAGCAATCGACCACAACCGCGATCAGTCGCTTTCTCCCCAGGAGATCGACAACGCTCCCCGCGCGTTGATGTCTCTCGACCATGACGGCGACGGCATCCTCAGCTTCGACGAGCTCCGACCGCCTCGTCCCCCCGGTGGCAGACCTCCGGAGCCGGGCGGTCCACCCTGAGCCCCTCGGGGCGACGATTTGATCCACCGCGAGTTTTCTTTTGCGGCGGCGGCCGCGCGCAGCTAGCCTACAACGAATCCGGCGCTTTTCGCGCGCGGCCGTACCCCGGCAAACCGAATCCATGCCCAGGTGCGACGGATTCGGTGCGATGCTCGAGTCTCCGTCAAGGTCGCCAACGCGGATGTCACAGCCGATCCCTCATGTCAGAGTCACGCTTCTTCATGCATTTCGGGGTAAGTACGGCCGGCTCCTCGCGCTTCAGATTCTCTTGATGGCCTTTCTGCCGATGGTCGTTCGGGGACGAGTCTGGGCCTTTGCGCTCTCCTCCATCACGAGCGTGCTCCTGGTGGCGGCCGTGCACGCGGCGAACCCTCGCCGAAGGTCGATCGTCCTCGCGCTGCTGCTGACGATCCCTTATCTCTGCTGCAACGAACTTGGTGCGTTCGAGGGAATGCGCTGGCTGCTCCCAGCTCAGGCGTTCCTCGCCTTCGCGATGCTCGTGTACGCAACCATCGCGATCCTGGGCTTTATTCTCGAGAGTTCGAGGGTCACGACCGCGACGTTGCAAGCCTCGCTGTGCGCGTACCTCCTGCTCGGCCTCGTCTGGGGTTACCTGTTCGCAATGATCGAGCTCGCAGCTCCTGGCTCCTTCCGGATTCCCCACGAGCCCACAACATCGCTCACCGACTATTTGCACATCCGCTTCCGATTCACGCAGCTTATCTATTTTAGTTACGCCTCGTTAACGACCCTGGGATTTGGGGACATCACGCCGGTCAACGGGTTCGCCCAGATGGCAGCGTGTCTGGAGGCAATCACGGGGCAGGTCTACCTGGCGATCCTGGTGGCGCGGTTGGTTGGCATGCACATTTCGTCGGAGTCCTCCCGGTCTTGAGACGTGATCGCTGCTGACAGACCGGTTTGTGTCGCGCTCGGCTGCCAGCCGGACGTGTTGACTGGTATTGCCCCCAATCCGACAACTCTCGCTCGGGCAGCGTCGCCCTCGGGTTCACGTCGTTACGCCAGCCCCGCATGTTGAGAACGAGGAACGCGGCTCAGCGCATTATTTAACCGAGATGACACCACGATCACCGTTCCTCGCACCTCGCCGCGATCACGCCTTGATTTGGACTCCACGTACGCGAAAAATACGCCGAAATTCACGAAATATCCGAAATATGCCTCGCAAGCAAGGCAAATCGGCATAATCTCGCCCGACCACAGAAGAAACCACCAACGTTTAAGGTATCGCTCCGAAATGGCCAGAGAGCGACCGTCTCGCCATAACTCTTTGTCTCCCTTGACGTTCCGAATAGCCATGTCAATACCCCAATTCGGTAATTCGGAACCCATTGCCAGCCTTAAGGTTCCGAATTACCGAATGCGAGAGCGCGCCGGCGCGCGCTCGTTCCGGTTCGTCGACAGGCGGGGGGGTGTGGGTGCGCGGAGGGCTTCGCGGGTTGAGAATCGGATGAGAGTCTTCATATCTGGACGAAGCCATGCACCAGCGCAGTTAATGTTCGGGTTCCAGAAAGCGTCGACCGAACGTGTGCGACGGATGGGAGTCGTAGGGTGGACCGCTCGGAAGGGATGAAGGACGCAGACTGGCGGAACTGGGACGCGTCTCTCCTCCCTCGCCCAACTCGGGTGAGCAGAGAGTTCTCTTCAACCCTGATCCGTCCCGAGCGGAACAGGTTCCCGTGACGAGTGTGAGCGGAGCGCGGTCCCGGTGATTTCGTCCGTTCTTCACTCGGACGGCCGCCTGGGTCGCGGTCGGATTTCTCCCGGCCGAAGCACGAGCGTTCGCGCAGTCCCCATTCTCTATGCTCCTAGTGGTTCGATAGTTCTTGCCCGTCGCACGGCGAAATAATGGCTGACTCGTACTGGGGTTCCGACCATTTTTGATGGCAAGGATTTCGTTGTTTTCGACGGGCCGAGGGTACGCCGATTCCTTGCCTTCCAAGCCACTGGAGAGCGACCAACCCGGTCTGACCGCGGTTCTTCCTCATGAAGCTCATCCCAGAATTCTGAACCGATACGAGCCGTAGCGCGCGTGTTCCGACCCAGCGTCTTCCCAGCCGAAAC
>DAIDJG010000599.1 GCA_027451445.1 Singulisphaera sp.
GAGCGGCGGGTAGAATTGAGGTGGGCGGAAATCGTCTTGCACCGCGATGGGAGCGAGCTCACTGAGCCACCAGAAGGCGACGGCGAGGAAGGGAACCACGCACTTCAGTGCGTTCGATCCGCGGACGAGGAGTCGCCGTACGAATGTGCCTGGGCCGTGGGGGATTTGTCGGGTGAATCCCAGTCCCAAGGTTCCGGCAAGCAGCGCGAAGGTGAAGCACAGTAAGCGTTGGTAGGGCCAGGGTAGTTCCCGAGGACCGACGAGGGAGATCAAGGCGCAGCTCGCGAGTAGAGTCACGGCAGAGACCCGTCTCATGCTGCGCTGGTGCGGAAAGCGCTCGATGGGCCGTTCGGTTGGAATGGCTGGCTCAGCGAGTGGAAGCGTCATGCGATGGGATTCCGGCAGTTCTCTCATTCATTTAATTAATTAGCTGTGAAAATATGATGAACTCATATGAGCCATAGCCAGCGGACTCGGTATCTCGATCTCCGGGCGCCAACGTCCCCGTCCCAAGCATCGGTATCAACACAAACCACGGGCGGACGGTCTTTCCCACACCCCTCACCCGGCCCTCGTTGAGGGCCGACCTCTCCCACAAGGGGAGAGGTGTGTTTTGGCCTCTGCGGCTCGCGGAGCGGAAAACCGCCCTCTCCCCTTGCGGGAGAGGGTCGCCGCCCAGCGGCGGGGTGAGGGGTCCGGGCTGTCTCAACCGTCGTTTGAATACCAATGTCTTCCAAGGAGGCGAGAGTTCTATGATGTCTGAAACGAGGTGCTGCCGTGTCACGTCCAATCCAAACATTAATCGCCTCAAATCTTGCGCACCACCTGCGCCTCGCGCACGAAGGCGGGGTCGATCGTGATGCCGAAGCCCGGTCCGCTGGGGACACGGACGATTCCGTGTTCGACCTTCAACGTCGACGTGTCGCTCCGGATGGGGACGTCGGTGTCGCCCTTGAACTCGTGGAACGCGGCCGGGTTCGGCAGGCACGAGACGAAATGGGCGACGTCGAGGTAGCCCAGTCCCGAGCCCGACATGTGCGGCGTGCAGAGCAATCCCGCGGCGTGGGCCATGCGGGCGACTCGCAAGGAGCGGATGAAGCCGCCGTAGTAGTGCAGGTCGGGCTGGACGACGTCCACGGCTCGGTTGCGGATCATCCAGCGGAAGCCGTACTCGCTGAACTCCTGCTCGCCGCCGGCCACGGGGATGCGCAGGGCGTCAGCGACGGCCTTGGTCTCTTCGAGATGGTCGAACCGGCACGGTTCTTCGAAGAAGGCGTAGCCGTGGTCTTCCATCAGGCGGCCGACCGCGATCGCCTGGGGGACATCGTACGAGCTGTTCGAGTCGGCGTAGAGGGTCATCTCGGGGCCGAACGTCTCGCGCACCAACGGGACCAACTGTTCGGTCCGGCCGGGGAGCGAGTCGGCGTTCTTGCTCATGCGACCGCCGACGCGGAACTTCAGGGCCTTTGCCCCCGTCTCGGCGATGAGCTGCTTCAGATACGAAATCTCGGCCTCCGGAGTGTTCCCGCGATTTCCGCTCGCGCGATACACCGGGATCTCCCGGCGCTTGACGCCACCCAGGAGGTCGCCGACCGATTTTCCCGTGTGCTGGCCGAGCAGGTCGAGGATCGCAAACTCCGCCGCCGCGACGCACACCCAGAGGGCTAATCCTTGATATTTATAGTTATCGTTGTGACGGTACAGCTCCCAGAGGAGCGGCTCGAGCTGGCGCGCGTCCTTACCCACGAAAAACGGGGCGACCCGGTTCACGAAGATCGGGTAGGCGTCGACCATCCGCATCGCGTTCGGCACGGCGAGTGCTTCCTCGCCGCGCGTGGTGCGGACGCGCACGAGGAAGTTACGGCCGTTGCGCAATAACTCCAACGACGCGATCTTCAACGGTGCCGTCAGCTCATCGACGTCCAGCACCGGCGCGTCAGCGACTCTCTTGAGTTGCTCGTCGCTGAGTGTCACGGTATCCCCTGCTCTGCCCCGGCGTGCGCACGCCGCAAGGAGTCCAGTACCTGCAACGGTGCTCAAGAACCTGCGGCGCGAGGGATTCATCCGGGCGACCTTTTGTGTTGTCGTCTTCAATGTTTGAGTCAGCCACGTTCGAGCGGGAACGTCAGACAGTGCGGACCGCCGTGCCAGCGCGCGAGCTCCGAACCGGGGAAAGTCGTGACGTCGATATCGGCCTTGCGCAAGGCTCGCAGGGTGTGCGGGTTCTCTTCATACGCGATCACTTTTCTCGGCGCCACGGCGACCACGTTCGCGGCCTGTCGGCGCATCTCGCGGATCACATGTTCCTTCACGTAGCCGGCATCAACGGTTTTGGGCGGATCGCCGCCGACGAAGATCATTTCGTATTCGATCGACCGCAGGTAGTCGACCAGCTTCATTCCGTCGACGCGAGTGTCGGGGCTGCCGCTTCCGGCCAGGAAACGTTGGACCCGTCCCACGTCCTTGAGGACGCGCATCGTCTTCCGAAAATCGATCGCGTCGCCGCCGGGGAGCTTTCGGAACGGACCGGCCAGCCTGGGAAGGGCGTCGCGTTCGGTGTATTTCGACTCGAATACATAAGGCAATGTGACGACCGTGCGGGGCGCGAGGAGACCGAGTATGGTATCGAGGTGGAGGAAGAGCTTGCGCAGGCCGTACCAGGGCGTGGCGGTCAGGTCGCCGGGGAGTTGGACCGTCACGACGTCCATTCTCAGCGCACGCGCGAGCTTCGGGGCCACCGCCCTTTCCGTCAGGTTGCCGACGCCCAGGAAGAGCGTCTTGTCGTCGGCCACGAGCACGTCGCCCCCTTGAAGGCGCATCTTGGCCCTGGTGGCGTCGAACGCGATTGGATACGCGCGCAGGCTGGGCGACCACTGGAGGGCGAAGCGAAAGAGCGCCGCTTCCGGCATGCGGTCGCGGTTGATGAAGTTGCTGACGAGCAGACCCTTGGGCGTCATGGTGCCGATGTCGCGCGTGTAGAAAACCCAGCGCAAGGGCATCGGGTCCGGTGGCTCCTCGGCATCATGGTCGACCCCGATCGGGTAGGGCGCGGCTTCCAGGAGCAGGGTGGCGTTGATCTCAGCCTCCCTCCCTTCGAGTGCCGGGACGGTGCTGAGCACCCACTCGCCAAGCTGGCCCGCCTGACGGCAGCGCACGATCGCCTCGTCGAGGACGTGCTCCAGTGGCACGATTTCGACGTTTTGAGCCACGAGATGCTCGTGGAGTCGCAGGTGCTGGGCGACCCCTTTGGTCCACATTTCGTGAGCGACCTCCTCGGTCCACAGGGGATCGTCTGTGTCGATGACGCGCGCGGAGTCGTCCTCGTCGGGAATCGGCCACCAGGCGGCCGAGCATGGAGGGTGCATCAAAACGCGGCGAAGCGGGTCGACGTCCGAGGAAACGAGCGTGCGCCCCGGCGCGGCGACCGTACTCCAGGTGCCGACCAGACTCGCCGCGGTTGTCGCGAGAAAGGCTCTTCGGTCCATCCCTGGCCCCTTCGACGATGGTCCAAGGTCTTGGGTGGGTCTCACGGGGTTGCGTCACGATCTCAAGATACCCGCCGGACTCTTCGGCTTCAATCGCTCGGGGCTCATCGGGGCCAGGATCGAAGGGTGTTAGGAGATGAAAGTCGCCGATACCTCATAGCATCGGTTCCGCGGGCGTGGTAACTTCCATCGTTTCGGCTCCCGAGAGTGGGAGGCCAGGTTCGCCGAGGGTGGATTCCGGGGGTTTACCGATCATGGACACGCGTGTGTGGAGAGGGGCCGCTCTGGGTCTGTCCGCCATCCTCTTGTCGGCCGCAGGGGCGCGCGCGGATGACAAGGCGTCGATCGCCTGGAAGAAGACCGTCGTCGAGGGGAAGTTCCGCTCTGAAGGGGTCGCCATCGCCGACGTCAACAAGGACGGCAAGACCGATATCCTCATCGGTGACTCCTGGTACGAGGCCCCGTCGTGGACCAAGCACGACATCCGCAAGCCGGGTGACTACGGCGACGGGCTGCGGGGCTACAGCCGCTGCATGACCTGCTGGAGCGACGACATCAACGGCGACGGCTGGGCCGACCAGATCGTGATCGGGTTCCCGGGCGTCCCCACCCTCTGGTACGAGAACCCCCAGGGGAAAGACGGCTACTGGCCGGAGCATGTCGCCTGGCCGAGTTCGTGCAACGAGACGCCGCTCTACACGGATCTGTTTGGCGACGGCCATCGCGTGCTGGTGATGGCCTGGCAACCCAAGGGCAAGAACAACGAAGGCCAAATGGCGTGGTTCAAGCCCGGTAAAGATCCGAACCAACTCTGGGAGCTGCACCCGGTCAGCGAACAAGCCACGCCCGAGAAGGGCGTCCCCGGTACCCAGCAATTCTCGCATGGACTCGGCGTGGGCGACCTGAATGGCGATGGCCGCAAGGATGTGATTTGCACCGGCGGCTGGTGGGAGCACCCCTCGTCCGGCCGCGAGACGAGCACCCCCTGGACGTTCCATCCGGCCGCGCTGGGCGAGGCCGCGGCGGACATGATCGTCTACGACGTGAACCAGGACGGTAAGGCCGACGTCATCTCTAGCTCGGCGCACCATTTCGGGATCTGGTGGTTCGAACAGGGCGCCGGCAAGGACGGTTCGCCCGTCTTCACGAAGCACGACCTGTTCCCCGACCTCGTCTCCGAGACTCACGCGTTGATCGCCGCGGACATCAACCGCGACGGTCTGACCGATCTCGTGACCGGCAAGCGTTTCTGGTCGCACGGCCGGGGCGAGCCGGGTGCGGACAAGCCCCCCAAGCTCTACTGGTTCGAAGCTAGCCGAGGTCCCGACAAGATGACCACGTTCAACCCTCGCGAAATCGACGACAACAGCGGCATTGGCACGCAGTTCATGGTCGTCGACTTCAATGGCGACGGGTTGCTCGATGTTGTGACGTCGAACAAGAAAGGCGTGTTTCTCATCGAGCAGGTCAAGCCGACGCCGTGACGGCCGCCGTCGCTGAATCGGAGTTCGAACGGTGATCGCGCAGACTCGCGTTGCTCGATGGCTTCGACTCGCCCTTCTCGGCCTCGGTGCCGTGGAGACGTCAGCGCTCGGCGCAGAGCCCGCGCTTCGTCACGTGGTTATCTACAAGGAAGACGGGCGCTTCGCCGGCTGGCCGGCGAACCACGGAATCTGGTCGTGGGGCGACGAGATTCTGGTCGGTTTCAGCCGGGGATTCGACAAGGACCGGGGCGAGTTTCATCACATCGATAAGGAGAAGCCCGAGGAGCACCTGCTCGCCCGCAGCCGCGACGGCGGCATGACCTGGGCCGTCGAGAACCCGCAGCCGAAGGGGGCGTTGGCGGGCACGAAAGGGATGCGCCACGGAACCATGCCGCCGGGTCTCGCGGAAGATCGCCCCGAAGTTCTGCGCGAGCCGATCCCATTCAACCATCCGGATTTTGCGCTCACGGTCCGGATGGAGAACTCGAACAACGGCGTCTCGCGCTTCTCGTACTCGTACGACCGGGGCCACACCTGGCGCGGACCGTACGCGTTGCCACTCCTGGGCCAGAAGGGCGTGATGGCACGCACCGACTACCTCGTGAACGGGCCGAGCGACGCGTTGCTGTTCCTGACGGCCTCGAAGGCGAACGGTCTCGAAGGCCGGCCTTTTTGTGCCCGTACGACCGACGGCGGACTCACGTGGCGCTTCGTTTCCTACGTCGGACCTGAGCCGGATGGGTACGCCATCATGCCCTCGACCGTGCGGCTCTCGGCGATGGATCTCGTCACGACGATCCGGCGGCGGGACGGGTCCCAAAGCTGGATCGAAGCGTTCGGCTCGCGCGACGACGGCCGATCGTGGACCCTGCTTTCCACCCCCGAGCCTGATACCGGCGAGGGGAACCCGCCAAGCCTGCTCCGACTCCCCGACGGCCGCCTCTGCCTGCTGTACGGCCGGCGCGCGGAACCGTTTGGCATCTTCGCACGCTTGAGCGCGGACGGTGGCAAGACCTGGAGCAAGCCGATGGGCCTGCGCGAGGATGGCGGTGGACGCGATCTCGGGTACGTGCGGTCCGTGGTGTGTCCCGATGGACGGGTCGTCGCCGTCTACTACTTCCACCACCGTTCGGGCCCGCTGCGGTACCTCGCGGCGACTCTCTGGGAACCGAAATAACGTGTCCGGATTCTCGGGCGCGCGGCATGTCTCGGTCTTGCCTCGGCCCCGAGCCAAGCTTCGTGTTACGATAGACAAAAGTTCGCCCGGCTCGGCTATCCTCCCTGTGCGATTCCCACCGCAGCTCACGAGAGGCTCGCCAATGCACAAACCGTCCCCTTTGTTCACGGCGCTGGTGTTCGTGTTGGCGATGTGCGCTGTCGGACGTGCCGGCGCGGAGGATGCCACTCGAACCACCCCGCGCCCCGCCCTCTTCCGTACCAGTATCCAGCCGCTGTTCGAGGCCAACTGCCTCCGGTGCCACAATGCGAAGGTCCGCAAGGCCGAGCTCGACCTGAGCACGTACGGCGCCATGCTCAAAGGGGGTGAGTCAGGGCCCGTGGTCGTGCCGGGCAAGCCGGACGAAAGCCCGCTTTACGAGATGGTTCACGAAGGGCAAATGCCCGCCGACAAGAAGAGCCGGCTCACCCCGGAGCAGGTCGAAACCATCCGCGTCTGGATCGAGAGGGGTGCGAAGGGCGAGTCAGATTCCCGCAGCAGTGCGGAGACGGCGGTCACGCAGCATGATGTGTATCCGATCCTTCTGAGGCGCTGCGTCGTCTGCCACGGGCGCGACGTGCACCAGGGTGAGCTCGACCTGCGCACCAGGGCCTCGATGCTCCGAGGAGGCAAGTCGGGCCCGGCGTTCGTGCCGTCGCACCCGGAACAGAGCCTGATTCTGGAGAAGATCCGCTCCGAGGCGATGCCCCCGAGGCGGCAAGTCGTTGAGTTCAGTATCAAGCCGATCGAGCCGGCGGAAACCGCCGTACTCGAGCGCTGGATCGCCCTGGGAGCGCCTGAGGCCGACGTGAAACCGGATGTCGCGGGGACGGAGCCAGACCCACTCGTCAGCGACAAGGACCGGGATTTCTGGTCGTTCCGGCCTCCGCAAGCCGTGGCGATTCCCCGGGTCCAACGCCTGGAACAGGTGCGCAATCCGATCGATGCGTGGATTCTGGCGAAGCTGGAGCCGAACGGGCTCGGACTCTCGCCCGAAGCCGATCGGCTCACGTTGTTGCGACGCGTCTCCCTCGACCTTACGGGACTGCCCGCCGAGCCGGAGGTGGCCGACGCATTTCTCGTCGATCGCGACCCGAACGCGTATGAGAAGCTTGTCGACCGCCTCCTTGCGTCACCGCGCTACGGCGAGCGCTGGGGGCGGCACTGGCTGGATGTGGCCGGCTATGCCGACTCGGACGGCAAGCGCGAGCAAGACTTGCCTCGGCCGTTCGCCTGGCGCTATCGCGACTACGTGATCCGCGCCTTCAATGACGACAAACCCTTCGATCGATTCCTCCTCGAGCAGATCGCGGGGGACGAGCTTGTCGACTACGAGCACGCCCCTGAGGTCACACCCGAGATCGAAGACAACCTCGTCGCGACGGGTTTCTTGCGCATGGCGCCCGATCCCACATGGGCCAACCCGACCAACTTCATCGAGGATCGGCTCGACATCATCGCGGACGAGATCGACATCCTCGGATCGGGCGTCCTCGGCCTGACACTTAAATGTGCCCGCTGCCACTCGCACAAATTCGATCCGATCCCCCAGCGCGACTACTATCGGCTCGTCGCGATCTTCAAAGGGGCGTACGACGAGCACGACTGGCTCCGCAGTGGTTGGCACCCCACGATCAGCAAAGGGCGACGCGCCGATCGCGAGCTCCCCTTCGTCACGAGTCTGGAACGCCGGCGCTGGGAGGCTCACAACGGGTCCATCAAGAAACAGATCGACGCGCTCCAGACTCGACTCAAGGATGAGAACAAGGAGAGCGCCGACAAGACGAAACAGGAGATCAAAGCACTCGAGGGCCAACTGCGCCCTGAACCGACCATCCGGGCGCTTTGGGACCGCGGCGAACCGTCGCCCACTTATGTCTATCGGCGAGGCGACTATCGCAATCCTGCTCGACTGGTGGGGCCCGGAGTGCCCTCGGTCCTGACGGATGGGAAGACCCCCTTCCACGTGGAGCCGCCCTGGCAGGGAGCGCGTTCGACCGGACGCAGACTCGCCTTAGCACGCTGGCTCACTCAGCCCGATCATCCGCTCACCGCTCGGGTGCTGGTCAATCGCGTCTGGAAACATCACTTCGGCACGGCCCTCGTGGCCTCCGTCGGCAACTTCGGCAAAGCGGGCACCGTCCCGACTCACCCCGAGTTGCTCGACTGGCTGGCTCGCGAGTTCGTCGCACGCGGCTGGAGCATCAAGGCGTTACACCGAGTCATGGTCACCTCGGCCACGTACCGGCAGTCGTCCCTGGCGAGCGAGGAGGCGATCAGCCGGGATCCCGATAATCGGCTCTACTCCCGGCGCATTCTCCAGCGCATGGACGCCGAGGCGCTTCACGACACCATCCTGTTTATCGCCGGCCGCCTCGACGAGACGCCGTTTGGGCCTCCGGACGCACTCAACGCGCGGGCCGATGGTCTGATTACGCCTGCGGGTACGCCCAAAGGCTGGCGCCGAAGTGTTTATGTGAGCCAGGAGCGCAAGCAAGTTCCGACCCTGCACGAGGTGTTCGATCTGCCGCAGATGAACCCCAACTGTCTGGAGCGCCGCGAGTCGAACGTGGCGACGCAGGCGCTCCACCTCTGGAACGACGGACTCGTTCGCAGCCTGGCCGAGCAGTTCGCGAAACGCGTCGCCCGCACGGCCGGTGACGACCCTCGCCGCCAGGTTGAGCTTGCCTTCCAGCTCGCCGCCGGGCGGCTGCCTGACCCGGACGAACGCACCGCAGCCCTCGAAACACTCGCCCGCCTCAACGGCCAGAACCTACCCGCCGGCACCGCTGTGACGGCTCTCTGCCATACGCTCTTGAACTCCGCGTTGTTCCTCTACATCGACTGACGCATGTGTCGTGAGGTTCATTTGGGCACGATCGCGACCGAGCGTTGTGTTGGGAGAGCCTATCGCCGGCCCCGTGGCGGGGTTATCCTTACAAGGGGTCTCGAGCAGCTGAGGGTTGAACCGGCGCAGACGGCCCACTTGGTGCGCTCACCCCCGCTAATCCCGACACTGTTAAACGCGTCGAAAACAATAGAAACGCAGAAACATCATTACTCCCTCCCCCCTTTGTGGGGGAGGGCTGGGGTGGGGGGTGTGTCGTGTACCGCGATCTGGCCCGGGAACTCCGGAAGAACATGACGGATGCGGAGCGTCGTTTGTGGTATTACCTGCGGCATCGTCAAATCGGAGGGTCTCGTTTTCGTAGGCAGGCGCCAATCGGCCCTTATATCGCCGATTTCGTCTGCTTCGAGAAGCAACTGATCATCGAGTTGGACGGAGGCCAGCATGCCGTTCGCAAGGAAGGCGATATTCGCCGAACGGAATGGTTGAGTTCCCAGGGGTTTCGCGTGATCCGCTTTTGGAATCATCAGGTGTTCGAAGATTGGGACGCAATCCTGGAGGCGATCGCCATCGCGTTGACCCCCCACCCCAGCCCTCCCCCACAAGGGGGGAGGGAGTATTGATGTCACCGCTTTACCACGCCTGTCACCGCAGAGTGACCATTAGCCGCCGCGGGTTCTTCGAGCACATTGCCGGCGGCGTCTACGGCGCCGCGCTCGCGTCACTCCTGAGCCGCGAT
>DAIDJG010000600.1 GCA_027451445.1 Singulisphaera sp.
ATCTATCGGCGAGTCTTCGAGCCGATGGATCATCGCGTGCCGCCCGGGGAAACCGCGTCATCACACGCGATGTTCAGAGGACTCGAAGACTCGTCCTCCGAACAAGGCTGGCTCGGACGGAGCCTCGCCCTCCCAAAAACATGCAGGTTCCAAACATAAATGATGTCGGGTGGTTCGGGCGTGCGCAACGCGAGAGAAAACCGCTCTAATGTCCAGGGTCGGTTGTGGTTCGCAATTAGACTGCAAAGAGGGGCATGATCCGCCGCGATGTCGGGGGAACTGGTGGGCTGTGCCCACCCTACAATGTCTCACCAGGACGTCACGGAGCGGCGGCCACAATAGACGAGCGCCTGATCGCCCGATAGATTGCTGCGAAGGGACGCACATTCTCCGAGGTTGACGATGCTTGAGGATCGCATGGGAGGCCAACACCGATTTCGGCCGCTCCTGAGGCGGCTGGCCCTGATTGTGGTCTGTGCGCTCATCGCGTTGACGATACTGCTTGTGCCGAAGCCCTGGGCGGAGAAGATCAGTGTTGCCCAGCAGGTCCAGCAGCGATTCCAGCGGGGCGTTCCCCCGGGAACGACGCTCGACCGGGCCGAGTCGTGGCTTGCCGCCGAGAATATCAAACACTTCACGTATCCCGACCCCCACGAGTGCTGGGACCTTCCCCAGAGTGGTTTCAACCCTGATGCTTTGGGCACCGTAGTCGCGGCCATGGTCCCCGATCCCGACCACAAAGGGCCGATCGTTCGGGGCGCGTTGCGCGTCTTCCTCCTGTTCGACAAACAGGGCAGGGCGATCCGATCCATCGTCAAGCAGGAGCTGACGGGACCGTGAATCCTGCATGGATCACGGCGCGTCCGGCGGCTATCATCCAGGTCGTGAATGAATCGCTTGCAAGGATGGAATGGGAGAGAACGCGCAGTGCGACTGGGACTTTTCGGCGGCACGTTCGACCCGATTCACCTAGGCCATCTGATCCTCGCGGAGGCGTGCCGCGAAGCGTGCGCCCTGGATCGCGTATGGTTCGTCGTGGCGGGCCAGCCGCCGCACAAGCAGGGCGAGCGGACCGCCGTAGCGCATCGGGTGGAGATGGTCCGCATCGCGATCGCGGGTCACCCGGCATTCGAGGTTTCGGAGCTCGAAGCCAAACGGCCGGGTCCCCACTACAGCTTCGAGACACTCGAAGCAATTCACCGTGAACGACCCCACGACGAGCTCTTCTTCCTGATCGGGGCCGACAGCCTGACCGATCTCCCCACCTGGCGACGACCCGAGCGAGTCGCCCAGCTCGCGACGATCGTGGTCGTCAACCGGCCCGGCCTGGACAAGACGGCCGGCGTGACGGACGTGCTGCCTGACTTCGGGCCGGGATCCCACCCGCTCCGCGCTGTGAACATACCGCCGATCGGGATTGCATCGCATGACCTTCGCAAGCGCCTGATCGAGGGGCGGAGCGTTCGTTACCAGATTCCGCGTGGAGTCGAAGCCTACATCGATGCTCAGGGGCTGTATCGAGGGTAGTTGGACGTGACAGGCACGACGGAAAGCCCCTTTGAACAGCCGTGATCTCACCACTGGACCCCGGCTGTGGGTCAGGGTCGAATACCTGTGAGTCGCGTCGAGACGATGCTCGGCGAACGGACCGAACCCCTTCAACTCACTCTCCGAGACTGAACGACATGGACCTCCTTCCATATCGCATACCCCGCGCGGGCCTTTGCGTTTTCGCGGTGTGCCTCCTGATGCCCGCCGCGGCGTCCGCCGACGATCCGAAGCCGTTCGACGGGGCGAAGAGCACCTGGCACGACGACTTCACACGCTACGACTACCTGATGGACGAGGAGACTCTCGACCTGAAGCCGTTTGACCGCCCGCAGGACGAGCGCTTCGGGATTAAGGATCCGCCGAAGGGGAAGCGTCGTTGCGTCGTCATTGCTCCCAAGCACCCTGCGCCCGGCAACCCTTGGTCGTGGCGCGGCTGCTACTGGGACCATCAGCCGCAAACCGAGGTCGAGCTGCTCCGTCGCGGGTTTCACATTGCCTACGTCTCGGCCAACGCAACGCTCCGGCCTGACAAGACGTGGGACGCCTGGTACCGCTTCCTGACGGAGACGCATGGTCTATCGCCGAAGCCGGCGTTCATCGGGATGAGTCGAGGCGGGGAGTATGGTTACACCTGGGCGACGGCGAATCCGACGAAAGTCCTCTGCATCTACGCCGACAATCCCGGGACCAATCCCGAGGTGCTCCGACGGCTCGTTGACCTCGCCGCGGCCGACGTACCGATCTTGCACGTTTGCGGCAGCATCGACCCGTTACTGGGCCGGGTTTCGAACACGCTGGAAACCTTCTATCAGCAGCACGGCGGCCGAATCTCGGTCATGATCAAGGAAGGCGCCGGGCACCATCCGCACAGCCTTCGTGACCCCAGCCCGATTGCCGACTTCATCGTGGCGCAGCTTCAGCCGGCGACCGCCACGCGGCCGCCCTATCTGGGTGGCCGGAGTTCGCGTTCGTCGTTCTTCGGCCGTGCAAACGATTTCCGCTTGTTCCCCAAGGAAGGGCTCTACGTCACCTGCCGAGGCCCGTGGTTCACATCGAGTTTCGACCGCTATTCCTTCAGCGTTCCGAATGTGGAAGGGTCGATCACTGTGATCGTGCCGAAGACTGCGGCTTCGGGAACCCCCTGGGTCTTCCGCGCCGATTTTGTGGACCGCGACGCAGTCGTCGACCTCAGCTTGCTGGAGCACGGTTTCCACATCGTCACGGGTCCCGTTCCCTACAACGCGGACGGCCCATCGCTGAAGAGCTGGAACACGGTCTACGATCTGCTGATCAGCCACGGTTTCTCGAAGCAGCCTGTCCTTGCCGGCAAAGGTGGCGCGGCGGGTGAGGCCTACGCGTGGGCGATCGCGAACCCCACCAAAGTCTCCTGCATTTATACGGAGAACCCCTTGCTTCGTTGCACGATGACCATGGCCCAGCCGCTCGAGAACCTCGCGCCCCTGGCCAAGGCGGGCGTCCCTTTGCTGCACCTCTGTGGAGGCGCCGACCTGCTGTTCGCGAGCCAGACGCAAGAGGCGGAGAAACGCTACAAGGAACTGGGCGGTTCCATGACGGTCCTGGTGCGGGACGGCGAGGGGCACGAGTTGCTGTCGCCGAGGGAGCCAAAACCGGTCGTCGATTGGATCCGCGGGCGAGTCGGGCCGAAGGACGTGCGCTAAGTTGCGAGCGTCTGAGGTTAGGGTTGCGCATAGCGTAGAGAGCTCGCGCACGATCGATCCGATTGGTAGGGTGGGTCGGAACGCCGCGCAGCGGCGCGAGGCCCACCGTCGCGAACGATCGCTTCACCCCGGTGGGCCTCCCCGCCCTGACGGGCGAGTCCGACCCACCGTACTTTAAACTCCCGATGGTACGCAGCGCGACGGTGAAGCGTTCCACGGCGCGCGGAGGTGAGGCTGGCCCGATCGCGAATTCTCGAGTGGGTGCAGACCACCAATCGCGGACGCAAATTGATGAGCAGCGGCTCACCGTTACATTGAAAATCGTCATGATTGCGCATCAGTCGCAGGAACCGCGGCGGTCGGACCCGGCGTCACGCACCGGCACCAACGGCCCCCGATTCGCTCGCCGGCGGTGCGACGAGCGAGTCGAGGAAGCTTTGGATCTTCCGTCGGTCGTCGGCACTGAGGTTCTGGTAGCGCGTGCACGATTCCTCCGCCTGGCCTTTGTGGAAGCGAACGGCGCTGTCCAGGTCTTCCGCGCGACCGTCGTGGAGGTACGGGCCGGATTCGTGGAACCCCCACAGAGGCGGGGTCCGCCATTCGGTCGGCTTGAGCGGTTTCGGGTCGGAGGACGCTGCAATCGTGCCGTAGGACACGCCGCTGCTTGCCAGTTCGGGGCCCATGTCATGAATCAGCAGATCGCTGTAGAGACCGTGGACTGATCCTACCGACGGTGTGTGACAAACGGCACATCCCACCTCTTGAAACAGCCGCTCGCCCTCGGTCACGTCGGGGTCGTGTTTCCACCCTGGGGCTCGCGAGGGAACGGGGAGGCTTGCCACATAAGCAACGAGTGCCTCGCACTCGTCATGGTTGAGGTCCAGCCCGCGGGGTATGACGGGCCCATCCGGCGTGCCTGCCTGGTGATGTCCCGGAACTTCCAGACCCAACTCGTTGGCACAGGCCGTGTAGACGAACTCTCGGAGCGAGCTCACCTGCCCCTTCCAACCGAACCGCCCGGTCGTCCGACCGGTGAGCCAATGCAACCTCCCTCGGACCTTCGGGTCTTGCCGCGCGGCCACCGCCGTGAGCAGCCCCGACGGAATCGCGTCGATAACCCCTGCGCCGAAGAGCGCCGGGGTATTCCGCTCGCTGCCGGTCAGCGAATGGGTTTCGAGTTGGCGAACCTCGGACGAAAGCTGAGCGACTTCCGTGGACGCATCGAACAACGCAGCAGCGAGCCTCAAACTCTGCACCGTTGGGTTTCCCAGCAGAAGGTCACGATCCAGGGGGAATTTCAGGCCGCTCGTAGGTCTCAAGTCATGGACAATCGTTGCCCGACGATCGGCGTAGCCCTCCATCGTTCCATAGCGGTGCAGTACTACCGTGGAGGTATCACGAAATCCCGCGTGATACTGAATCAACCTGTCATTGATGTTCGGTCCGGAGGCATGGTGCGCGCCTCCTGACGTCGTTCGGTGTTGATGGCTGGCCCCGGTTCGTGGGTGAGCACGCCCCCGCGTGTTGGGCGTCGCGGTGACGAGCAACACGTTCTTATCGCGCGGACCCGCGCCGCCCGTTCCGCCGAGCGAGTGACAGGCGACGCACGACATCTCGTTGTACATTGGCCCGAGCCCGTCGCCGCCATGGCTCTTCGGGTCGTTTGGGATCCACTTCCTCAAGAACAGGTCGCGGCCGAGTGCGACGTTTCCCGGCTCGGCGGTCTTCCGTGAACTCGGCGCGGCCCCCGTTGCGACGCCGACTGCGATCCAAACCGCCACCCAACCGAATCTCGGTGCGTGCGCAAGACTTGCGATCGACATCATCGGTCTCTCCGATCCGACCAAGAATGCAGCCCACGGCTGGGGTGTTCTACGCCGCACGTACCACGAGGGTTCACGACATTGCCTCCGACGTGGTGCCGCTTCTCATTCGGCCCCGAAGGCGCTCGTCCGAAGGAGACCGCAGGGTTTGGAGTGCTTGAGACTTGCTCCAGCTTTCGTAACACCCTCACGGTTCATCAATGTTTCATATTTATCGATCAACGATTAGAGGACGCTGCTCAGCCGCGTGATCAGGGGGAACGCCGACCCGAGATTATTGATAAGTTTCTGATCCGCCGTGACTAGCGGGCATCCTTCGCGCTCGGCGAGAGCGATATAAAGGCAATCATACACGTTGTGGCGACCTTGGACCGAGATCTCGAGCGCTCGAGGTAGGAGCGCTGCATGGGGGTGAAAGTCCGGAGCCGAGGCAATCAGGTCATCGATAAAGATCCGGACTTCGCGTGGCAGCACTCGGCCTTGTCTCTGGGCTCTCGTGATCGCATGGGCTGCTTCGACCATGAAAATGTCGGGGGCGAGCAATTCGTGTAGGCCAAGTAGGAACTCGTCGCGGAGGAGCCTCGCCTTGTCAGACTGGTCCTCCGCGAGCAGCCACTTGATCCCGACGTTGGAATCGAGCACATACCTCATTCGTCGTCGCCGTCGCGCAGGGCTCGGATGTGTGGCACGGCAATGTCGAGCAGGCCGTTCCGCTCGAAGACGGCCTGCCGAGCCGCCTCGGAGCGCTCCCGAATGCGCCGGATCAGTTCGCGGTCTGTGACTCGCTTCCCAATTGCGAAGAGTCGGCGAATTTCTTGAGAGTCCGCTTCCTCTTGGGTGAGATGTTTTTCGACAGTAGCCATGTGGTGACCTCCTGAGTGAATTGTAGCGGGTACGCCGCGTTGTGACGAGGTGCGTGGTTTGACCGCATCGATCTCCGATGTCGATGGAGTTGAAGGGACGGAACCAATACCGACGACTCCTCGGCGTTGGGTGTGGCCTGTCTGCGCGTGCAAAGGGCTTCGATTTGGCGGATCCGTTCCATCCCCAGAGGCTGATTTCGAGTACAATTCACAGTGTAGAGAGTAGTTCTGGGATCGGATCGAGGAGAATCGTTTATCGGCTCTCGCCGACAAACGTTTCGCCCTTTCGGTTCAATCGCTGCTCTAACGCTGGGAGACAGCCAAGATGTCCGTCGCTCCGTTACCGGTCTGTGCGTCAATGGTTGAAACTGCCTCGGGGCGACTTCAGCCGCTCACCGATGAAGAGCGCCGGGCTCGCGCGGAGGCACTCAATCGAGCCCTCGACGAAATCGACGGTCTCACTGACAAGACCGATACTGACGAGCGCTGGCGTGATGTGATGCCCGGGATCGACGAAAGTCGGCCGCATCGCTCGCTCTTTGAAGGGTCCTATTGAGCCGTGGCCCGGATTATTACACTTGATTCGGGCCTTCTTGTTCGCGCGGTCGTCCCTTAGACTCATCCCGTCATATCGTGGTCTCAAACTGACGCGTCAGGATGACACTCGGGTATAATGCGTTTCACAAGGAGACTGGCAAATGATGACGACCGTCGATATTCGGGAGTTATGGACCCGACTCGAAGAGGTGTTGGCGGTGATCGGCTCGGGCGGTGAAGTGACTCTGACAGACGGGACCGTCCTCCGCGCACGGATCGTCCCTTGCGGACGAGCGAACCGACGGGTCGCGGGACTCCATCCGGGTGCGATCCAAGCCGCTCCCGATTTCGACGCGCCACTGTCGGAGGATTTCTGGACCAGCCAGTCGTGAAGTTGCTGCTCGATACCCACACGCTGATCTGGTGGGACAGCGACCCCGGGAAACTCTCGTCCGTCGCGTTGTCGGCCCTCTGCGACCCGGCCAACACCGTGTGGCTCAGTGTGGTCAGCGTATGGGAGATCGTGATCAAGGCACAACTTGGCAAGCTAACTACGCGCCTTCCCTTGCCCGATATCATCGCCCAGCAACGGGCGAACGGCCTTCAGGTCCTACCCGTTACGCTGGGTCATTCCCTTGAGCTGCAGCGGCTGCCGCTGGTCATAGAGACCCGTTCGATCGGTTGCTGATCGCCCAGGCTACCGTGGAAGGGGCGTAATGGATTCCACTGTTTCGATTGGTGTGGTGGCTGCTGGGGACATCTGTCAGGTTGTAGCTCTCAGGGCTTCCGCAACGGCTGCCCTCACCTCGGGGTGCGTACTCCGCTCGCCTACGGTCCGGATCACCGCAGCCGCTCCACGTGCCGCCGGTCCCATCGATCCAAGGGCACGACAGAGGTTGACCTTGTCGTCGTCGTCCGACTCTTCCTTGGTCAACTCCTGTAGCATCTCCGTAAAGAGCGGGGCGAGGAACGCTGTCTGCGGGCCGACGCCCCAGTCGACGACGTACCACGGAAGGCCGAAGAACGCCATCGCGACAGAACTTCCACGAAGCAGCGACAGGGTGATCGACTCGACCTCGTCCGTCCAACTCTCGAGCCGCCTCTTCTCCTCAGGCGGGACGAACTGGCGGCCGTGGAACATCGGCTCATGCGGCCCACGGGTCCACGCCCGCACAGTCCGGCACAATTCCCAGATTGCATGGACCAGGACACGATCGACTTCAGTTGGTCCATTCAGTTGGGGAGCAGCCGTCAGAAGGGCGTGGAGTACTTCGACGAGATGGTCGTCCTTCACCCCCCGGTACGGCCGCAACGCACTGAGGATGGTGTCGTCCTCCGGCCCGCACTCCAGATGCCGAAGTAACACCGCCTTCGCTCCGGATGAATCCATCGGCGACTTCCTTGCGTCCGGCACCGAACCACCCCGACGCGGGTACGATATCCTCGTCAGGGTAACACAGCCCGGCCCGAGCGCTACAGAAAACCCGCCAGTGCACGCTGTCAAACCTCTCACCTTGGCACCAGCCGGGTCCCACTTTTGCACAGCCGCCGAGGGGACGAGAATAAAAACGGGGACGCAGGAATCGTCGGCAGACGTCGCTGCCCGTTGCGCCCCCAACTGATCCCTTTACACCGTGATCTCCCGCTCCCACCCCTTCGCATACTCCCTCGCCCACTGCTTCATCGCCTCCTTGTCATCGACGATTCGGCCATCCTTCACATCGCACCGCAGCGTTCGCCCCGTGCGATGGGCGATGTTCCCGAGGTGGCAGAGCAGGGTGCTCTTGTGGCCTTCACCGATTTCGCTGTTGGCCTTGGCCGAGCCGCGGATGGCGGCGAGGAAGTTGGACTGGTGTTCGGTGTCGCCGCCGGAGCCGGTGACTTTTTCGACCTGTTTGCCGGCCTTGTCGAAGATCGTGTAGCCACCGCCGGTGATGGCGAGGGCGCCGGTCTCGCCGTAGAAGACGATCTCCGCGCCAGGTCCGCCGGGGCGGTAGGGGCTGCAGCTCAGGCCTTCCCAGGTGATCTGCTTGCCACCGGGGAATTCGTACGAGACGACGTGCGTGTCGGGTGTCTCCTGGTCGTCGTCGAAGCGGTAGCGGCCGCCGGAGGAGGTGACGCGGGTCGGGAACTCGCAATCAAGGCCCCAGCGGCAGACGTCGATCGTATGGATACCGTTGTTGCCGAGTTCGCCGTTGCCCCAGTGCCAGAACCAGTGCCAGTTGTAGTGCAGGATGTTGTCGCGGTAGGGACGCCTCGGCGCAGGGCCTTGCCAGAGGTCATAGTCGAGCCATTCGGGGACGGGTGCCTCGTGGCCTCGGCCAATGGAGGGACGGTCGTTGCCGTACGCGCAACGCGCAAAATAAGCGCGGCCGATGTCCCCCTTCTTCACCCGCTCGATCGCCTCGATGATCTTCGGCCAGCTCCGCCGCTGGTTGCCCATCTGGACGACCCGGTCGTACTTCCGCGCGGCGGCGACCAGCAGCTCGCCCTCGCGCGCATTGTGGCTGCACGGCTTTTCGACGTACACGTGCTTCCCCGCCGCGCACGCGACAATCGCCGCCGGCGCGTGCCAGTGGTTGCAGGTGGCGATCACCAGGGCGTCGACCCCCTTGTCGTCGAGGATGCGGCGGAAGTCGCCCACGGCCTTCGGCTCTTTGCCGGCGGCCTTCTTGACCGCGTCGACCGACTCGCCCGAGCGCCTGCGATCGACGTCGCAGACGTACGCGACCTCGACGCCCGGCAAGCGCGCAAACTCATCGGCGTGGGCGCGACCGCGTCCGCCCATGCCCATGATGCCGACAACCACCGTCTCGTTCGCGCCCCTCGCCGCGCTGCCCGGCAATGCGGCCGCGAGGCCCAACGCACCCGCGGCGCCCAGAAATTGCCGCCGCTGGATCGACTCGCTCATGATCGTGCCTCCCGAACCGAAGCCCCCAAGCTGCTTTGTCCTGCGGTCACGCGCAACGCGCGGCCCCTCGGGAGTCCAAGGCTACCGCGTGTACAACAAAGGATCAACCGGCGAACCGACTGACGGCGCTGTGGAACTTACGTTCCTGGGAAGTTTTGAAGTTGCGCGTATTCCGTCGCCTTCTGCGCCGGGGCTGAGCGTTCGAGGAGAATAGACGATTGCCGGCGTACGGGCAGCGAAAGTCGACTCTCGCTCCCTCATCGCGTTTTTCGTACGGGTCGATCAAGATACGCAACTTCAAAACTGGGAAGTGGAGGCCGTCGTCGCGCGAGGGCCGTGTTTTTCAAATCGCTTCTGCCGCTCGTGTGCGGGCGACCGTTTCCAATTGCTTGATCTCGCGCGCGTAGACCGGGCTCAGGATCCGCGTGACGACGTACCGCTCGAATCGCCCGAGCAGCCCGCCGCGGACCGCCATGTCCGTGGCGACCGTAACTCGGGCCTTGTTCGGTCCGACGCGCTCGACCGTATACGTGGTCACAAAGTTTCCGGCCTCGTCCGACTCAACGAGCGTTCGGCCGGGTTCGGGTTCTGTGATGGAGGCGCGGAACGTCCGGAGGCTGCCGAGAGTGCGCATCTGAAATCGGATGATCGTGCCGGCACCGATTCCCCCCTGTTCGACTTCCAACGAGGCGAACGGAGGCCTGGGCAAGATCTGGGGATGTCCGTCTCGGTAGTCGGCAATGATCGCGTAGGCCAGTTCCGCCGACGCGTCGATCGTGCCGTTGGCCTCAATCCGATGGCAGGGCATTAGACCTCCTTCTGCGAGGAGAAAGACCCCCCGTGAATGCAATATAGCCTCCTGTCCGCACGGCGTAACCGGTGGTCCAGGGCCGTTCCATTCTGGACCACGCATCGCTGTCGGAGTCCGGACGAACGGCTTGGGCTGCGAGCAGAACACGGTCCCAGAAAATCAGTGTACAGGTGTTGACACAACGGTCGAAACACGTTTCAATTCCGTGCGAGTGGGGAATGATGGACGGAAGTCACCTCAATCTTCAGGAGAACGGTATGTCGTACGCCGCAATCTTACTGTCTGACTTCGAGCACGAGATGGCGAACACGCGCAAGGTGCTGGAACGCATTCCGGACGACAAGTTCGAGTGGCGAGCCCATCCGAAGTCGCAGACGATCGGCTGGAACGCCAATCACGTGGCGGATCTTGTCAATTGGCTCGTGTGTGGGCTGACGAAGCCGTCGCTCGATATTGCTCCGGTCGGCGGCGAGCCCTACGTGTTTCCGAAGTTCACGAGCGGTCGGGAGATCCTCGATTTATTCGACCGGAATGTCGCGGCGGCCCGGAGCGCGATCGCCGAGGCGAAAGACGAGGACATGAACATTCCATGGACGGTGTCCCGGGCTGGTACGCCTTTCTTCACGCTGCCGCGCTCGGCGGTCGCGCGGAGCGCGCTGAACCACGTGATGCACCATCGCGCGCACCTCTGCGTTTACCTCCGCCTCAACGATATCCCGGTCCCCGGGATGTACGGGCCGTCCGGAGACGAGTCTTGAGAGGAACGGAGCTTGGCGAGCCCTGGGACGTGTGCCCAGGGCCGCCCTGCCTTGATGAACGTTGGCAATGCGGATCGAACGCGGCTCAGCCGAGTGCGCAGCGCGACATCACGACGGCATCATGGCGCCCGCGAAGGGGCGCCCTTCCGACGGTGCCCGTTCACGGGCGAGGATCGGATGTGAGGATGTCTTCGAACGAATCGGACAAGGGGAAACCCGGCGACCCACCAGCAGCTTCCGATTGCGTTGCGCACGACGCGCGTTGAGTGTGCACGTAGCTGACCGAACGGAAAGGAACGCGCGAGCGCGCGCTGCGGTGACGCCGCGGTCGGGTCGAGGCGCATTCCCCTCTGTTCGTGCGGCCGCCGCTCAAGCCTTGTACTTGACGACGACGTCGAGGGTGACCGTGTTATTGGTGAAATCTCCGACGCCGGTGCCAGTCAGGTGGCCGGTGGCGCCTGAGAGAGGGCCGGTGGCGCCTGTGAGTTTACCGGTCTCGTGGAACTTGAAGGTCGTCGCCGAGGTCAACGGCCCTCTGCCGGAATACGAAAAAGTGAGCTCGTCCCCCAGGGCATCCATGACAGTCCCGGTTCCGTGTGTGAACGCGACCATCCCGCGCTTGCCGTGATGCGTGACCGTCGTCGTGTTGTGGGCGGTCAGCATGATCGGCCCCAGGGTTGAGGTCGTCCCCTGTTGCTGGATCGTGGTCGCGTAGACCTGCTCCCTCGAGTTGGACGAGCCGAGGACGTTGTCGAACATCCCTGTAAACTGTCCATGGAACGTCTGCAGCTTCGCGCCTCCGCTCAACAAGTTGCGGTCCTCAAGTGATTCCCACTGGAGCGTCCGGTGGCGTTTCGTACGGGATTCTGCACAAAGCATGGAAAAACCTCGCAGGATTCTCTATTCCTGAAAAACGGCTAGATCCCAACAGGTTTACTAGTTTACCAGGTTCCGCGGTTCTTGTGACTCCTTCACTGCCGATTTTCGCGACGGTGGCAATCGGCGTCGAACGATGTTCAGTTTATGGGAGGTCGCAGGGGGGTGAACCGGGCTGGAGGCCTGGGTGCGGTTGCCGTGTATGCTCGTTGCAGAACGGGCGCGCCGGGCTTAGGATAGATTGAATTTGACACCTGAGCGCCCAAGTGGCTCTGTCGTATTGTGGTGCGCCAGCCCTCGCCTGAAGAAGGTGCGGCCTTGATGGATTCGACTCCGGCCAGTCTGCTCGAGCGCCTCCAAGGGTCCGCAGGCGCCGAGGATTGGGCGCGGTTCACGGAACTGTACACGCCTGTGCTCCTCGGCTGGGCTCGCGCCGAGGGGCTGCGCGACGAAGACGCGGCTGATCTGGTCCAAGACGTCTTCGTGACGATCGTGCGCAAGCTGCCCGAATTCCGCTACGATGCCCAGCGCAGCTTTCGGGCGTGGCTGCGGACCGTGCTGCGAAACCGTCGGCGCGAAACCATACGCCGGGCCACCGTCCCGGCCACGCACGGTCTCGAGGACGTTGTTCAACCGGATGAGCCCGCCGGCCTCTTCGATCTCGAGCGGCGTGAGCACCAGGAGTGGCTCGCGGCCCGCGCCCTCGAATTGATGCAGAGCGAGTTTGAGGCGACGACCTGGCGCGCCTGCTGGGAGCAGGTCGTCGAAGGCCGCTCTGTCACCGACGTCGCGGCCGAGCTCGGCATCACCACGAACGCCGCGTACGTTGCCAAGTCGCGCGTCCTCCGCAGGCTCCGGCACGAACTCCGAGGACTGCTCGACTAAACCCAATCCTGGCGCACCAAACCGGCGTTTCTTGCCGGTCGCGCCGAATACTCCGCGTGTTGCGCGCAGGCAACACAGACCGTGCGTTTACCCACGGTTGAAGACTTTTTCTTAAAATGCTGACAAAGACTGTCCTCAGAGCGCATATCAGTCTGCGAGTGCGACGAGCTCGTTGGCCCGTCGCGCGTACTGCTCGTGCTCAGTGAGCCGCTTATGCCCGCCCTCATGCCGTGTCCTGATGCTCACGAGCTGGAACGTTACCTGCTTGGGCTGACACCTGATCCCGACGCGTCGCGCCTGGACGACCACGTTGGTGCCTGCGCACAGTGCGCGAGGGCCGCAGGGACTCTGTCAGGCTCGGACGAGCTCATCGACGCGGTCCGAAATGCGCCGGAGCGGCTTCGGCAACTGCCCCGTGACGAGGCGGTGCAACAACTGATCGCGAGGCTCAAGCGGTTGGCCTGTGTTGTCGATGACGCCACCGTGCCCTCCTTCTCGTCAGCCGAGGATATGGAGGCGACGCAGGAATTCTTCGATCTTCTGAGCCCTCAGCAGGCGCCGGGAGAGCTTGGCAGGCTCGGTCCCTACCGAATTCTAAAGATGATCGGCGCGGGGGGCATGGGCGTAGTCTTCGAGGCCGAGGATCCGCACCTGGAGCGGCGGGTGGCCGTCAAGGCGATGCGGCGGTCGCTCGCGACGAATGCGTCGGCCCGCGCACGGTTCCTGCGCGAGGCACGCACCGTTGCGGCGCTTGAGCATGATCATATCGTTACCGTGCTCCAGGCCGGAGAGGACCAGGGTGTCCTTTACCTGGCGATGCCGCTCTTGAAGGGGGAATCACTTGATGATCGTCTGAAGCGCGAGGAACGTCTGGCGCCGGCCGAGGCGCTGCGGATCGCCCGCGAAGCGGCCGAGGGTCTGGCGGCGGCGCACGAGCGGGGGCTGGTGCACCGCGACATCAAGCCCGGGAACATCTGGCTGGAATCTGTCGGCGGCCGGGTCAAGCTGCTTGACTTCGGGCTGGCCAAAGCGATGGACGAGGCGGCTGACCTGACGCACCAGGGAACGATCACCGGAACGCCGCAGTACATGAGCCCCGAACAGACTCGCGGTGGCGCGGTCATGCCGAGGAGCGACCTGTTCAGCCTGGGCTGCGTGCTCTACCAGATGCTGACGGGCGTCGCGCCGTTCCGGGGACCCGACCCGATCGCCACGCTTTTAGCCGTTGCGGCCGAGCGTCCCGTGTCTCCAGAGAAAGTCGTGCCGGGCGTGCCGCGGGCCATCTCGGAGCTGGTGCTGCGGCTCCTGGCCAAGGCGCCGGAGGATCGGCCCGAATCAGCCCGTGCGGTCGTGGAGGCGATTCGGGTGATCGAGCGCGCTTCGCTGGCCCCCGCTGCGCCCCGACGGCCTGGCCGCGCCGCGCTTGTTTTCGCCGGGGCGGTGGTGCTCGCTGCGCTCGCCGGCCCGGTGATCTATGTCAACACGGGTAAGGGTAAGATCGTCGTGCGAGTCGACCCGTCCGACGTGCGCATCACCGTCGACGGCGAGCCGCGCGAGGGTGTCACGATCACCGTCCGGTCGGGAACGCACACGGTGAGGGTCGAGAAGGAGGGTTTTGCACCCTTCCGCACAGACGTGCGGATCTGGCGCGGATCGCAGACCGAGGTGCCCGCAGTACTGAAGCCGGAAGCACGCCCGCGCGGTGACACGGTCGCCGGGCTGCCGAACGCGCCGGCGGGTCAGTACGACGAGCAGTTCCCCGGTTTCGTGCCGGCCCCGGCGCCCATTCCCGGCATCCACCGCTGGCAGATCGCCGGCCGATTCCCGTGTGGGTGGTTCACCGACCTGGCGTGGAGCCCCGATGGCACCAGGCTCGTCGTTTGCGCGAGCGATCAGGTCGTTCGCGTTTATGACGGCGAGACCTTGCGGTTGCTCCGCGCGTGGCCGTTTCCCTGGGTGAAGTCGGTGGCCTGGAGTGGTGACGGTCGCTGGATCGCCGCGGGCTCGTTTACCGGCGCCGTGGGGTTGTGGAGCGCCGACGACGGCTCGCCGCAGCCGGCGCCCGAGGCGCTTCCCGCGGGGGCATTCGTGATGGCGCTGGCGTTCAGCCCTGACAGTCGCACGCTCGCCGTGGCGTCGCGCTTCCGGAAAGAGCTGCGCCTCTGGGACGTTGTACGCCGGGCGCCGGCACCCGCGCTCGAGCACCCCGACGTCCTTCAGGATGTGTGCTGGTCTCCGGACGGCAAGTCGCTGGCGACCGCCAGTCTGGATAAGCTCGTCCGCGTCTGGGACGTCGGCAAGGCGGAAGTCATTCGGACGTTCGAAGGGCACATCGGCCCGGTCCACAGCGTGGCGTTTACCAGCGACGGCCAGCGGGTCGTCTCGGCGGCCGACGATCGCCGCGTCCGCGTTTGGAACCTGGCGCGCGGCGAAGAGGAGCGGGCCTGGCAGTCCAGTCCGAACTCGGCGACGATCGGAAGTTCTGTCGCCACGAGCAAGGACGGTCTCACCGCCTATGTCGCGCTGGGCGATCCGGACATCTACGTGCGTTCTCTTGACGACGGCGGCCCGCGCACCGTGCTCGGCGGTCGCACGGGCCACCAGTATCAGTTCCCTTTTCCCCATGCGATCCGCTTTCGATTCGACGGCGCGCGACTGGCCTCGATCAACCAGGATGCATCGCTCCGCGTCTGGGACGTGAAGTCCGGTGCGCTCGTGGGCGCGGTCGAGTCGCACAGCCCTTCCATAAGGGGGTTGGCGAGCGATCCGGCCGGCACGATGCTCGCCGCGGGCACTGTCCGGGGTGATGCGGCTCGCGTCTGGAATGCGTCCAACGGCCGTTTACGGATAACGCTGAGCGGGCGGCCGAGCCGTGCCGTGCAAGGAGTCGCGTTCAGCCCCGACGGGCGCACGATCGCGATCGGGTGTGGCGCGAACCCAATCTACCTGCGCGGCGAGCCAGAACCCAATTCGGTACGGCTGTTCGCCGCCGACGGCACCCCGGGGCGGACCTTTTCGGACCTGAGCGGTGCGATCACCGCCCTGGCCTTTCTGTCCGACGGGCGGCGACTTGCCACTGGGGGCCAGGGCAGTCCGCTTCAGATCTGGGATCGGGACACCGGTTCCTTGCTGCGCACAATCCCCACCGATGGGTGGGCCGAGCTCATCGCGTTTGCGCCAGACGGCCGCCGGTTCGCAAAACTGATCTGGCCCAACGGACTTCAGTTCTGGGACGTGGAGTCGGGTGCGGCTGGCCCGGAGCGCCAGGCCGGAGACGGTGAGATCATTGAGGCGGTGGCGTGGCACCCGGCCGGCAAGACGATCGCCACAGCGGAGCACGGCAGTGCGGGCGCAGGCATTCGCATTCGCGACGCCGCCCACGGCGCAGTGCTCTTCACCCTGCTACTCCGCGAGACCGGGGCGGTCACTTTCGACGGCGACGGCCGCCTCGTGGCTGGCGGCAACGGACACGGAGACGTGCGGGTCTGGGACGCCGCCAACGGAACACCGCTGCTGGGCCTATCGGCCGGCCGTGCAGGCGTGCGCGGCGTCTGCTTCCTCTCCAACCCGCTCCGCATTGCCGCCGGCACCGAGGACGGCGCCGTACGTATCTGGGACGCGAAGACCGGCGCGCCCCTCTTCGTATTGCTGGCCCTCTCCGGCGAGCACGCCGCCACTATCGAGCCCGACGGCCGGCTACGGGTCACGGACCCGAAGGCCGAGGACGAGCTCATCTATCTCGTGCGCGAGAAGGAGGACGGCCCGGTTCGCATGCTGACACCGGCCGAGTTCCGCGCCGCGGCCGAACACGCAAAAACCAGGCGCCCGGCGACGACTCCGCCGGGTGCAGAATCGAACCGTTCCGACCCCGGAAGACCACCGCAGTAACGCTCGAAGCACCGAACCGCTCTCGCTCATCCCTGATCGCCCACGACTCACCGGAGACGACCTCGATGTCGCCACTGTTCGCCGTCCGTAATCGTGCTGTGTCCAGGTCCCGCCGCCGCGCGCTCGTACTGGAGGCGCTCGAGGTCCGGTGTGTGCCGACAACTTACACCTGGGCGGCCGACGTCGGCGGCGACATCAACAACGCCAGTAACTGGGTCGACCCCAACGGCAATCACGCCGTACCGAGCGGCGGCGACGCCGCCGTCATCCCTTTCGCTGATATAACAGTCACCGACAGCACGAGCGGCACCATCGGATTCGACAACCTCGATTGCGCGGCGACGATCGCCATGGAGCCCAACGCCGAGTACTTCCAGGTTGGCGGCACCTCGACCGTCGCCGGGGTCAACGTCGGACGCGGCAACCACTTTGAGGTCGTCAGCGGGACGACCACTCTGACCGGACAGTCGATTATCGGCTCCAACGGGTTCCTCCTCCTGGACTCCGGAGCGGTCGTCGACAACACGGGTACGATCAACTTCTCGGGGGACAGCCCGTCCGGGCAGCTTGGGCTCCAGGGTCCCGCCACGAGCCCCGCAACACTCAACAACACCGGCACGCTCATGAAGTCAGGTCTCGGCACGACTGAGGCAAACGCCGTCATCGTCAACGACCTGGGGGGCAAGATGGTCGTCACGGGCGGAGAGCTCGACCTCAACGCCGGTGGCACGAGCGAGGGGGGCAACTACACGGTTAGCGCGGGTGCTGACCTGGAAATCTCCGGCGGTCTCGATCGCACGATCAGCGGCACCTTCACCGGTAGCGGCGGCGGCACGGTCAGCATCCAGACGAACAATCACCATATTCTCGTCGCCGACACCGGCGCGACGTTTGACTTCCCGCCGGGCATGCTTCAGTTCAAGAATGTGCTTGTCTTCCCGGCGACACCAGGTGCCGTGCCGACGCTCACCAACCTCGGCGACGTGACGATACCGAACCTCCACAACGAAACGTTCCAGTCGGTCGTGTTCCAGAACGACGGCACATTCACCGCCAATTCGGCCAGTCTCACCGTCGCCGTGAACGCCGTCGTCCACAACACGGGCACGTTCACGTTAAACGGGTCGTCCACCGTCGGCGGAGATCCTACCGCGATCTTGACCAACACGGGCGCAATCGTCGTCGCAGCCGGCGCGGGCACCTCGATCAACGCCTCCGATCCGCTGACGAACTCCGGCTCGCTCGAGGTCCAGTCGGGCACCTTGATGCTGATCACCTCCAACTACGACCCGCTCACCAAGACCCTGAAGGGCGGAACCTGGAGGGTCGATAACGGCGCCACGCTCGACTTCAGCAGAACCCCGGTCATCACGGCCAACACGGGGACGATCACGCTCAACGGCCCGAACGCGTCGTTCGGCGACCTGAGCGCGCTGGCCTCCAACAGCGGCAGCTTGACCCTGAACGCCGGCGCGACCCTCACCACGCCCGGCGGCCTGGCCAACACAGGGACGATCACCGTCGGGCCGGGCAGCACGCTGACCGTGAAGGGACAATACAGTCAGACCGCCGGCGCCAACCTGATCGCCCAGATTGGCGGCGACCCCGCCTCCGGTCAGTTCGGAACGCTCGCCAGCCAGGGGGCTGCGACCCTCGCGGGCGACTTCACCGTCGGCTTCGCCAACGGCTACCTGCCGAGCGCCGGTAACAGCTACACGATGATGACCTACCCCAGCGCCACCGGCGCGTTCGACAAGATCGTTCGCACCAGCGCCGGGAGCGGCCAACTCGTCGGCGTCGCGCTCAACCCGACCGACGTGGTTGTCACCACCAACCTGAACGCGTCCGACCTCGCGATTGCCAGCGCCGACATCAACGCCCCGTCGTCCGCCACGCCCGGGCAGCCGTTCACGATCAGTTACACGGTCAACAACCTGGCCGCCGCCGCGACCGGCATTTCAAGCTGGGTCGATTCCATTTACGTTTCCCAATCGAGCCAGTTCGATGGCTCGGCGGTCCTGGTCGGACGCGTACCCCACGACGGTGCCGTCGCGGGTGGGGCGAATTACACCGGCTCGCTGAGCAACGTGGCCTTCCCGGGGGTCTTGCCGGGTACGTATCACGTCTTCGTCGAGGTGGACAGCCGCGAGCAGGTCGCCGACCCGTACCGGACGAACAACGTGGCCGCCGCGCCGGGGACGCTCGACGTGACGGTCCCCGGCCTGACACCCGGCACCCCGGCCTCGGGCACGCTCGCGAGCGGCGGCGATGCGTACTACCAGCTCAACGCCACGGCCGGCGAGACCGTCAGCCTTAGCGCGACGGGCCCCGTGACCCTCGAGGTCAGCTACGCCGCGATCCCGACCGATGCGGTCCGTGACTTCGCGTCCAGCGGGGTAAGCCCGTCGATCACCATCCCAGCAACGCTGAACGGCGCTTACTACATCCACGTCCACGCAACGCAAAGCGGCGCGTACACGTTGTCGGCCCAGGCGCTCGGGTTCCAGGCGCTCGGGTTCACTCCAACGAGCGCGACGACCGCCGCCCCGTTCGTCGCGACGATCAATGGCGCCGGCTTCGCGCCCGGCGCTACGGCCAGCCTGGTCGACTCCGGCGGCGCAACCCACGCCGCGAGCAGCGTCGAATTCCAAAGCCCGACGACGCTCTTCGCCACCTTCGACCCGTCGACGCTGACCGCCGGTTCCTACCAATTGCAGGTGACGAATCCGGATGCGAGCAAGTCGACCGCGCCGGGGTCACTCACCCTCGCATCGGGCGCAGGTGCGAAGGCGGGGCAGGTGGCGGTCACCGTGAACGTTCCCGCCGTCATCCGTCCGGAGCAGGAGGGGCTCGCGACCATCGACTACACGAATACGGGCACGACCGACGTACCCGCCCCCTTGATCGTCCTGAGCAGCCAGGACGTCCAGTTCCGCATGCCGGGCGAAACCAACTACCAGGGATCGACGCTCATGGTGCTTGGCATCAACCCCGCGGGACCGCTGGGTGTGCTGCCGCCCGGCTTCCACGGTGAGTTCTCGGTCCCGTTCCTGCCCTTGACGGCGGGTCTGCACTTGCCCTACACGGTGACCGTTCAGTTGGCCGATCCGACTCAGGCATTTCCGTGGTCGCAGTTCGCAAACCTGGGCCAGTCGGGTGGCACGCCGTCGTCGACGTCGTGGTCTTCGATCGTCTCGGCCGCCAGCACCAAGCTGGGGAGCACCTGGGGCCAGGTGATCAACTCGGTCGACCAGGCGCTGCCGCAGCCCCAGAACTCCGGCGGCCCCGCACCGAGCGGTGCGGCGCTTGATGGCGACTACGACTTCCTTCGATTGCTGCGCTACACCACATTTGCGGCAGGCAGCCCGGCGTCGGGACCCGCGGGGGCAGGACCTGCCGTTTCGCCGGCCTCTCTTCCGGCGGGCGTTTCGGTGGTAGCGACGGTGCCCAAGGTGCTCACCCTCTACCAGGTTGGCGGGGGTAGCGGCCTTGTCGCCGGCGCACCAACCTATCTCGTCACTCCCGGCCTCGGCGGCCAGGCCTTCGGCGGTGGCGCGGGGACACGCTACCTCGACCTGGCCAACGCAATCGCCGCGGCCGAGCCCAACGCGAACGTCCTCTTGCTCGACTGGAGCCCGGAGGCACCTCAGACCTTCTTCGTCGGCGCAGCCGGCCCGTCGGCGAACACCCTCGTGAAAACCGACGGCATCAACCCGACGGCCGACGCACTTTACGGCGTCCTCGCCGGACTTCAGGCCCAGGGGCTATTCAACCCGGCCAGCGCCACGTTCATGGGCGAGACCTTCGGCAACGCCGTCAACGACCGGGTCGCCGCCGAGTTTCGGGGCGCCGGGCTCGGGGTTGTCGATGACGCCATGGTCTTCGATCCCCCGAACGAGATCTCCGGCTACGACCTCCGCGACCTGGGGGCCAACTTCCAGTATACGTACACGTTCGAGACGTGCCTGATCCTCGATTCGCACCTCAAGCTCGGCCTGGCGCATGCCCAGATCATCTCGACCTCGGCCACACATGGCCCTCCCGCCCTGAACGACGCGCCCCCGCCCAACTTCACGATCTATGAGGATTTCAGCAGCGAAAAAGACGCCGAGCAGGGCGTGCTCTGGCTTGCCTCGCGGCTGACGGCGGGGGACGCGAGCTGGCTGACACCTCAGTCGAGTCTCGTCAACCAGCTCGCCCAGGCCGATAACAGCCACTGGGACGGCTCGGTCGCCTTCGGCACGAACTATGACCCGACGCCGGTCCAGATCCACACGTGCTTCGCGATCGATGGCGGCGGTGACGATCAGGCGCCCGATAATGGCGACGACAACGGTGGCGGTGGCGGCAACAGTGCGGGGGGCGGCGGAACCGGCGGCGGCGATAGCGGTGGTGGCGGAAACGTCAACGGTGGTGGTGGCAACAACGGTCCCTCGCCGGGCACCCCACCGGGCCTCGGAGGATCGGGCGGCTCGTCAGGCGGCGAGCAGAAGTCGCCCAACGACCCCAACGACATCACCGGCCCCGCGGGTTTCGGCGCCGCCGGCTTTATCCCACAAGGACAAACCCTCCCATATTCGATCAGCTTCCAGAACGAGCCCACTGCCGATCTCGCGGCTCAGGTCGTCACCATCACCGAGCAACTCGACCCCAACCTCGACTGGTCGACGTTTCAGCTCGGCGACTTCGGCTTCGGTTCCTACCGTGTCGACGTTCCCGCTGGTGTGACGAACTATTCAACGCGCATCGATGCGCGTGCCACGGTCGGCCTGTACGTTGACGTCCAGGCCAGCTTCGATTCGGTCACCGGTAGGGCGAGCTGGACCTTCACTTCGATCGACCCGACCACCGGCGACCAGACCACCGACGTGCTCGCTGGATTCCTCCCGCCCGACACGAGCCCTCCCGCGGGCGAAGGCTTCGTCAGCTACACGGTTCAACCCAAGGCGTCTGACGCCACCGGCACAACCATCGGCGCCTCGGCCTCGGTGGTCTTCGACACCAACGCCCCCGTGGTCACCTCGCCGATCACCAACACGATCGACACCGGCGCGCCGACCAGCAGCGTCGCCACGCTGGCGAGCACCGTCGGCGCCAGCTTCCCCGTGACGTGGTCGGGCACCGATGACACGGGCGGCTCCGGCGTCGCGTCGTATGACGTGTACGCCTCTGACAACAACGGCCCGTTCACGCTCTGGCAGTCGGCCACCACGCAAACCTCGGCAACCTTCAACGGCGCATACGGCCACTCGTATGCGTTTTACTCCGTCGCAACCGACAACGTGGGACACGTCCAGCCCACGCCTGGTGCCCCGCAGGCCACCACCCAGGTGATCGCAACGCCGTTGCGCGTGACGAGCATCAGCCCGTCGGCCAACTTCCTCACCAGCCTGCCGAACAACCAGGTCGTGGTCACGTTCAACCGTGCCCTGGCCGGACTTGTACCCAACAAGCCGGACGGGAGCGGAATGACGAGCGCTCCGTTCGCAGTCATGCTGATCCCTTCGGGGCCCGACGGTCAGGCGACCCAGAAGGCAACCGGCGTCTTCTGGTCGGCACCGACAGGCCAGGACGACGGCGACCTCCCCATTCCCGCCACGGCCGTCTACGCGGTCAACGCCGATGGTACGTCGACGATTACGATGACGCCCCACCAGCCTCTCGCGACCGACATCTACCTGATCAGCATTGGAGGCGTTAGCGACCTTTTTGGCGATCCGCTCTCCACCGATGCCGCGGGCGACCCGGGCCGGGTCTATTCCTCTTTCGACTACCGCCCGTCGACCAATTCGAGCGCACCGAGCGTGACCGGCGTCACGGCCGACAACGGAACCGTCCCCATCAACAACAATGCGATTCCCCAGCCCGACACCATTGCCATCCGCTTCAGCAAGCCGATGGACACGTACACCATCAACACCGAAACGGTTCAGCTCTTCGAGAACGGAGTCAACGGCCCGCTTGCGGCCGCCGTCACCTACAGCCCGACCACTCAGTCGGCCTACCTCACGCCGGAAACCGCGCTCAGCCCGGGACACACCTTCTACGTTGCGGTCAACACCGGCGTTACCGACGACCAGAATTTTTCCTCCAACGGTACCCCGCTCGCGGCGCCGTATTACACCTCGTTCTCCGTGACGGGCACCGGCGCTGCCGGCAGCGCGGGGACATCGCCGCTGAGGGTGCTGGGAACGACCCCGACCAACGGCATGGTCTGGCCCAACGCCTTTGGCTACGCGGCCGTCACCTTCAGCGAGGCGATCAACCTCAGCTCGCTGGGCCGGTTTTCGGCGATGCTCATTCCGCACACCGGCGGCGTGACGACGGGGACCTCGGGCTACGCGGACGTGCCGGTGAACGCCAAGCTCGCGTTCAACCCGAACACGAACCAACTCATCCTCGTGCCCACCGGAATCCTGCCCAACGGCACAATCTACGCGATCGCGCTGTCGGGCATCGCCGCGGCGAAGAACGCCGACACGCTCTCGGGCACAGCGTACTCGACGTTCCTCTGGAACGCCCCTGTGGCGGCGCCGCAGGTCGCGAGCCGGACGAGCGTGGCTGCTGCCGACGTCGTCGTGCCAACGGGGGGAGCGACGCCAGTCGCACCGTCGGGGGCAGTGAACGCAGTCGTACAGCCGGTTGCGCCGGCGACCCGGACGTTGCTTCGTCCAAAGCAAGCCGTTAGCGCTAGCCGGTTAAACGGCCCTGATGGTCCGCTTCCGTTGATCGCGCGACGCGCACACAGGGCGAATTTACGTGCGAACTGAGTGAGGTTGGTCTCGCCCGTTCAGCTTTTGTCCTCAGTATTCGACTCCGAGCGATCTGAGGGCGTCTGCCCTGGCGCCGGCGCGACGACCGCGCGGACCGCGGGTGAGAGTAACAACACGAGAACCGCGACGGAGTAGGTGACCGCGAGGACGACCGACGTGACGCGCCTCTCCACGAGGAATGCGCGTTGAGATTGCGGCGCGACGAGCGCCGCGCGTGCGATGTCGAGGGCGGCTGTTCCATGGCCGTAGATCAGGAATATGAACCATCCTGCCAGCCACCAACGTGCCCAGGACCGACCCTGGAACGCGAGCAGCCACAGCCCACCCGGAATCACGAGCGCGAAGAGCGCTCGCAGAGCTAACTGGGCTGTATCCAGTTTGTCCGGGAACCGTACGAAAAGCCAAAGACTCGCGGCCAAATGAACCGCCAAGATCGCGAGCATCAGCTTCCGACCCGTACGCTCATCGTTCGCCATGGGGGTCCTCTCCGAGGAAACAAGGAGGTCCAGACGGTAATATCCAGGGCCGATGGCCGGCCGTCTACCCCGACTTGACCCCACCCCAGGCCGCTCGGCGCGAAGCCGGTCGACGCTCACGACGCCGAGCACCTCCAAAACACGCCGCGTCGCATCGCCCCCGACCCTGGTCACTCGGCGCGACCGATCCGCGACTCAGTACGAATCCTGTGTGACGACTTCGCTGCCCGCGATCGTGCCGAGCGCCCACCAGACCGTGGTGCTGACGGAGGACTTGATCGCCTTGACCGAACCGTCGCAAAACAGGACGTTCACGATCCCCGAATGCCGGCTGCTCGCCGTGTGTGCTCCTCGGATTCCAGCGCCGCCGGCGCCGTAGTCGCAGCTTGCGGTGTTGGGCGTCATCACGTGAGTATAGCGAGTCTGAGTTGGGTAGCCGCAGTGCCAGTCGCCGCCGATTCCGGTGGGTGCCGAATCAAAACCCTGACCCGTTTCGAGCGTTGCGGTGAGCGGGTTTACGGCGGCGCATGCGGTGTAATACTGGCTCGGAATGCTCGGGTTGGCTGGTTGCGCAACGGCAAATACGGTCGAGTTGGGCTTGCGCAGATCGAGCTTGTTGCTCGGTAACCCGATGACTTTTTCGCTAAAGCAGGCTGTCTGGCTGAGACCATCGATGATGCTTGCGAACGTGTACACCTGCGCGTTTCGAGACGAATTGTTGTTCGGGTCGGGTCCGATGAACGGGCCGTTGAACGGACCCTTCTGCGCACAGGAATCCGGTGACGAACCGCTGCACGCGACATAGTTGTTATGCCCCTCCGAAGTCGTTTGCATGTCTGCGTCGGAAGGACAAAGGAACCCGGCGATCTTACTGTAGGTTGCGGTCGTGTTTCCGGCATAGCCCGGCAACGCGGGGTTGACGTTGGGAAGCCCGTACCCGATGAAATTCAACGAGTTGAAGAGCGGGCCCTGTTCAAGGTACGGCAACATCATCGCGTGGGCCGACCAATCCGCCCAATCGTTCCCCTCGAGCTGGCCCGGCGGGAACGAGCCGACGGTGCTCGAGTAATTGTGCACCGCGAGACCGATTTGCTTCAGGTTGTTGACACACTGTGCCCGGCGTGCTGCCTCGCGTGCCGCTTGCACCGCCGGCAAGAGCAGCGCGATCAGCACCGCAATGATCGCGATGACGACGAGCAGCTCGATCAACGTGAATCCGCTCTGATAGCGCGAACGCATGTATGAGACTCCAAAATAGCGACCATCCCGCCCCGGATACGGGACCAGCGATCCGGGCCTTCGAAGCGAGAACCGCGCGATGCGACGGTCCCTACCCACGCTCGGGAAAAGCGATTCGATGATGAGAACCCCGAGAATCGGTCAAGAACCCGCACGTTCCGTGGTTCGGCAACCCGCTCGCGTCGCGGTGCCGCGCTTCGCTCTGCCTATTGGCTCTAAAACATGACGGGAAAGCAATAGAATTCTAAAATTAACTATCTGGAATTTCAAAACGTGGTGTACCGACATGCCGGTTTGCACGAACGCGACATGCGCGCACCGGGGCCTGCGTGTGGCAACCACCGTTGTTACGGTCGCGGTTATTGCTTTCCGGGCGCAGAGGCTGCGGCGTTAAACGGCAGGTCGAGGTCGAGGGTACTTGAACCGGCCGGGACGTCGAAGTTCTTCGTGTTATACGCGCCGGCAGCCGGGTCTTTGGTGCCGTCGACGCTGACGGCGTTGCCACCGACCAAGGTGGTGATCTCGTAGGTACCGTCCTTGATGGGAGCCGTTCGCGACCCCACCTTCCGGTTCACGTTTGCGGGGTTGAAGGTCACGTTTCCTTGTTTCGCAGGCTGACCCTTGATGGTAACCTTCCCACTCACTTTCGCCTCGGTGAGCGAGGAACTCACTCCGGGTACGTCTCCACCACAGCCCCACGACGAGATTAGCATGAGGCCGATCCCGATCGGCATCCCCCATGACCGTAGCAGTTGTCTCATGTGAACGTCTCGCGATATGGGAAAAGGAGGACTTGAGGCATATTATACCATAACTCCCCGCGCCGGGAGGATGGCAGAAAAAAGGAGGTCTGTGGTGGAATGTGAGGTCACAGACATTCGGAGCCGACCATTTGGAGACCGCACGCGAGCGTTAACCCCAATGCCGTTCAAATAGTCGTAAACTTCACGAACTCAGGAACATAAATACTCCCTCCCCCCTTGTGGGGGAGGGCCGGGGTGGGGGGTGTCGCACTACCCGTGACCGTTCGCCCCCCCCCACCCCAACCCTCCCCCACAAAGGGGGGAGGGAGTTAAGTCGTTCGTCCGCTTCGGCTTAGGGTTAACCGAACGGTATTGGCGTTAACCCCCCCGCCGTCGCTCGTAGGTCGTGGCCTTACTCGAGGAAGGAGCAAGTCCGGTGTCGAACCTCATTATCAGGGCGGTTCGGCCATCGGACCACGCTGCGTGGTTCCAAATGCGAAAAGCTCTCTGGGACGACTGTTCCGATGCGCAGCTCGCGCAGGAGATCGAGGACATCTGTGCTTCGATGTCTGACGAAGCGTTCGTCGCCGAGCAATCGGGTGGCGATCTCTGCGGCTTCGTCGAGGTCGCGATCCGCTCGAGGGCCGATGGCTGCGATTCGGGGCCGGTCGGTTATATCGAGGGCTGGTACGTGAACGAAGATGTGCGGCGCCTGGGAGTCGGCCGAAAACTCATTGAGGCCGCCGAGGCATGGGCGCGGTCGAACGGTTGTCGCCAGATGGCGTCCGACGCGGAACTCTGGAATGACGTCAGCCACGAGGCGCACCAGGCGCTCGGCTACGAGGAAACGGCTCGCCTCGTCCACTTCCGGAAGGATCTGTATCCGCTTTGAGAGCGTCGGCGGGCGTGCTGCGGTACCCTCAGCGCTTGACCGCAAAGACGTACTGCGGCGAGTCGTATCCGATCCGAACCACGATCGGGGCTGTCTTGTAGACGCTCAGACCGACCTCTTTTCGCCCTTCCCGTTTTCCAGCCTTGATCTGCGTCAAAACCAACATTCCGTTCTTCAGGGCCCATTTCCCCTCGATTTCGTTGGCCGAGGCTCCCTCGGGAAGCAACTTCGCGGCCAGGTCGGACGGGATGCTCGCTTTCCCCTTCTTCAAGGCGAAGCCGTCCTTCGTGAAGGACCACGAAAAATCGGCCTCGTGCGAGGTCTTGTCCGCGGTGAAGTAATGGTTCAACGTCATCGCGGTGATGTCCGCCTCGGTCACGGGGAAGTCCCCCTGTGCGACGGTGGGAATGGGTATCGCGAGCAGCCAACATACAGCCGCGAAAGACGCTCCTAGCCCGACGCTCCAAAGGCTCTCCGTACCCATTGACGTTCGGCTCCAGTGAAGTCCTCAATCGGGGAGTAACACCCGAAGCGGAGGAGTCGGCGAACGATCAATCGCTCAGCCACTCCAGGTTGAAACGGGCGAGCGTCAGGGCGTTTCCCGCGAACCCGGGTTTGGTGCCACGACCATAGAAGCAGAGAATCGTTCCCGCGGGGGTCACGGCGATGTCCGAATACATGCTCGGGCCAGCCTCGATCGTTTTGCCGCTGTCCCAGGTCCGCCCGTCGTCACGGCTGATTTTTACACTCAGGTTCTTGCGGTCGCGAAACTGGCCAGGCGCGGCCTTTCCGTTCTCGCGGTTCAGGTTGTGGGGGTTGGAGAAAAGGATCAGGTCCTTGTCGCCATGGCGGTAGCGCACGATACCCGCCATGCAGATCGGTTCGAGGAGGGCGTCATCGAATCGCGGCGTGCTCCAGCGTGTTGTACCGTCCGGGCTCGTGGTAACGAGGCGCCGGTGAGCCTTCGACTCGCTGCGGACGTTCAACATCACCCGTCCGTCGGCAAGCTCGATGGCGACGGTTTCGTTCGGGTTGATCCATTCCTCGGTACAGGGCACGGCGATGTCGCCCGCCTTCCATGTCGTCCCCTCGTTGTCGCTGTAGATCGTGGCGGTCACGCTCGGATGGTGCGCGTTGTTGCCCGTGCCGGTGGAGAGCCACACGGGAACGATGAGGCGTCCCGTCTTGAGCTGGATGCTGTGATTCGGGCCGGTGGCGAGCACCGCCCAGGGATACTCCTTCTTGAAGGCCTCAAAGGTCTGTGTGATCTCCTTCGGTGCGCTCCAGGTCACGCCGTCGTCCTCACTGCGCTGATAAAAACAGCGCATGTATTCGAGGCAGAAGAGCATGTGGACCGTACCATCGCGATCGGCGATGAGCACCGGATTGTTGTAGGTGACCGCATCGCGATCAATTCCCTTCAATCGCAGCGCGACGGGGTTCTTCGTTTTCGGTCCCGGCACGAGCGCGATGCTCTTGGGCGGACTCCAGGTTTTGCCGTCGTCCGTGCTGCGGCGGAGGAGGATGCGGACGTCATCCCAGTCGCTCACGCCCGCGGGCCGCTTGCGGGCCTCGCACCATGCCAGCACAGTCCCCCTGGCCGTGACGACAATGCCGGGGATGTGGTAGATGCTGTAGGCCGGATCGTCGCCCGTCTGGAAAAGCTCCTGTTTCTCGAAGAACGGTCCGGCCGTTTTAGCGGATGGTGTCTGTCCCTCGACCGGCCGGCCTCCCTGGGCCGCGATGACGACGCAAGCCACGAGCGCAAGTTTCACGCACGCTCGTACTCCGGGCGAACGCCCGTCACAGTGCGCAGAGGCGTTCAGCACGGGGAATCGGCGCATTCGAGACTCCTCGACGACTTTCCCCGCTGCGGATTGTCCACACAATCCGCAGCGGGGGATACAGATTTGTCACAACTTTGGTCGCTTATCCCAGCAGCCGGTGCACATCTTTCAACTTGGTGGGAATATCGATCTCCTGCACACAGGCTGGGAGGCAGTCGCCGCAGCCGACGCAGGACGTGCCGTTCCGCGTCAAGGCGGCGTATTCGCTCCGCGCCCGGTCGAGATCAAGATAATCCCGGCCGTACCGCTCGTAACGGAAGATGTCGGCGATCGAGATGTGTTCGGGACAATGGGAAACGCACTCGGCGCACAACAGGCAGGTGAGGCCCTTGTTGTAACCGGACAGCAGGGCGAGCGTCGCGTGGTCTTGCGGGCCCATGGCCAGGCTGGTGGCCGCGCCCATGTTTTCGTGGAGTTGATCGAAGTTCTTGGTCGCGATCACCGCCGCGGTGAGGTTCTCGTTGGACTGCAGCCATTTGATCATGGCCGCGGCGGGGGTGCTGCCCTGATATTTCGGATCGGCCAGCAGCTTCTGGAACTTTTGATCCTGCGCCGCGCGTCCAACTCCGCCCATCGTCTTCATGGCGATGGTGCCAATATCCTTCTTCTTCGCGACCTCGATCCATTCCTCGACTTCCTTGCGGTCGCCGAACGTGTGGAAGAACTGGGTCGCCTCGTAGGGCCGGTTGTCGGCGAGGTAGTGCATGATCTCCCAGGCCATGTCTCCCTTGATGTTGTTGTAGTGGTGCTGGGAGATCGCGAGATGTTTGACCAGCCCCTCCTTCTTGAGCCGTTCGAACGCCCGGACCATGCCTGGGTTCTGCTTGGCCTCCTCGACGGAGTGATAGCCGAAGTGGAACTTGAAGACGTCGTAGTAGCCGACTCCCGATGCCTTCACGCGGCTCTTGACGAACTGGTAGTGCTGCTCCTCATCGATCTGTCCACGCTCGTGGCCGCCGTTCACGCGGTCGACGACGCACTCGAGATAGTACGACTCCCTCGGCTGATTCTTGAGGGCCGCCGGCAGCGAGTTGGCGTTCCAGGCCTGGGCCTTGTGCCAGTAATTGACCCCGGCGCTCACCGCCTTGGGAATGAGCTCCTTCGTCCAGTCGGACGCGCCCACGAGCCAACCGATCTCGAGCCCGGTGCGGCCGTAGCGCCGCTTCGGCAGTTTGCCGGCCTCGGCCTTCTCATCCGCCCGCACCGGCAGGTTGGCGACGCTTGCGGCGGCCACACCCGTCGCCCCGAGCCGCATCATGTCCCGTCGAGAAAGGTTGTTCGAGCCATCACACATAGCGATATTCCTCTCCTTCTGGTGATCCAACAGGGAAAGCGGCCCGGTTGCCTCAACGAGTTCAGTCTACAATGCAACCGGCGGCGGTCAACAGCCGAGTCAGCGGCCGGGGACGAGGCGAAGATGCCCGCGGTGCGTGAACCGGGAGGGTCCGAGGCCCGCCTCGACGAATCCGTCGGCCACGATCGGCCTGTCGCCAGGGACTTCGTTGGGAAACCGATTCCGTGTAACATCACGAATCGCAATGAGTGGCGGTTCCCGGAAGTCTTGCGCTGTTGGAGAAAACGTGATGCGTGTCGTCTTTTCGCTCGGACTGCTCATCGTGGTGGTCCCCGGCTCGGCGCTCGCCGTGGCCGATCGTCCCAACATCGTGATGATCGTCGCCGACGACATGGGCTACGCCGACGCCGGTTGCCAGGGCGCGAAAGATATCCGCACCCCGAACCTGGACCGACTCGCAAAGGAAGGGACGCGGTTCACGAGTTTCTGCGTCGCGCAACCGGTATGCACAGCCTCTCGGGCCGCGATCATGTCAGGCTGCTATCCGAATCGAATCGGGATGTCGGGAGCGCTCAACCACACGAGCACCATCGGAATTCACCCAGATGAGACGCTGCTGACGGAACTGCTCCGCGACATCGGCTACACCTCGGCGCATTACGGCAAGTGGCACCTTGGCACGCGCCCGGTCTTCTTCCCCACGCGAAACGGTTTCGACGAGTGGGTCGGGTTGCCCTACTCGAACGATAACGGTCCGCTCCACCCGACCGTCCGCGGGATCCCTGCACTCCCGCTTTACGCCGGCGACAAGGTGATCGCGACGGACCCGGACCAATCGCAGTTCACAAAGCTTTTCACCGAAAAAGCGGTCGGATTCATCAGGGCCAACCATTCGAAGCCGTTTTTCCTCTATGTTCCGCACGTCATGCCCCACGTGCCGATCTTCGCCTCCGAGCGGTTCAATGGGAAATCCGGTCGTGGGCTCTACGGCGACGTGATCGAGGAGCTCGACTGGGGCGTGGGCGAAATCCTGACGGCGCTGAAGGATGCCGGAATCGAGAACAACACGCTCGTCCTGTTCCTCTCCGACAACGGGCCGTTCCTGAGCTACGGCTCCCATGCCGGCAGTGCCGGCCCCTTGCGCGAAGGGAAACTCACCACGTTCGAGGGCGGAGTGCGGGTTCCGTTTCTGGTGCGCATGCCCGGCGTGGTCCCGGCGAATCGCGTGTGCGACGAGCTCTTCACAAGCCTGGATCTGCTGCCCACGATCGCGCACCTCACGGGCGCCTCGTTGCCGAAAGCGAAGATCGACGGGGTGAACCTGGGCCCCTTGCTGCTCGGCGAGAAGAACGCCAGGGGCCGCGCTTCGTTCGCCTACTACTCCGGCTCGGAACTGCAGGCGGTGCGGAGCGGGAAGTGGAAGCTTCACCTTCCTCACGAATACCTGGTCGTAAACGGGACGCCGGGCAAAGACGGCAAACCCGCCAACTTTGAAAACATGAAACCAATCGCAATCCAGGAGTCCGGCATTCGTGGCATCGCCAGCCGGCACGGTTACAAGGTTCGGAAGATGGAACAGTCGCTCTTCGATCTCTCGGCAGACCCCGGCGAAACGAAGGATCTCTCGGCCGAGCACCCGGACGTCGTGAGCCAGTTGTCCGCGCTGGCCGACGAATTCAAGCTCGACCTGGGCGACTCGCTCACGAACGCCAAGGGAAACGGATTACGCGCCGTCGGCCGTGCGGAGACCACCGCGAATCCTTGACGGGGCCGCACTCTGTTCGAGACCCTAACACGCTGCGTACAAACAACCTTTACAAATTCAGGTTGATAACGAATCCGAATCCGGATCTTCGTTTCCTTTGTTTCCTTCTGTTCAACTTTGGTTGCCGCCGAGTGGGATAGGCCCTGAACAGAAGGAAACGAAGGGAACGAAGATGATAATAGTTGTTATAAGCGCGTTATACGGTTTACTTGCGTTATAGAGGTTGTCTTTGCGCACGCCTTAAACTCGGAGGATGCCCCTTTGCTCCGCCTTGTGCTCTCCTCGGCATTGCTCTCGTTTGCAACTGCCGCAATCGCCTCCGGTGCCGAGAAGCCCAACGTTCTGCTCGTCGTCGCGGACGACCTGCGCGTGGAGCTCGGGTGCTACGGCTCGGCGGCAAAAACCCCGAACCTCGACATGCTCGCGAAGCGCGGGCTGCGTTTCGACCGGGCGTACTGTCAGCAGGCCGTGTGCAACCCGTCGCGGTCGTCATTCCTCACCGGCAAGCGGCCCGACACGCTTCATCTTTGGGTCAACGGCACGCATTTCCGCGAGCAGAACCCGGACGTGATGACGCTCCCACTGTGGTTCAAGGAGAATGGTTACGAAACGCGCGGAATCGGCAAGATTTTCCACAACTGGCACACCAAGGAAAAGGGGGATCGGCGGTCCTGGAGCACGGACGAGTTCCTGCACTACGCCAACCATGGCGACGACACACCGGAGGTCAAAGGCGACCTGCCGCCCAACCTCGCCCTCAACATCGGCCGCGCCTACGGGAAGGTGCCGCTGTGCGAGCGCCGGGATGTGCCCGACGAGGCATACTACGACGGTCGCGTCGCTGCTGAGGCCGTCAGGGTTCTCGGCGAGGTGAAGGACAGGCCGTTCTTCCTTGCCGTTGGTTTCTGGAAGCCCCACGCTCCGTTCAACGCGCCGAAGAAGTACTGGGATCTGTACGATCCGAAGTCGATCCCGCCCCTCAACGGATCGCGTCCGCAGGACGCCCCCGAGATCGCGTTCCATGACAGCCGCGAAATTCTGGGCATTCCGCCCCGGCAGATCTCGCCGAACGCGGCGCAGATCGCCGAAATGCGGCACGGCTACCTCGCCAACGTCAGCTACATGGACGCCCAGGTCGCGAAGGTGCTGAAGGCGCTCGACGATCACCAACTCAGGGAGCGCACGATCGTTGTGTTCGTGGCCGACCACGGTTACCACCTCGGCGAACATACCCTTTGGGGGAAGACCTCCTGCTTCGAGTACGACGCGCGCGTGCCGCTCATCATCGCGCCTCCCGAAATGCGGTCAGCCGGGAAGGCCACGAAATCGCTTGTCGAGCTCGTCGATCTCTTTCCCACACTGTGCGAATTGGCGGGGCTGAAAGCGCCGGCGGGATTGGAAGGCGTCAGCCTCGTCCCCGTCTTGAACGATCCTTCGGCGACCGTCAAACAAGCAGCCTTCACCCAGCATCCACGCCCCGCGTACAGCGACCGCTCGGCCTCGGGCCTCCCCGACGCGATGGGGTATAGCGCTCGCACCGCTGCCGGACGCTACTCCGAATGGCGCGACTGGACGACGGGAAAGGTACTCGGCGCCGAATACTACGACACCGAACGCGTCCCGGCGGAGTTGACCAATCGTGTCGATGACGCGAAGGCGGCCGAGCCGATCCGGGCGGCTCGTGCCGCGTTGCACGCGATGTTCCCACCCGACATTCCACCCTCGAAACGTTGAATCGTCCGAGGCTCTCATGCATCGATTGACAGTGCTATTCCTCGCCGCGTGCGCCTGGCCGGCACCCTTCGCCGAATCGGCGGAGCGGCCGAACATCCTGCTCATTTATGCGGACGATCAGTCGTACAGGACAGTCGGCTGTTACCCCGAATCATGGCCCTGGGTCAAGACGCCGAACATCGATGCGCTCGCGACCTCGGGCGTGCGGTTCCGCGGGGCATACCTGGGCGCATGGTGCATGCCGTCGCGCGCCTCACTCCTGACCGGCCGGCATCCTCATGGCATCCAGTCGATGCGCATGGAGGGGCCATACCCCGGCAGTGTCTACGACCCGAAGCAGTGCCCGTTCTGGCCGGCGCTGTTTCGCGCGAACGGCTACCAAACCGCGCAGATCGGCAAGTGGCACACCGGCACCGACGCCGGCTTCGGCCGCGACTGGGACTATCAGATCGTCTGGAACCGACCCAAGCACCCCGAGAATGCTGGGGCTTACTACAAAAAACAGGTGCTTGCCTTCAACGGCGTGGAGACGCTTCAGGACGGCTATCCGGCGGACAATTACACGAAGTGGGCGGTCGATTACGTCAAGGGAGCGAATCGCGACGCAAGCAAGCCCTGGTTCCTGTGGCTGTGTTACGGAAGTGTTCACGGCCCGTCAAAGCCCTCTGCGCGGCACAAGGGCAAGTATCAGCATGCGAAGGTGCCCGAGCCCGCCGATCTCCTCGGCCCGTGGCCCGGCAAGGCCGACTATCTGCGGAACACGCTCGCCTGGCGAAAAACGTCCGACGGCAGGGTGGTCGCCACCAGCAATGGTGAGAAGGTCGGCGACGAGGCCGGCGGCAAGGGCACCGAGTTCGCCGATTGGGTCAGGCAGGTCAACGAGTGCGTGCCGGCCATCGACGAGGGCGTGGGCGAGTTGATGACAGCGCTCAAGGAGAGCGGACAACTGGGGAACACACTCGTGATCTACACCGCGGACCAGGGGTTTGCGATGGGCGAGCACGGGATGAGGATGAAGATCGCACCTTACGAGGCGAGTTACCGCTCTCCGTTGATTTTCTCGATGCCGGGGAAGGTCGCCGCAGGAACGGTGTGCAAACAAGTCGCGAACGCGCCCGATCTCGTCGCCACGTTCTTCGCGTTCGCCGGAGTGAAACCGAACACGGAGCTTCACGGCCGCGACCTCTCGCCGCTGCTCAAGAATCCCGCCGCGGATTGGCCCTATCCGTGTCTTTATGAACACACCGGGGAAAACTTCGGCGATAACGTGACCAGGGTGCTCACTGAGCAGCCGAACGAGGCCATCTATCAGAAGGTGCCCTGGTACACGGCCGTGGTTGATGATGGCTGGAAGCTCATCAGGTATTTGCAACCGGGCGTGCCGGAGGAACTTTACGACCTTGGTTCGGACCCGGACGAGCTGAAGAACCTGGTCGCCGAGCCGAGAGCCAGGGAACGGCTGGCCCGTCTCCGTGCTACGCTCGACGCGGAGCTGAAACGCACGAGTGCGACCGCCCTGGTAAGGTCGCGCACGGCGGCGCCGTGAACCGACGGTCGCAACGGCGAATCATATAACACCCCCCCTGGGAAGCATTGGCATCTACACAATGGTTCTTGCCGCCCAACGAAGCGAATCTTCCTCGTTCCCACGGTCCTCCGTGGGAATGCAGTCCCCGACGCTCTGCGTCACTTCGAGCCGGGAAAATGCGCCCGCAGAGCGGGCAAGACGGCATTCCCACGCGGGAGCGTGGGAACGAGGAATATCCTGCTGCTGCGCCTAAAGAAACATTGTGTAGATACCAATATAAAACTGGTTTGATTTATATGTAGCTCCCGCGCACACGAAAAAACGACGCACGGCCGAACCGTGTGCCATCCAAACACAAGCGGCTCTTCACCGAGGAGTGTAGCCCCGCCCGGTTGAGGACCAGGCCCGTCACTGGCTAACATCTTGCGCAATGGCCTCCGCTGAAGGAGAAACGCGATGAACTTGCAGTTCCATGCGACCGGCTTGGCCTTGATCGTCATTTCCACCTTCTGTACCCCCGCGCCGGCCCAGCAAGAGAAAGTCAAAGACACCGAGAGTCGCCCCGCGCAACCGCGCGTTCCCGGCAAGCTCAAGGTCGAGCGCGACATCGAGTATGCGCGGGTGGGCGATTTGAGCCTCAAACTCGACGTTTATGTGCCCGATGACGCCACGACGCCCTTGCCTCTGCTCATTTGGCTTCACGGCGGCGGCTGGAGTGAAGGGAGCAAGACCCTGTGTCCCGGTCTGTTTTTTTCCGGGCGCGGGTACGTCGTGGCGAGCATCGACTACCGATTGACCGGCGTCGCTCCGTTCCCGGCCCAGATCGAAGACTGCCGCGCGGCGCTCCGCTGGCTGCGTGCCCACGCGTCAAAGTATCACATTGATCCCCAGCGCATCGGCGTCTGGGGCGCTTCTTCAGGGGGACACCTCGCCGCCCTCATGGGAACCGCCAACGATCAAAAAGAATGGGACGTTGTCGGCAAGCACACCGGTCAGCCGATCCGGGTGCAGGCCGTCTGTGATTTCTTCGGTCCGGCGGATTTCTCGCAGTTTGATCCCGGCCATCGCGAGACGCAGGTGGGTTCGGACCTCGGCCGGCTCCTGGGCGGTGCACTCGCCAATAAGCAGGCCGAAGCCCGCGCTGCCAGCCCCGTGACGTATGTGTCGGCCGACGATCCTCCGTTCCTGATTATCCACGGCGACCAGGATCAAGTCGTCCCGCCAGAGCAGTCCGAACGCCTGTACGACGCTTTGAAGAGAGCGGGCGTCTGTGTGACCATCATCCGCCTGAAGAACTGGGGCCACGGCTTTAACCCGCTGGGCGATCCCGGTCCGGGGGCGCTTTATCTCAAGGTCTGCGATTTCTTCGAAAAGCACTTGAAGACCGCCCCGAAGGCGGGTCCGTGAGGCACCCGCGTGGTCCTGAAAGGAGAACTGCCGGCGAATTGGGAATGACCCGCGATCCAAGCCGGAAATACGGTTCATCCGGCTCGAAAGGTCCTGGCTGCGGATTAAGCCACGAGAGGCTTGATCACCTTGGCCGGGTACACGTCCGTCAATCGCTCATCGCGGCCATTGTGGGGGAACGCGAGGAGGCGGAAGTCGAGACCGAGCTGGTGCAGGATGGTGGCGTGGAGGTCGGCGACGCTCGTACGGTCGACCGTGGCGCGATAGCCGAAGTCGTCGGTCGCGCCGAACACCTGGCCCCCCTGGATGCCGCCGCCGGCGAGCCAGACGCTGAAGCCATAGGGATGATGGTCGCGACCGTCCTTGCCCTGTGCGCCCGGGGTCCGGCCGAACTCGCCTCCCCAGAGCACCAGGGTTTGGTCGAGCAGCCCGCGCTGCTTCAAATCGGTCAGGAGCCCGGCAATCGGCGCATCGGTCTGTTCGCAGCAGGCACGGGTGCTCGCGGCGTTGTTCGCGTGGGTGTCCCACGGCTGGCCGGCCATGAAGAGCTGCACGAAGCGGACCCCGCGCTCGACGAGACGGCGGGCCATCAGGCAGCGGATTCCGTATGACCGCGTGACGGGGTTATCCAGCCCGTAAAGCGTGCGCGTGTGGGGCGATTCGAGCTCCACGTTGAGTGCGTCGGTCGCTGAGAGTTGCATCCGCGCGGCAAGCTCGAAGCTGGCGATTCGCGCGTCGAGCTCCTGCTCGCCCGGATGGCGCCGCTTGTGGTCGGCGTTCAAGGCGCCGAGCAAGTCCAGCCGCGCCCGGTCGAGCTCCGCGGTACGAGGCGCGTTCGGCCGCAGATTCAGCACCGGCATCCCCTCGGATCGGAACGGCGTTCCCTGGTAGAGCGGCGGCAGCCAGCCGCTGGACCAGTTGCGGATGCCGTCGACCGGCAATCCCTTCGGATCGGGAAGCACCACGTAGGCGGGGAGATCCTGGTCCTCGGTTCCCAGCGCATACGTGACCCACGCTCCCAGTCCCGGCCGGCCGGAGACGAGCAGGCCGGTGTGCATCATCCAGATCGCCTGCTCGTGGTTGCGATGCTCGGTGTACATCGACCGAACGACGGCGATCTCATCCGCATGTCGCGCGATGTTCGGCAATGTCTCTGAGAACTCCAGTCCCGACTGCCCGTGCCTGCCAAACCGGTAAGGACTCTTGAGCAGGTTGCCGGTCCGCTTCTCATCGTCGGCCACTTCGCCGGGAGGCTCCTTGCCATCGTATTTCGCGAGCAAGGGCTTGGGGTCAAGCAGGTCGACGTGACTCGGGCCGCCGTGCATGAAGAGCTGAATCACCGCCTTCGCTTTTGCTGGGTGATGGGGCGCACGCGGCAGCGTGTCGAACCGCGCGGGGACGCTTGCCGACTCACCGCGTGCCTCTCCCAACAACGCAGCCAGGGCCAGGCCCCCGAAGCCTCCGCCTAGCCGCGCGAGCACCTGCCGACGTGTCGTCGCATGCGATCCGAGTATTGGCATTGGTCCGGCCCCGTTCGGAATCAATCGATGTACGCAAATTCGTTACTGCTGAGAAGCATCTGGCAGACGTCGGCGAGCGCGGCGGACGGACTGCGGCCAGCGCGTGTGGTTTGCTCGGCAACGAAATTGCGGAAGAGAGCCTGCTCCTCGACTGTTGCCGACCGCTGGAACGCCAAGCGGACCGCACGCGCCGCCGGGTCCTCGGGCGACTCACGAAGCACCCGCGCGGCGAACGCCTGGGCCTGGCGGATGAGGAACTCGCTATTAAGCAGATTGAGGGCCTGCGACGACACCGTCGACGTCAGGCGCCTCGTGCAATTGGTTTCCATCACGGGCTGGTCGAACACTTGCAAAAGTGTCAACGGCTCGCTCCGTCGCACTCGCAAGTAGACCGACCGGCGGCGCCCTTCAGGGCCCTCGGCGACGATCACCTCGCCCTCCGGGAGCCGGACCGTCGGCACCGGCGCCCCTGACATCGCCGGATTGAGGGTCCCGGAGACATCGAGCACCGCGTCCCGGAGTCCCTCGGCCTCGAGTCTGCGGAGCCGCTGCCGCCAGAGCAGGCGGTTGTCGGGGTCGACGGTACGCGCGTGCGCGTGGGCCAAAGGGTCGTCTCGGCTCGACTGCCGGTACGCGGCCGAGTTCATCATCAGCCGATGGATCGACTTGATCGACCAGCCGCGCGTGACGAACTCGATGGCCAGCCAGTCGAGCAGTTCGGGATGGCTCGGGAATGCACCCTTCACGCCGAAGTTGTCCGGCGTGGCGACGATCCCCTCGCCGAAATGGTGCAGCCAGAGCCGGTTCACGAGGACCCTGGCCGTTAGCGGGTGCATCGGCTGCGTCAACCACTCGGCGAACGCGCGGCGCCGGCCGCTCGTGGGGGCATCCTTCGGAGGGGACGCCCAGCGGAACGGCTCCGGCGCAGCCAGCGCGGGCAAAGCGCCGGGAGCCACTTCCGGCCCGGGCCGCGTGTAATCCCCGCGCTGGAGGATCGGCGTCTTTGGCGTGCCGGGCAGGTCGTAGAAGGCGCGGATTTCGGGGAACGACTGCTTCCGTGCCTCGTCCGCCGCGTTGAGCGCTGAGAGCGTTTGCACCAGGTCGCGGTCGCGCGGCGACTCCTTGGCGAGCAATCCGGGAATCGCCTTCGTGTCCGGCCGGATCTCGGCCTCAAATTTCCCGGCGAGGTAGCGCTGGACTTCGTTCCGTTTATCCGCCGCCGTTGCCAGGGCCAGGCGGACGTCCTCGCGAATCGCCTGCGGCAGCGTTTCGAGCCGCTCGGCGGCCCGGCGCTCGGCGAAGGCCGCCGTGACGGTCTCGATCGTCTTGCGCCGACGGGCGATCGCCTCATCGAGCCTCACATTGTGGGCCTTCGCACGCGCCTCCTGCGCCTCCGTGGCCTCCAGTCGCTTGCGCTCAACCTGCGGGACCCACTGCGCGGGCCGATACCCGCTCATGAACACCGCCTGAACCCGGTAATACTCAGCCTGCGTGATCGGGTCGTACTTATGCGTGTGACATTTGGCGCACTGGAGCGTCAGCCCAAGCGTCGAGCTCGCGACGATCTTCAACGTATCATCAAGCGTCTGATAGTAATACCCCGGCGCATCCTTGATCGTCACGAAGTCGGGCCGACTCGTATCCGAGGCGCAGCGCAAGTAGCCCGTAGCCACCAGTGCATCGACGACCTTCGGTCCGAGCTCCTCCTGACTCTTGTAGACCGACCAGTAATCCACAAGCTCATCGCCGGCGATCTGCTCCTGGAGGAAGCGGTCGTACGGCATGTCCGCGTTGAACGCCCGGATCACCCAGTCGCGATAACGCCAGGCCGCCGAGCGGACGTAGTCCGCCGCGAGGATCCCCTCCGAATCGGCGTACCCCGCGAGGTCAAGCCAATGTCTTCCCCAGCGCTCGCCGTAATGAGGACTTTCGAGCAGCCGATCGATCAGTCGCTCGTAGGCATCGGGCGCGTTGTCATTGGCGAACGCCTCGACCTCATGCCAGCTTGGCGGAAGTCCCCAGAGGTCGAACGTCGCCCGCCGGATCAGCGTGCGACGGTCGGCCTCCGGCGCGAACGACAGCCCCGCCGCTT
>DAIDJG010000601.1 GCA_027451445.1 Singulisphaera sp.
GGGCTCACTGATGGAGGTTTTTCGGCACTGTTCGCCACTCGGACGTGATACGTAAGAGGTTAAGTCATGAACGCGATCGCGTTTCATCTTGACACAACTTCTTTGTCCATAACGACTAAGCGGCAATTGATCCAGAAAACCTCCATCAGTGAGCCCACAAGGGGGGAGGGAGTTCTGATACTTCTGCGTTTTGATAGGTTGTCACCGTGCGCAACCCAACCCGTTGGCGCTCAAACTGGCATGCGCCATCAAGCGAGAACGCTCTACAGCGGCTCGATCGCAAGTTCGTGGCTGCGCAGGAATGCGTCGGCTTCGGCACGCGTGAACACGCCCGCCGTCGTTCCGACGGCACGAACGCAGCTCGCACCGATCGCGCTCGCGAGCTTCATGCAGTCCAGTTCGCTACGGCCTTCGAGTAACCCGGTTATGTAGCCCGCGTCGAAGGCGTCGCCGCCCCCGGATCCGTCCACGTACGCGATCGGATAGGTCCCCAACCGAACGCGCAACGAGTCCGACATTGCAATCGCGCCACGTTCGCCGCAGGTGATCACGACGGCCCGCGCCCCCATCTCGCGGAACGCCAGGGCCTGACGTATGGGGTCGTGCTCACCGAGGATCAAGGCAGCCTCGTCGGAGTTCGGCAGAAAGACGTCGGTGTGCGGCAGAACCGCCTTCAACGGTTCGATGTATTTTCCCGGTCCGGGAGTCGCCACATCGAGAACGGTAAACCCTCCGCCCTGGCGAACCTTCGCGAACCGCTTAGCGAGGGCTTCACCCGTCAGTTCGGGCAGGATCAGGAAGTAACCGATGTAGAGCACGCGCGTCGACGTCGTGAGCGCGGGGTCAAGGTCTTCGGCCGTGAAGCCGAGGTTCGCGCCGACGGCGTGAATAAAGCGCCGGTCTTGCCCGCGGACGTTCACGATCATCGTCTGGCTCGTCGGCCGCGAGCGGTCGACTGTCAGAGCCTGGGTATCAATGCCGTGCGTCCGCAGCGTCTCGGTCGCGAATCGGCCGAACGTGTCGTCACCAACGCGGGCGCAGATCGCCGATCGCACACCCAGGCGTGCCAGGTCCACGGCCGCGTTCGCCGCACCGCCGCCGATGTTGAGCACCAGGTCGTCCACCGCGACCAGTTCGCCCGCGCTCGGCAGGTGGTCCAGCGGCGGCGACACGTGATCGGTCACCACCATCCCCGCGCAGACCACGGGCGGAGCTTGATTCTCCGAAGGATTCATCACGCGGTCCTAACTGCAAGTACCTGCAAGCGGCCTCACGACGGATCGTCGATCGAGGCAACCACTTCGTCACTCGCCGGCTCGAGAGGCGAACGAGAACCGGCTCGCTTGCCGATCATTTCTTCGATCTCGCTCATCGTGAGCACTTCGCGCTCGATGAGAACCTCCGTCAGCCGCTCGAGTTCATCACGATGCGACTCCAGCAGGCGGTACGCCCGCTCGTCGGCCTCGCGCAAAATCCGCGCGACTTCCTCGTCGATCACCTGGGCCGTGTGCTCGGAGTGATCGCGCGTCTCGCTCATCTCGCGGCCAAGGAACGGATGCTCCTCCGACGCGCGGAAGAAGACTGGGCCGATCCGGTCGCTCATGCCCCACTGCGTCACCATCATGCGCGCCATGCGCGTGGCCTGCTTGAGGTCGCCCGCTGCGCCCGCCGTCGGATCGTTATAGATCAGGCGTTCCGCCGCACGACCGCCCAGAGCCACAGTCAGATCCGCCAGGACCTCGCTCTCGTTGATCAGCATGCGTTCCTCTTCCGGGAGGAACTGCGTGACACCCAGGGCCCGGCCTCGAGGGATGATCGTCACCTTGTGCACGGGATCCGCGCCCGGCGTCAACCAGGCGACGAGTGCGTGCCCCGACTCGTGATACGCCGTGAGCCGCTTCTCCTTCTCGGTGATGATTTCCTCGCGCTTCGCCCCCATGAGGATCTTGTCGCGCGCGGCGTCGAAGTCGCTCATGTCGACCTTGTCTTTGTTCTCGCGCGTGGCGAGCAAGGCCGCTTCGTTCACGAGGTTCGCGAGGTCGGCGCCACTCATCCCCACCGTGCCCCTCGCGATGCTGTCGAGGTCGACGTCAGGCGCAAGCGGAATGGCGCGCGTGTGAACCTTCATGATGTCGTGACGCCCCTTGCGAGTCGGCCGGTCCACCGTAACGTGCCGGTCGAAGCGCCCGGGACGGAGCAGGGCCGGGTCGAGAACGTCGGGCCGATTGGTCGCGGCCAGCACGATCACGCTCTCGTTGGGCGAGAACCCGTCCATCTCGGTCAGGATCTGGTTGAGCGTCTGCTCGCGTTCGTCATGGCCGCCGCCCAGCCCGGCACCGCGCACACGACCAACGGCGTCGATCTCGTCGATGAACAGGATGCACGGGCTGTTTTCCTTGGCCGTCTTGAACATGTCGCGGACGCGGCTAGCACCGACGCCGACAAACATCTGGATGAATTCCGACCCGGAGATCGAGAAGAACGGCACCCCGGCTTCTCCGGCCACGGCACGCGCGAGCAGCGTCTTGCCCGAGCCCGGCGGACCGATCAGCAGCACTCCCTTGGGAATGCGGCCTCCGAGGCGCTGGAATTTCTCGGGGCTCTTGAGAAAGTCGACGATCTCCTGGAGCTCGCTCTTGGCGTTCTCGAGACCCGCAACCTCGTCGAACGTCGTGCGCTGCTTGGACTTATCGTGCCGCTTTGCCGGACTTTTCACAAAGCTGCCAAGGATCCCGCCGTCGAACTGGTCGCGTGCTCGGCGCATCATGAAATAGATCAAGCCGACGATCACGAATGTCGGCAGCAGGAGCGTGATCCACACCAGGCTGTTCGTCGCGCTGGGCGCGACCGCGTTCACCTGGGGTTCCTGCACGCCCTTGGGGCGATTCGGCATGTTCCGCAGCTTGGTCTCGACCGCATCGACGGCGTGTTCCGACGGGAAGACCGTCGTGAACCGAGTCACCGTCACCGCCGTGGTCGCGTTCGGCGCTGTGTATTGCTCCTTGTGGCGGAGTTCGCCGCGTGCTTCAGTCCCTTGCAGTTGCAGACTCTTGATGTTGTCGTGGTCGACCTGGTCGAGGAACCAGGGACTGTAGACGACCTCGACCTCTTGATTGGGTTTGAATTGCCAGAAGATCAGAGCGAAACCCAGGATCAGCAGGAGCCAGAGCCAGGGAGGCGTCGGTGACCCACCGGTCCCGTTGGACTTACGCCCACCATTGGACCGACGAGGGGACTCTTGCGGCGGTCGACTCTCCATACGATCTTTTTTCCCTATGAATTCAGCGAATATCGCAAATGTCCGAAGCCTTGCGCACGGCCCTCAAAGAGCCGGTGCCGGATTCGGTCGCGGGATCTTGGCGATGAGAAACAACGTCCCTGGGACGCCCGCTCTTCCGGCCGCATCCCCCGCACAAAGCGCGCATGCGCCACAACACGTTCGGTCGGCACAACTCTATTCTAGCGGATAGCCTCGGAAAAGGTCAGGGGATTCGGACAACGAATTCCCTGGCATTCCGTGGTTCGCAAGAAACGTGCAAAAGGAGCAAAACCTCACGTCAACTCAGTGCTTCGCCCCGCTGCTCTCCAGCCACTTTTCACAATCAATCGCCGCGGCGCAACCTGCGCCCGCCGCGGTGATCGCCTGCCGATAGTGAGTATCCACGACGTCGCCCGCCGCAAACACCCCCTCCACACTCGTCGCCGAACCGTAATTAGCCATCCGATCGCGCAGGCCCTCCGGCGCCTCGACTCCCTTCCAGGCCAGGGCCGTCGGAGTCAAAAGATACCCTTCGGGCGTGGCTGCGAGTTGACCTTTGAACACCTCCGTGTTGGGCGAATGGCCGATCGCCAGAAACACCCCATCGAATGCAACATCTCGAGTCGAATCGTCTTTTGTTGAGCGAAGCTTCACGCCGGTCAAGGCACGATGGGGTTCGTCGACGCCCAGGTACTCGGCGACGACGGCGTCCCAAAGATAGTCGATCTTGGGGTTCGCCTTGATCCGGTCCTGCATGATCTTGGACGCCCGGAGTTGGTCACGGCGGTGAATGAGCGTCACCTTGCTGGCAAACCGCGTGAGAAATGTGGCCTCTTCGACGGCCGTATCGCCCCCGCCGACGACACCCACGTGCTTGCCTCGGTACAGGGCGCCGTCACACGTGGCGCAGGTGCCCAGGCCGTAACCCATGTAGTGCATCTCTTTGTCGATCCCAAGCGTGCGGGCCGAGGCTCCCGTGGCCACGATCAGGGCGTCGGCGGTGTATTCCGCCGTCTCGGCCTCGGGATCGCGCGGGTCCGTGGAGGTGGAAACGCGGAACGGCCGGCGCGAGAAGTCGACGGCGGTCACCGTTTCGAACCGGCAGTCGGCACCGAAGCGCTGGGCCTGCCGCCTCATCATGTCCATGAGGTCCGGTCCCATCACCCCCTCGGGGAAGCCGGGAAAGTTCTCGACAGCGGTCGTCCAGGTGAGTTGGCCTCCCGGCTCTCGTCCTTCGAGTACGATCGGCGACAAGTTCGCCCGCGCCGTATAAAGCGCGGCGGTCAAACCAGCGGACCCGGATCCAATCACGATGACGGCTGAATGGGGCATCGGCTCCTCGCAAACACCTTAATGCTTCCAAAATCGACGCCCGGTACGACGGGACAGCGTCCTCTCTCGCCGGGCTGCTCATTTTCACATTCTAGGGAGCATGTTGCCAGAAATCCGCGCGTTGTCCAGCGCCCAGTG
>DAIDJG010000602.1 GCA_027451445.1 Singulisphaera sp.
CCACGGTCTACCGGCGGAAGACAACCCAAATCGTCCGATCCTCATCGGTGACGGTCCGGCGCCCAGTTCGCATGACTCAATGGCCATCACTGACGTGCGTCGGGCGATCCTGGAGGCGATGTCGCTCGCGCCCTAAAGTCCAGAGTGATCGAACCGCACACGCCGAAGCATCGAACATATTAACACTAACCCGAAGCGCAAGCGAGGCCATTATATAATTATCCCTCGCTCGCGCTTCGGGTTAGTATAAGACCGCAGCGTTATCAGTGGGACAAAATCACCACGAGCCCGCAGGGCGACGGCCCCGTCGTTGCGCGTCGCGGGCGATCGCAGCGCTCGACAATATGATCGCGGGTCCCTTACCCGCCGACCAGCTCAGGCAGCGGGTTCATTTTTTTTTGAGGCGGGCTCCACGGTGTGAGCTCGCAGAGCCCCCCACCGCAGAACAGATGATGCCAGAGCTGCGTCGACACCACACATGTGAGCCCGACATCGTAGACAAACCGCTTAACCGTCATCCTCGGGATCGCCATTTGCCATGCACGTTCGCGAGCGACTACGTCGGGATTGAAGTACCCCGTCGCGCGCAGGGACTCGGGACTGAGAAGCTGGTCGACCCAGCGGGGCCGGTTGGGACCGAGGAAGGTCTTCGACAGGCTCGCGCGGAACATCGTCTTGGGCCGATTCGCGATCTCGGCGGGTAAAGTCTTGGCCGCAACTTGCCGCAAGATCCACTTCTCGGTCATCCCGTGAAGTTTGTACTCCGGCGCGATTCCAGCACAGAACGAGATCACATCATCATCGAGGAATGGATACCGGGTCTCGACCGACGAATGCATCGAGATTCGGTCCCCTTTCGAGATCATCAGCAGACCCGCCAGCATCACGCGATAGCCGACATAGAGTGACTGGTTCAGAGGATGCCAGCGACTGATGCGGTCGTTCGTCATTGCGATGTCGGCATACGCGTTGCCGTCGCCCAGCCGATCCCACATCGCGCCGGTGAACAGCCTTTCGCGCGATTGGCCGATCAGCTCGTACATGTCCTGCTGCGCGGTCCGAACGCCGCCCATCGCGTTATCGGGCGGCCGATGGGTGCGTCCACCGCCGATCGCGGCCATGAGCAGCCCGCGCGTCAAGCGGGGCAGGAACGAACCGAATCGGTGACTAATCTGCTCGCGAACCTTTTGGCTTTTGAACCAAACATATCCGGCCAGTGCCTCGTCGGCGCCTTCACCGGTCAGCGCGACCTTGTAGCCTTGCGAATGGACCTCCTGCGCCAGCCGCATCAGGGCGGCACATGAGGTGTCCAGCACAGGCCCTTCCGCCGCGACGGTCAGCTCCGGGAATGCGTCGGCGATCTTGGCGGTGTCCATTGTCACCATTGTCAGCCGAGAGCCGAGTTTCTCGGCCGCTTCGGTCGACGGTTTCCGCTCGTCTGGACCGGCTTTGTCGAGGCCGATCGTGAACGAAGGGATCGCCTCGCCTCGGTGCCTCGAGCAGAGACCGAGCACCACCGTCGAGTCGAGCCCGCCGCTGATGTAGCTCACCACCGGCACGTCCGCGCGGAGCCGGCGCTCGACGGCCTGCCACAAGAGGCCCTCCAGCTCGTCGACAAGAGGCGCGGGATTGTCGAGCCGTCGCTCGTGGCCCATGTCGGGAAAGTCGAGGTCCCAGTACTTGCGGACCTCGACGCGGCCGTCCCGGATCTTCAGGTAGTGCCCGGGGGCGAGTGACTTGATCCCCTCGAAAAATGTCCGGGTCGTCCCTGCGCAGAAGAAGGTGAAGAGGTGGTCGATCCCCTTCGGATCGGGCCGAGCGGCGACCATTCCCGACGCCAGGAGCGCCTTGACCTCGGATCCCCAGAGCAGCCAGCCATCGACCTCCGTGTAGTACAGAGGACAGATGCCGACGCGGTCGCGGCCCAGGATCAAGGTCCGGTTGGGCCGGTCCCACAGGGACACCGCAAACTGCCCGCGCGCCTTCTCGAACATTCCCTCGCGCAGATCCTCGTACAGATGGACCCACAGCTCAGTGTCGCAGCGCGTGGAAAAACGGTGCCCACGGCCCTTCAACTGTTCGAAGAGCTCGGGATACTCAAACAATTCGCCGTTGTAGGCGACCCAGATCTCGCCGGTCTCATTCGCGAGCGGTTGACGGCCCCCCTCAAGGTCGACAATCGAGAGACGGCGGTTGCCGAGGGCGATGCCCGGTTCGATGTGCACCTGCTCATCGTCCGGTCCGCGATGGGCGATGGCTCCCGTCATCGCCAGCAGCCGCTCCGCAGGAAACTCTCGGGTGCCTCTCAAGTCCACTGCGCCAGCGATTCCACACATCATCTATCCCTTGCGCAAGGAAAGCGCCCAGTGAAACCGCGGGCGCGGATCGGCGAACAGCTCGGCCTTGTGGGGGTAAGGAAGCCGAGCGGTCCCATGCCGACCGAAAAAACCGCAAGTATCTCGCTCCGCACCGCCTGGACAGACGGTGTGAGGAGACACGTCCACCTTCATTGTAGGGGCGTTTGCCCACTTGGGAACAGGTCAGATGACCGGCGGACCATCGGCCAGGACGACCAACGGAAGGGTTAAGCCGGGTTTGCGAAAGGCCCGACGCCGCGCAGCACGCCAGTAAACGAGGCCGCCCCACACGCCGATCAGCGTCGTGCCTATCTGGAAGAGGATACCGCGGGGGCCGAGTGGTACGTAGAACGCCACGATTTGAGTCCTCGTTGGGGGTGAATGGTGATCGTCGACAGAACGACGGCTGACTCGACACCCGCTTGAACGGGCGGCCCGTGGCGACCGTCACAGACACTGCTTTGACCAGCGAATCGGTCGATAATGTGCGTTTGGAGGACTGGAATCGTGGTTCGGGTCTCGCCGCATTGGTTGGCGAACACGACCGGAATGCCGAGGTCCTGGGCCACCTTCCCGGGGATCGCCGCCGATAGAGGCCCGACATGACCGAGGAGCCAGTGTTTGCGCCCCGTGTGACGATCGGCGAAATCAGGCCAGGCCGCCGAAACGATGGCCAGGTCAATGCGTTCGGCGTAATCGCGCCAGACTTTGCGGTAGATCATGTCGGCGCAGATCGCGAAGCCGATGCGTCCGAATGGGGTTGGCACGATCAGGGGGCGCTTTCCTGGACAGAATTTGAACCGCTCCCAGAAGACGAGGTTCCGCTTGCGGTAAATCTGGGTTTCGCCGTCAGGAGTAACGAAGGCAAGCGAGTCGTAGAGGTGGCGTCCCTCGTGCTCGACAAAGCCGCCGGCGATGCACATCTTCCATTCCCGGCTCCGCTCGCGAAGCCAGGTTAGGGTCGGTCCGTGGGTGTCCTCGGCGTAAGGCGCGAAGTCGGGACACAGGCTATAGCCGGTGTTGAACAACTCCGGCAGCACGGCGAGTTCAGCACCGCCGTCGCGGGCCTCTCGAAGCAACTCATCGGCGCTTTCGAGGTTCGCCCCGACATTCAACGGAATGGCAGACATCTGGATCGCGGCAGCCACGATCTTCATGGTGGTTCACCTCCACAGTCCTTTGAGGCGGGCGAACACTTGGGGAAGGGAGAGAGCCACCCGTTTTGAGCCGCCTGGTTGGGGACCGATCCGCGCAGGACCGAACGGTGACTCCTTCCCGCGGGAAGGGCACGCCACCATTGTCCCTTTATCGGCGCACGACGCGGCTCAACTCTTGTGGAATCTCTCCGGCTGACTGGAGGAGAGCGTATCGAGACCGGCGAGAGGCCCCGCGCGACTCGTTCGCACAGGAGCCTCGATGAGCGGTGGACACGTTTGCCAATCAGCGAAGCGTCGTAGAGATAGCTCATTTGCCCGACCGGGGCCAGTGCAACTTGAGCGGTTTTAACGCGCGCCTCGTCAGAATCCCAGGAAACCCAGGATTCCGCCCCGTCGCGGTGGCGGAGCCACCTGGCCCTGAACGCGCAGGGCCTCAGCCCTCTGAAGCAGGTCGCTGGTTTGCGGCACCTGCGGTGGGTTGAGCTTGTACGTGAAATCCCGATCGTCGCGCAGCACCACCGGAACGAGGTTCTCAGAGAAGAACTCCGTGAGATGGTTGTCCCACCACGGTGATTTTATCGGTTGAATCACGCGCTGCGTTTCGAACCCATCCTTGATGAGCACGATCTCGCGGTCACCATAGTATTCGAAAGAGGACGAAACCGGCGTGACCCCCATCTCCTGCCCGTTCACAATCGCGAGGGCACCCGGCGGTTCCGTTCTAATCGTATAGCGGCGCGCGACGCACCCTGGAAGAACGCAGCACACGAGGCCCACGAGCAGGGCGATCCAGCGGCGGGGATAACGAGACGCCACCATCCTTGGCTCTCCCGGGCGGGCGTAAACCGGAATCGATAGGCTCTCGGCCCAGTGCGATCCGCAAACGACAACCTGCAACATGTGGCGACGGTTCCGAAGGGAACGAACCGAGGCCGCTGAAAGACTTGAGTGGGTGGCGATTCTAGCGGTTGATCACCCCTTGAGCAAGGCGACTTGGCGCGCTGGCGGGCGCTTGCGAAGATACACCCCTCGCGCTTACAGGATACGCCCACGAGAACACCGAGTCGATCTGTCCATGAACATCAAGGCCGCCGTATTGCCGTTGTTGGAAGTGAGCACGGATTGGGTCGTGCTCGGACTCTTCGAAGGCGACTCCGCCGCTCCGCCCGTCTCAGCGGGAATGCCGTTGGCGAGCTTGCTCGAGCGCTTGCTCGCATCGAAAGACGTCTCCGGCGGCCTCGGCGATACGACGCCGCTTCTGGGACTGGGCGGTTTGAAAGCGGGCGCCGCCATGACCGTGGGCCTCGGCGCTCGGGCAAAGTTCGGCGTGGGACCCGCATTTGACGTGGGCGTCGCCGTCGGCAAGCGACTGGGGAGTAAACCTCGGGAAAGCGTCGCTGTCATCGTGCCTGAATCCGACGAGCCTGCTGCGGTTGTCTCGGCGTTGACCGCGGGAATCATCGTCGGCACGCGTGGGCCGGGACTGCGGAAGAGCGAAGCGGGTCGCCAACCGTTCGGTACGCTCTGGCTCGTTGGTCCTGAAGGTGCGCTCGACGCGAGCATTGCCCGCGGACGAATTGTGGGTGATGCGATCAACCTGGCGAGAGACCTCGCGAACACGCCGCCAGCCGACAAACCACCCACGGCGCTCGCGGAACTGGTTCGGGCGTTGGCAACGGAAGCCGGATTGAATTGCGAGGTCTGGGATCGCGCCCGAATTGAACTCGAGCGCTTCGGGGGCTTGCTCGGCGTGTCGGCCGGTTCGGATCGTCCTCCCGCTTTCGTCGTCCTCGAATACCGCAACGGCGGCGATTCACCGCCATTGGCGCTGGTGGGCAAAGGCGTGACCTTCGACTCCGGTGGGCTCTCGCTAAAGCCGAGCGCCTCAATGGAGGACATGAAGAGCGATATGACCGGCGCCGCGGTCGTCTTCTCCGCGATCCGCGCCGCGGCCCAGCTCGGCCTGCGCGTCAACCTGGTCGGCTACCTCGCACTGACGGAGAACATGACCGGCGGCCACGCGATGAAGCTGGGCGACGTCCTCACGATGCGCAACGGGAAAACCGTCGAAGTCTTGAATACCGACGCCGAGGGGCGATTGATCCTGGCCGATGCGCTCTCACTGGCCGTTGAGAGAAAACCTCGGGGCGTCATCGATCTGGCGACGCTGACCGGTGCATGTATCGTTGCGCTCGGCACGCGCATTGCCGGGCTCTTTACGAATAACGAAGATCTGTCTGAGAATGTACGCGCCGCCAGCCGGAAGGCAGGCGAACGGGTGTGGCAACTGCCGCTCGATGACGACTTCAAGGACGCCCTCAAGAGCAACGTTGCAGACCTCAAAAACGTCGGCGGGAAGTGGGGCGGCGCAGTGACGGCCGCGAAGTTTCTCGAACACTTCGTCGGCGACGTTCCCTGGGTCCATCTTGATATCGCCGGACCCAGTTGGGCCGACTCGGACAGCAGCACCCGGGACTCCGGAGGAACTGGTTGCTTCGTGCGCACCCTGATTGCTCTCTTTGAGAGCGCAGAGACGAGCGCATCCGAAGTGCCTGCCTCGTGACGGCAGCCTGGAGGGATGTTTCCGCTTAGGCGAACGGTGCCGCGAAGCTAACCCACCATAGGCCACACGCTCCGCGTGAGGTCTACGATCATCGACCGCTCGCCGTATTCTCGATGACGCGCCCCGTCGCTTGCGTCAACCTGCTTGCAGCAGTCTGCGATCGAGACGGCACTCGATCCTTCGGCTGTTGATGTCGAGCGTTTCGAGGATGTTGATCACGTCGTCCATCCCGAGATCTTCGTCGATCGCCCAGTTGATGACATCGAGATTCTCCTCGCCAGCAATCAGGCGCTGAAGAATCGGTTCGATGAGGAACGAGTCCTGAAACGACCGTTGGAGCAAGCCGAAGTCGTCGTGATCCAACTCGATCCAGAAGGTACGTCCCTGAAGATGTTCGAGCCAACGTTCCCGGAGGAAGCCGTTCCAGTGCTCACGCACCCAGCCGCGAATTGCCCATTCGCCGAGATCGCGGCCCGCCTTCTCCGACTCGATCCATTTGTGTCTGAGGGCTTCGAGCTCGCCTCGGTCGTGGACACTGAGGCGAATGCTCGGGCGTGCTAGGGACATCGGCGGGGGGCTACACTGGCACATCGAGACCTCCGTGAATGGGAGTGGCTCCCATTCCTTCAGTAGGATCGATTTGCGACTCTTCTTATAGTTCGTTCAAAGCATCCTTGCGGATTTCAGAAAAACGCCCTTACTCACAACTTTTCGCAAAAAGCGAGCCTTGGAAAAAAAAAAAAGAGCCAACTGCCTCATCTTGCGGCAAAAAAACTTGAAGGGAGAGTGTAGCGGAGACGGCAATCCGCCGCAAGATTAAGTTCGTGACGGGGACGAGCTCGGCTTTATCATGAATTGTGCGTTCAAGATGTGGCTGGATTGATTTTTGCTTTTCGCCTGCGGAGGGGAATCATGAATTCTTCGTTGGCTCGTCATTTCCCACTCTTCGCGGCCGGCCTGGGACGTAAAGCGCTGGGGAGGTTCTTCGGATCGGCGAGCGCGGTCTGGTACTCCTCGAAATCGACCCTCGTGCGTTCCGCATAGCGTGCCGCGGCGACGAGCACGGCGTCGAGACTTGAGCTCGCGGCCCATTTGACCAGTTCGTTCGTCCGGTCACCCTTGCGCCTGTGCTGGATCCCTCGGAGATGCGAGCAACCTGCCAGTTGCCCCGCTTCTTCGATCGCCTGGCGCAGTTTATCCGGCTGTTTCAGGAACCGGCTCAGGCTGGTCCGATTGTCGTCGGGGATCAATTCACGGATCCGGTAGGACTTGCCGTCGATCGACAGCACACCCAGTCCAGCTGCCGGTTTGGCCTGAAGCGTCCGCTGAGCGTCGACCACACGGTCAGCCTCGTGCGCCCCGAAGTCCGGCTGCGCGGAACCGGCACAGGCTTCGAGTGACGGCGGAAACTCCTCCTTGATGTCGAGTAGCCGGTTCGTTTCCGGCGTCTTTCCTCCGTCGATCAGCACAAGATAGCGCCGAGCGCCCAGGCTCCCTGTGCCGGCAATCCGGCCTGTGATATCGAGAACCTTGTACGCCTTGGGGTCAGGGCGAGTGGCCGCATAGCCTTTGAGCGCCTCGCGGATCCGCTTGGCACGGTTCGGCCCGACCGGCGGGTGCTTGGTCTTGCTCACGATGATTTCGCGCTTCTTGCCTTTGACGATTGTGGTGTTGCGGTTCAGGAGGGCCGTTTGACTGGTCTGCGCGGTCTCGCCGAGAAGCTCCCAGATCGGACCTCGGCCCATCTGAGGCACATCGTCCTTACGCAGGGAATGCGAGGTGACCGTCTCCCGATATCGATCCAGAAAGACCAGCGCCATCCCCAGTGCGGCCAGCGGGGTGAGCCGCCAGCATTCCGCCGCCACGAGAATGCTCGCGGTACAACGCACCAGGTCGAGACAGCAAGGCGCCACCAGGGCCTCATCGAAGTCGTTGATGTCGTAGAGAAACGTGCCGTCGTCCGTTTGGTACGCGCCGAAGTTTTCGAGGTGGAGGTCGCCGCACTGGAGCAGGTGCGGCCCCAGGTCGGGTGGCTTCAAGTCGGGCCAGTACTGCGCGAGCAGGTGATTGGTTCCTCGGAAAAATGAGAACGCGTCCTGATTCATACGCTGGAGTTTCAGGGACACGAGCTTCGGCTTGCGGCCCGCGTTGGCGGTGAGGATCGATTGAAGCACCGGCGCAATCGTGCGAGGCTGTGGCATGACGTCCCCTGCGCGTGCGAGCGTTCGGCGATTGGGAACAGCGTACACGTCATTCTCATAGCTGTCCGAGCCAGGGTTACACAAGTCGAACCCGCCTGCAAGACGCTGGCTGATTCCTGGAATTCCCGTGCGTGGGCGGTAAGCTAGGGCGAGCTCAGGTCGCGAAAGACCAACGTCACCCGCCGCCCTTCGAGGATGGACCGTGATGAAACCCCGCTCGTTGCTGATCGTGTGCACCTTCCTCTTCGCAACGGCCCACGCCGACGAGGTGAAGCCTCTTTTCATCGAGGGTTACGCCGATCGCCTCAGCTACTTGCCAGGCGAGGAGGTCGGATTCCACATCTCGACGAGTGCACCGACTTATACGCTGGAGATCGCTCGGGAAGGCGCCACACGCGAGGTGGTCTGGACGAAGTCCGGGCTGAAAGGCGAGGAACACGCGATCCCCGCAGACGCCTCGTCGCGCGGCTGCCGGTGGCCGGTCGCGTTTCGATTGCCCGTCCCCAGTGCCTGGCGCTCGGGATATTACAGCGTCCGGATGCGCGTGGCCGACAACGGCGGTGAATTCACCCAGCGCGATCGCCGGACGGCCGAGGCAGAGATGTTCTTCGTCATCCGCTCAGCCCATCCGGGTCGTGACAGCAAGATGCTCCTCCAACTCACCACGAACACCTACAACGCCTACAACAACTGGGGCGGCTACAGTCTCTACGCCTATCACGGGCGCGGCAAGGTGCAAGGCCGCCGCGTGTCATTCGACCGGCCGCTCGCGGGCTTTTTCTCCAACTGGGAACGCCCTTTCGTAGTCTGGGCCGAGAAGGCCGGCTATTCGCTCGACTACGCCGTGAACTCCGACCTGGAGTTCCATCCCGACTTGCTGCCCCATTACCGGCTCGTCCTCAGCGTGGGCCACGATGAGTACTGGTCCGCCCCGATGCGGGACCACCTGGAGAAGTACATCGCCGACGGGGGAAACGTCGCCTTCTTCAGCGGCAACACCTGCTGCTGGCAAGTGCGCTCCGAAGACGGCGGCCGGGCGCTCGCCTGCTGGAAACAGGCCTTTGCCCAGGACCCCGTGTACAAAACCGACGACCATCGTCTCCTGAGCACGCTCTGGAGCCATTACCTCGTCAAACGTCCCGAAAATCAATTGACGGGCGTTGGCTTTCTCTTCGGCGGCTATCACCTGAGCCACGGCCAATTCATGGACGGCTCCGGCGCGTTCAACGTACAACGGCCCGAGCACTGGCTGTTCTCAGGAACCGGCCTGAAGGCAGGTGATGCATTCGGCGGCAAGGACACCATCGTTGGCTATGAGTGCGACGGTTGCGAGTACACGATGAAGGACGGCAAACCCGTTCCCACACACCGCGACGGTACGCCCGAAAGCTTCGAAATCGTCGCCCTCGCCCCCGCGCGGTGGCACCCGGATGATTCCGAGTGGTACGAGCGCTGGGAAAAAGGACGCCTGGGTGCGGCGGTCATCGGTACGTACACGAAAGGAGGAACCGTCGTGACCGTCGGCACAACCGACTGGTCCCACGGCCTCCGCGGCAATGATCCGATAGTCGAGCGAATCACCCGCAACGTGCTGGACCGCCTCTCAGGGCACCGTGTAGCCCAGCCGTCGCAGAAGTGACGTGAGCGCGATCAGCGGTAGGCCAGTGATGGCCGTGAAGTCCTGCGTCTCGATGCGGTCGAAGAGCGTGATCCCGCGCTCTTCGATCTTGTAGCTCCCCGCGCAGTCGAGGGGCTTGTCCGCCAGCACATACCGCTCGAGCTCGTCCTGCAAGAGAGGCCGCATGTGCAACACGGTGCGATCCGTGTGCACGTACGTCTGGCCGTCGTGCCAGACGGCGAGTGCCGTGATCAGCTCGTGCGATCGCCCTGAGAGCATCCCAAGTTGTTCGACTGCGCGTTCGATCGTGCCGGGCTTCCCGTAGATCCGGCCATCCAGGACCACGACCTGGTCGCCGCCGATCAAGGTACCCGCGGGCTCGACCTTGCGCAGCGATTCAGCCTTGGCAACCGCGAGCTGTTCGGCCAGTTCCTTCGGGCCCCAGTTACCGATCTTCCAGTCTTCCTCGCGGACGACGGGGACCACGCAACGGAACGGCAAGCCGAGCCTCTTCAGCAGAGCTCGGCGCGATTGTGATGTGCTGGCCAGGACGAGTTCCGCCATCGTCACTCCCCTGACGTTCAGTCCCCCAACGGCTCACGCACGTGATCGGCCTTGAATTGCCGGTCGTAGTTGGCGACCCACTCCCTGGCGCGAGAGAGGTCTTCGGCACGGACCCAGACGCGAGGCCCGGAGCTCATGCTCCCGAGGGCGTCGTGCATGTCGTGCACGTCGGAGACAGCGGGGATTCCTTCGTCCGTAAGCCGGTCGGCCACAAACTTGGCCTGCATCACGTCGAGCGCCCAGTAGCACTCCACGAGTTCACCGGCCAACGGAGACGCGCCCTCGGGGAGCGGTTCTTGCCCTGACGGCATGTCCAGGTCCAGGGGCGATTGCGCAGGCGCAGCGTCAGCCGAAACGAAGGTGGGGTCCTCCACGCCGTCGGGCGTCGTCCCGCACGACCAGCACACGTCCAAGGACGGATCCACTTTGGTCCCACATTTCGGACAGGTCCACATCAGAAACACTCCCCCAGGGCGATGTCGAATCCAAACGATTCGTGGTCAGAGCTGAATGGTATCGAGCAGCACCGCCGGGCTCAGAATGTATCCAAAGTAAAAGTCACCGAACAAGGCATACCTGGCGGAACTTTCGTCAAAGCGCATGCTGTAGACGATGTCCTTCAGATAAGTCGGATTCTTTGCCCAGAGCGTCACGCCCCACTCCCAGTTATCGAGCCCCGTCGACGCTGTGATGAGCTGAGTCACCTTGCCAGCGAATTTCATTCCACTCCGCCCGTGGTGGCTCATCAGCTCGGCACGCTCCTCGAACGGGAGCAGGTACCAGTTCTGGCCCTCCTGGCGCATTTTGCTCATCGGATAGAAGCAGAGGCAGGGCCAGTCGGGAAACTCCGGATACAGCCGCTGCTTGTTCATCGGTTCGAGCCGCTGCGCGTACTGGGTGAGCTTCGTCTTGTAGGCGGGACTCTCCGGATCGACGCCTTCGCGCTCGCGGAGGATGCGCCCGTATTCCTCGATGTCCGGCACGTATTCGGACACCTCGGTGATCGAGTAGAAGGAATATGTGGCGGTGAGCGCCGGACCCAGCGGAGAGGACTGGATCGCGGTCTGGATCTGATGGATTGCTTTCAGATCCGGGCCGGCCACCATCACGCCGAAGTCGGCTTTATGGCCTGGGATCGCGAAACAATGCGACTGCTCGACAGAGCCGGGAGAGGTACGGTCGAGGGCTTGCTTGATGACTTCACGGCCTTCGGCACGCGCGGCGTCGCTGAGCGCGGCCAGGGTGGCGCGGTCCACCTTGTAGAAGACGTGGAGACAGTGCCACCCTTGCTCGGGAACGAGCGTCGCGGGAACCTGAGCCGAGGATGCCGGCCGGTGGCCGTGCTGCATCGGCTGGGTGGGGGAATGGGTCGGTGTTGTCGGCTCTTGCGACATGGGAGGCGGTCCTGGCTGTGTTTCCGTGGCCTGTTCCTCAAAACAGCGATTGTAAGCCCATGCGACGGGGAGCGGCAAGCCGAGGGTTCGTTCGCGGTTTGATCCGCTCACGATTGCGGGGAGCCACGCGCCGGCCTAAAATGCCCGCCGTCCGGGAGTTATCCGAACGCCCTCTCTCCACAACTCTGAGGTGTGCCACCATGCGAGCCGGCCGTGCGAGGAACCTGTGGGTCCCGGGATGCGCGATCGCGATCCTCGGTTTCGGATTCATCCTTGTCGCCAACGCGCTCGGACAGAAGGCCGAGGAACGGGGCACCCAGCCGCCGAAAGGTTGGACGAAGGGAAAGGGCTGGGGCTGGGTGTGGGGGAAAGACGACGAAGTCGGCGCACTGAACGCCATGACGAATCAGTCGCGTGCAGCGGCTCTGGCGCTCGCCGGGCGAGGTGACGTCTTCGACCTCGGAATGACCTACAGCCGGCGCAGTTTCAAGTGGCCCGGCCACAGCCCCGGCGAAATCATCACCTTCCGCAGCCCCGACGGTATCCAGCGGATGAAGGATCCGGACGCACCTCCGGACGAGTTCAACAGCGATCGCGTCTTCTGGCACTCGGCCGCACTCTTCATCAACGATAACGTGGCCACGCAAATCGACGGCCTCGCCCACATCACCGCGGGGGCCGACAACCACTGGTACAACGGCTTCAACGAAGATCGCTGGGGCGGCGATTGGGGTCCCCGCAAGTGCGACGTAACGACCATTCCGCCGATTGTCGCCCGAGGCGTACTGATCGACGTCGCCGCGTACAAGAAGGTCGCCGCGCTGCCCGCGCACACGATCATCACCACCGACGACCTCAAAGCCACGCTCGCGTGGGAGGGGGTCTCCTTACAACCCGGCGACGTCGTCCTTGTGCGCACGGGCACCGGCCGCTACTGGGGCGAAGACGGCGCTGATCATCAGACCATCGCCGCGCACGACTCGGCCGGCCCCGACCTGGTGGCAACGCGCTGGCTCGTCGAGGACCAAGGGGTCATGATGGTCGGTTCCGACACCAGCGGCTACGAGGTCAACCCGCCGCCGGGCCATCCCGGTTGCGTCATCCCTTGCCACCGGTATCTGCTCGTCGATCAAGGCGTGCACATCGGCGAGTTTCATAACCTGGAAGGGCTGAGCAAGGCCAAGACGTACGAGTTTTGCTACATGGCGAGCATCAACCGAATCAAGGGCGCCGTCGCCGGATTTGCCCTCAGGCCGTTGGCATTGCATTGAGCCTGACCCAGCGTACAAGCGCGGGCACAGGTACTCGACGTCAAGGGGCCCGAAGCACGGTCCCCGCGACCAGGGGAGCATCGCGTTTCGGAATGATGTCGCGATTGGCCATCCAAAGGCGAGGGACGGCGTCCTGCGAGCCATAGAGCCTCATCGCCACGTCCGCGAGCGTCTCGCCCTCGGCCACATGCGTGAATCCCGGAGACTCGACCAACGGTGGATTGGCGGGACGACGGGAAGGAGCGGTTCTTGGGGCTATCGACGATGTCTTGACCACAGGTGCTGCCGGCTGCGAAGTGTGGTTCGTTGCGCCGAGAGCCGGGTTATCGGTCTGACGGTTCACGGCTTCACGAACGGACGCTGGAACAGTCGGCGCGGACGAATGGACATCCGGCTTGCGATAGGCGCTCGCAACGGGACTCGCTTCGGTTACCGGCGCGGTCGGAACGGGTGGAGGTGGCGCGGTGGTTGTTTCGGTCGAATCGGTCACTGCGACCGGGTTTTGACCGACCTGCGCCGCGTCCGTTGCCCCCGGCTGCTCCGGGAGTTTATCAGGCTGGTAAAGGACGACCGCGAAGAATACGACGATCAGCACACTGTACAGGACGCTGACCCCGACATGGCGAGTCACGGGTTGACCTCTCCACCGATCTCAAAAGGTTGCGCGTCGTGATGCCGTAGTCTTGAGATCGGTGCGGGCACCAATGGTCTTGAGCTTTTTTTCGGAATCGGTTGGTGGTGGGGTGGGATAGGTCGTTTACAGGGTCCAGCAATTCGACCTCACGCCGAGAGTTGCAGAATGGCGTCCGCGCGCGTCTCCACAATCGTGAAGAACTGAAGCAGCTTCATCATCCGCAGCGCATCGAGGATGTAAGGATCGACCTCGTACATCACGAGCTTGCCTTTGCGGCTCTCGATCCTGCGTTTGAGGGTAATCAGGAATCCAATGTCGCTGCTCGCCATGTAGTTGACGGCACTCAAGTCGAGTGCAAATCGCGAGTCCTGATGGGCCTCAATGGCCTTGTAAAGCGATTCACGGAGCGACGGCTGCCGGTCGTCGGCCGTTTCGTTCTTGTCTTCGAGGGCGATGATCAAGACGCCGTTCAGGTCATACGTATTGCAAGTGAGCATAGCGCCGGGTCCCTCGACCGAGCCAGCGATGGAGGGGAACGCCATCGCTCCGATGATGTGAGCGTGCCGCCGAGCAATTCCTAGACGATTCTATCTCGGCCCGAGGCGGACACAAGCGTCATCCTCATTCGAGGCGCGCGACCTGGCAAAACGAAGAAAGGTCGCGGTCCCACACCCTTTGCAGGATGCGGGGCCGAGACCTTGTGGGGTGGGCTGTCGGTCGTTAACCGACCGACCGAAGTGAAGGGTAGGCGGGAAAAACGAGGAGGTTAGAAAGGGCGTGATTTGGTGTATGGGCGGTCTCCCGACTGGTTGTCAGTTCCCCGGATCTGCGATCGGGAGAGCCTTCAGCCCATGCGTTGTCCGCATCGAGACGTTGGAGAATGCGACCGACCTCCGCACGCAAGGCTTTAGCCCGAGCCATCGTTATGTCGGCGGCGCTCAACTCTTCCAGAAGCGCGCTCAACGCACTGATCGTCGCTGGGTCGTGTGTTCCAGGCTCCATGAGCTTTGAACTCCCTATACCGCCGCTCCGTGGCGACAATAGAATCATGTCTTTTCCTTGTATGCGCGTTTTTTATGCTACGCGATATACCAGATGCAAATCAGGGGCCAGAGGTTCGAATTGACCTCGAGAAAAGCGACACGAACTTCTGGGCGAATTCGCAACCCTATTAGCTTGAAAGTGTTATGGGCGCACGCACGCACAACGGCAACGCGCCGGCCGAGTCATTCATTTCACGTATCGGTGCGGCGCTGCCACAGTTGGAGGCACCGCGCACCGACTCGTGGGCGTTCGTCCCGATCCGCCCTGCATATTCGATCACGCCACCGCGAACCGGGTGTCGCTGGCCTTTCGGGCGGAGGCCAGGGGAATCGATCGGATCGTCAGATTGTCGACCGGGCGGTCCCACGGGGAGGGGGGGTGGGCTCGGGGAAGTTGGAGCGGAATACCGTCGAGGTCCTGGTCAGCCACAGTCAGTGGAAGGGCGATCTGGAAGACGGAACTCTCAATGCCCAACGCGAACACGGTAGAGGGGACCGGATCATCGTCGCGAATCCGGCGTGCCAGTGCCGCCCAGGCGTGCGGGTACGGTGTTGATCCGACGAACACCTCGCAACGCAGTTCCGACATCAGGCTGGAGTCGAGTGCATGGTCAGGGTTGATCACCCACTCGATTGTATCCTCGACATCGTACAAGAGCTTTGCAGGTAGAATCAACACAGCCATGGCCGCGAGGGCTTTGAACGCGGCGATAGGCACAGAATGAGAGGAGCGTGCCGGTGCGTCGAAGGCCCCTGTGGAAGCATCACACGGAGTGAACGCCCGCACGAAGATCGCGAGCTCAGGATCCAACGACTCCCGGATCTGCTCGCGGCACTCGTGACACCACTCCACGGACCTCAGGGTCGAATTCCGCAGCATCGGCGACAGAATCAGCGCTGGCTCGTCGCGTGCTGCTGCGGGCGCAATCTGTTCGCAGAAGCGACAGCGGCGTCGGGCGAGGTTTCCGAGGACTGGGTCGGTGGGTTGCTCCAGGTCGTATCGGGCGATCACTTCGTAATTCAGGTCGAAACTGAGCGCGTCCTGCGCAGCGAGCCAGTCCTCACGGTCCGCGCCGTGGGCGCCCTGTCGTCGTAGCCAGCGGTAATAGGCAGCGGTTTGGATCTGAGCGTATGAAGGCACCATGGCCGGGGCTTCCTTGCCGAAGGCCGAGGATCGGGTCCAATCGAGACGAGCCGGCGGATTGTAACGAGTTTCCCCGATCACGACGATGCCAAAGCCGTGAGCGATTCGACCGAGAAACCGGCGATGCCCCACACGCCACCGGCACAGTGTGTGCGTCTCAACCTATTCGCAATGAGCCCATGGACCAGCGACGAATTCGACACCAGGGATCGACGCTTCACCCAGGAAATTGGCAGAACGCTCAGACCAAGCGAACGAACTCTTATTCGCTCACGTAAGAAGGAATGGCGGCAAGGGTCGCGGAATGTGACGAATCGGTAAAGAATCTCCGTAAAGGGTGTCGATTCTGTGGCTGGTTCTCATGGCGTCGGCCTTGCCGGTCGTGCCGGCTAAAGCTATCATTCAGGCAGTCGTCGGCCGTATTTCCCACCTCCTGACCGATCTGTTCACACGGAACCCATACTCATGCGCCGTCTCGTTTTCCGTCCGATGACAGTAATCGGGATTTTCGCCCTTCTGGCGGTTGTCGTAGGAGCTCAGGCTCCTAAGGCATCCCCCGTGGAACAGGTCACGGCCGAAATTGTGGTGCGACTGCTCGAACGCGACCACATGGCGCGGCCCAAGATTGACGACGAGACCTCAAAGAAATGGGCGCGCAACTTCCTCAAAGATCTCGACCCGCAAAAGAATTACTTTGAGAAAGCGGACGTCGACGAATTCCTGGCCAAGGACACCACGCTCGCGACTCAGATCCGCGAGCGCAATCTCGAATATCCCCAGCAAGTCTTCGCGCGGTACCTCGAACGCTCCGATCAGCGGCTTGCCACCGTCAAGGAACTGCTCAAGCACAAGCCCGACTTCACGATCGAAGAAGAGTACATCGACGACCCGGACAAGGTCGACTATCCAGCCGACGCCAAGGAGGCCCAGGAGCGTTGGCGGAAGAAAATCAAGTTCGAGTGGCTCCAGCTCAAGGTGCTCGACAAGGCCGATGACGAAGAGATCGTCAACAAGCTGACCATCCGTTATCGCGACCGCAACCGCGTCGTCCACCAGTTCGACATGTCCGAGCTGCTCGAGGTTTACCTCACCAGCCTCACGCGCACCTTTGACCCGCACTCGAACTACATGAGTGCGAAAACCTACGAAGACACGATCCAGCAGCAGCTCCACCTGTCGCTCGAAGGGATCGGTGCTTCACTCCAGTCTGAGGATGGCTACGCCGTCGTGAAGGAAATCGTCCCCGGCGCAGCGGCTGACAAGGACGGCCGGCTCCAGCCCGAGGACAAGATCGTCGGCATCCAGAAAGAGGACGGCAGCGAGATCGACCTTGTCGAGAAGAAGCTTTCCGACGTCGTCCGCTACATCCGCGGGCCCCGGGGCACCAAGGTCCGCCTCATCATCCAGCCCGCCGGGACCAAGGAACGCAAGATTTACGAGTTGGTCCGTCAGAAGGTTGAGCTGGTCCAGCAGCACGCTCGCGGACAGATCCTCGAAGGCAAGGGTGAAGGCGGGAAGCCGATCAAGATCGGTGTGATCAACCTCCCCGCGTTCTATGGCGACACCGCCGCGATGCTCAAGGGTGACGCCGACGCCGTCAGCGCGACCGAGGATTGCCGCAAGATCATCAACGGATTCAAGGAGAAGGGTGTCGACTGTGTCATGATGGACCTGCGCGGCAATGGCGGCGGTCTCCTCAATGAGGCGATCACCCTGTCCGGTCTCTTCATCGACAAAGGCCCCGTCGTCCAGGTCCGCGAGCTGAATGGCGTCAAACACCTCGACGACGACGAGGACGGCACCGCCTGGGGGGGACCGCTGGTCGTCCTGATCGACCACTTCAGCGCCAGCGCCTCGGAGATTTTCGCAGGCGTGATCAAGGATTACGGCCGCGGGCTCATCATCGGCGACTCCAGCACGTTCGGCAAAGGAACCGTCCAGCAGATCCTGCCGATCAACGAGGCGCTCCGCCGCCGGGACTTCCCGCCCTTGGGCGCCTTGAAGCTCACGATCCAGCAGTTCTACCGGGCGAACGGCGAAAGCACGCAGGTCCGCGGGGTCGCGCCCGATGTGCACATCCCCTCGCTTGCCGACCAGGCCATCACCGGCGAAGGGAAGATGGACAACGCCCTGAAGTTCGACAAGATCGAAGGACTCCCGCACGAGCAGTTCAACCGAGTTCCACGAGATCTGGTTGCGTTGCTGAATGCCCGTTCGGAGAACCGTCGCAAGGCGGATCCCAAGTTCCAGAAGGAAGACGAGAAGATCAAGAAGTACGTCGCACGCAAGGAACGTCACGCGGTATCGCTCAATGAAGAAAAGTTCCGCGCGGAGTTCGTTCCTGACGACCTCGACAAGGACAAGCGCGACGAGGACACGAAGATCACCAAGGACAAGCGGAAGAACCGCTTCCAGGATCACCAGGTCTGGGAACCGGACTACTACAACGACGAGATCGTCCGGATTGTCTCCGACTACCTCTCGCTGGGCTCGAAGGTGATCGCCTCAGCGCCCGTGCCGGCGCGGGCGAACAACTGAACGAGTGCCGTGGAATCATGTGCAGTCGCGAACAAGGGCGAGGCCACTAGGCCTCGCCCTTGTGCTTTCGAAACCGCCAGAAAGGGGGAAATACGCGCCGCGCTGAACTCGGTTGCTTCCTGGCCGTGATCTGCCTATCATACTTTCTGGCCGGTCAAGGCTGCGCGAGCATCGGCCACTCGGGAGCGCAGGGATTCTTCCGACCAAGGCCAGGCGGGCGCCTCCGAAGGTGGAGGACCGAATCCGGCGGTTTCTTGATCCGACGGGTCGGGCAGCGTGGCGGCGATGAGAATGGCCAGGTCGGCTGGCACCGCGCGATGCTGAATTTGCAAACGTTTGGCCGGCCCCAGGCCCTCGCGGTAATGGAACTCGTCGTACATCCAGTGACGCAGGAAGACCTCCTCATCATGGGACAATTTCATCAAGGGATGCTTGTTCGGCATGGGCAGAGTTATCCAACGTAAGAGCGAGTCCCTGGATGAGTGAGCCAATTCCGCACAACCCCGTTTGCCTGGATCTTTTCATTCAACGATTCGGTGCCTTTGCGGGTGTCCCCTGGAGCCCTCGCAAGAAGCTGATGAGGTTCGCGAAATCCTGAGGCTCAAGGCCCTTCTCAAGCCCCTCGGGCATGAGCGAAAGTCCTGTCGAAGCGATCTCCTCGATCCGATTGCGCGGGATGACGTCGGTCGCGCCTTCCGCCCGCTTCAGCGTCACTGAGTTTGCGGCCTCCTCAGCGATCATGCCGGTCACGACCCGGCCGTCGAGGGTCGCAACGTTGTAATTCACGTACTGAGGGGGGACTTCGCGGTTCGGGTCGAGGATGTGGATGAGCAGATCCTCGGGTGTTCGTCCCGTGATCGTCGCCAGGTTCGGGCCCACCTCGTTACCCTCGCCCTCGGCCTTGTGGCATGTGGAGCAGGCCTTCTTGAAGACGGCTCGGCCGGGCTCGCGCTGACCGTCCAGACTCAGCGCCTTCCGGAATGACTCGATCACCCGTCCACGATCCGCGCTCGGATCGCCGGCGAAGAGCTTGGCTGCACGTTCCTTGATTTTCGCATTCGTCGACGAGAGCAACTGCTTGCGACGGGCGGGGTCAACGTCGGAGGCAGGCACGAGCTTGCGTTCGATGGCGTCGAGCAGCGCCGTCACCCGCTCGGGTCGCGCGAATAGCGCCTCAACGCCCTCGCGCCGGACCGACGGACTCAGGGCCTTCCAATGTCCGATGAGGCTTGGGCCGACCTGAGGGTCCGAGAGGCTGGCCAGCGCCTGCACCGCCGCAAGTTGCACGTTGGTCGGCTGGCGAGCGTCCAGCAGGTCGGGCAGGGTCTCGAGGGCTCCCGCGGCCGGCCCGAGACCAAGCAAGCGGACGGCGTCGAGACGTTCGTCAATCGCGGCGTCGGATTTGGCGACGCGCTTCGCCTGTTCAAAGAGAGGAGCGATCGACTTCGACGCCGATCCTTGAAGCACGCTGCGCAACGAACCTCCTGAGCGCTGCAGGCCCCGGCCCAGTCCGAGCAGGAACGCGCTCAACCGCTTGCGACGCGCTGCTTCGTCCGGTTCCGTGAGAACGCCGCGAATCCCGGCGACCGACCGCGCATTCGGCGGGTGCGTCTTGCTGAAGTCTGCGATCAAACCAAGGCTGGCCTCGACATCGTCCGCCCGATTGGCGGCACCGATCAGAGTGCTCAAATCGCCGATCCACACGTTTCCGGGGGCGGTGTCGAGGAAGTCCTTCATCGTGTACAAGTAGTCGAACAGCGTGCTCGCTCGGGAACCTCGTAGCGAGCTCATCACCGCCTGCCGCGACCAGCGGTCGCCCGCGTCGCGCATGGCGATCACCCAGAGTGGGCCGAACGCGGTGCCGTCGTCGATCCCCCCGCAGGACAGCGCGAGCTGGAATCGGACCATCGGATCGTTGTCGAGCACCAGACGCATCCAGAGAACGCGATCGCTCTTGAGGCGTTCCGCCAGCCGGGCCACCACTTCGCGGACGCCGGGGTCGGCATCGTAGGGAGACACTGGAGAGTCGATCAACCGTTTGAGGTCGTCTGCCTCCAGCGCACCGAGCACGTCGAGCGTGCAGAGGGCATGGACGCGGGCGAGCGCGTTGGGTCGCTGCTCAACGAGTTGTTTGAGCAGAGGGATCGCGGCGGGATCCTTGCGCTCGATGAGAAGCCGTTGCGCGGTCTCCCGCCACCACGCATCCGGATCGGCTAACGTCTTGACCAGTTCGGTGGTGCTCGCCTTACTCAAGGCCGGCTTCGCCCGACGTTTGGTGCCTTCGTACAACAGCTCGTAAAGTCGTCCACGGTCCTTCCCGCTGGTGAGATCGAGATGCTTCTTGATGGGCTCGGGGATCGAGAACGGATGCTCAATCGTTTCGCGATACATATCCACGATCAGCAGCGTTCCGTTGGGCGTGTTCGCGAAGTTGACCGGCCGGAACCAGTTGTCCGTCGACGCCAGGAACTCCACATTCTTGTCCGCCCGCGTCGCGCGGAACTCCGCCCCGTTCTTGGACATGATCTTGCGGTGGACAAGATTACCCCCGACGTCGCCGATGAACGCGTTGCCGCGATACTCGGGAGGGTAGGCGGTGCCTCGATAGATGGTGACACCTGTCGCCGAGGTGAAAAACCCGGTGGCCACGAGCTCAGTCGGCGGCAGCTTCTTTCGGAGCTCCGGATCCGCGGCACGCTGGCGGGTGCGGACGATGCGCCACGGTTCCGCGGAGCTGATGCGATAAACAGGCGCCGCTGGGCCTTCCGCGGGAATGTCGTCGACCACGGCGGGAACCGCGAGTGCTGGGTTCCGTTCGAGGTAGTGTGAGGGGAGCACGATCTGGCGAATGTGGTTGCTGTTGTTGCACGTGAACCGATGGCCCCAGTCGTCAAACGAGTGCCCGAACTGCCCGCCGCCCGACGCGGCCTCGAACACGGACGCATCGGGTTTGAACCGGAAATCACGCCCGCGCACGGAGACCGGCTTGGCTTCGGGGTGGACCATGTTTTTGATCTCACCGCCGTTGCCGCCGGCGACCCCGTAGATCCAACCGTCCGACCCCCAAAGCAGGCCATTCAAGAGGGCCTGGACATTCTGACCGCCGAACCCGGTGAAGATTACCTTGCGCACGTCGGCCTTGCCGTCGCCGTCGGTGTCTTTCGCGTAGATGATGTCCGGCACGACCGCGATGAACACGCCCCCGTCATATGGAACGATGCCGGTCGGCCACGACAGGCCGTCGACGAAAATCGTGCTTCTATCAAAGCGCCCGTCGCCGTCCCGGTCTTCGAGCAAAGTGACATTGCCGCTCGGTGAGTTCTCGGGATACGGATACCCGCGCATCTCGACGACGTAGAGCCGGCCGTCGGCGTCGTAGCAGACGCTCACCGGATCCGTGACCAGCGGTTCGACCGCGATCGGCTCAACGTGGAAACCTTCATGAATCTTGAAGGACTTGAGCGCAGCTTCACCATCCTTGGGGGGAATGCGGGGCAGCTCGCGCGCGAGGTCGTCGTCTGCGCCAAGGGCAGTCGAGATCGATAACGCCAGGGCTGCCAGCCAGGCCAATCCGATTGCGAGTGGCGAATTCATGCGCAAGGTCATGGCGGGGTTCTCAAAAGGTGGGCGTAAGAAGGCAGGAGAGACCGACAGCTTCCGTCAATACTCTACCGATGCGCTACCGAGTCTTCCAGCAAGGCGCGGATTCTCGGCTCCGCCGCGAGAGGTTGGAGCCAATGTCTGAAAAAAAATCATCTGTCACGCACATCATCGCTCGTTTGAACGCATCTCTCAAGTAGAGAAGGGGCTGGCGACAACCCGCTCGTGCGTTGCTGCGCGGTGTCATGCACCGTCAGCTTGTTTCGACCGGATCCTTGATGCACTGCGCTCGTCTCGACACAATGCAGACGGTTCGTCTTTGAGCCCGACCCAAGGAGCTGAACCCGATGAAATATCTCCGAGCTGTCGGCGACGCCATCCTTGATCGCTCCGTGGAAGAGTTGATTGGCGCACTGCTGCTTGCGACGGCGGTTGCCGCCGTCATGGGTGGCGTGTATGCCCTGCGCAGTCGAAAGTCGAGTGCTACGCCGAATTTCGTCGGCGTGCTAGTTCTCGCGACCGCCGCCCTGTGCATGCCGCTGACCGCGGGATACATGGAGTACTTGACAACCGGCGGGCAATCTCCATCGCCGTTGCACTTCCCCGGTCCCGCGATGCGGCCGCCACCAGAGGCTGGCCAGGCGAAGCCGCGGCCGCCTTGGGAGCCGCCGCCTTTCAACGGAGGTTGGTCAGCGGGCACTCACATCATGGTCGCGGCCGATGAGAATCGCGACGGCCGACTCACCGCCGATGAAGTGGCGGCGCTCGTGCGCCAGGCGGACACGGACGGCGACGGCGCGGTGAACTTCCAGGACCTCGACCGGCTGCTCGCACACCGCTTCCGGGCTCAGGTCCATCCGCCCGGACACCCACGCTCGGAGTCGCTGGTTCACGAACGCGGCAACGTTCCACCCGATACCAAGCTGAGCGGGTTGCCGCATGACGATGAGTCGTCAAGCAACGCCGATCGTTGAAGCACGGCGATCCCCCAAAGTTTTGAGCTGACGTGGCCTCAGGGCTCACTCAAATCGATCCCGGTGTTCGCGGTACTCCTTTCCGCAACAACGCACGTTCCTTGTTCCCCCATGATCTGCTTCTGGTCACCGTTCGAGGGGTCTCGTTCCATGAGAAGGGTAAGCATCGCAGCCTTGCTGCTTGCACTCGCTGTCTCGGCACGAGGACAGGAGTCCAAGCCGGCCGAACCCGCGCTGCCGCAGTTGACCGCGCAGCAAGACCACAAGCTCATGATGGACGCGCTCGGGATCAAATCGCTCCGTGAGGGCGCGAACGGGATGAACCGCAACGCGCCCAACGCGGCGAACTATGATGAGGCGAAAGCCAATCCGTACCCGGATTTGCCGGACCCCTTGACGTTGAAGAACGGCGATAAGGTGACAACCCCCGAACAATGGTGGTCCAAGCGCCGGCCTGAGATCGTCGAGGATTTCGACCGCGAGGTTTACGGGCGCGTTCCCAAGGATGTTCCCAAGGTGGCCTGGAAGGTAACCAGTCAAACCGAGGACAAGGCCGGCGACGTGGCGGTGATCACGAAGAAGCTTTCCGGTCGAGTTGACAACACGCGCTGCCCGGAGATCAAAGTCGAGATCCAGCTCACGCTGACGACTCCGGCCGACGCGAAGGGACCAGTGCCTGTCATGCTGGAGTTTGGCTTCGGATTCGGCGGGTTCGGACCGCGGCCGGGCGGTCCACCGGGCAAAGGTGCCACGCCAAAGGGCGTGGGTGGCTTCGCGGCTGCCGGGCCATCGTGGCAACAGCAGGTCCTGGCGAAGGGCTGGGGCTACGCGATCATCGTTCCCAACAGCATTCAGGCTGACAACGGAGCGGGTCTGACCCGGGGCATCATCGGCCTGTGCAATGCGGGCCAGCCGCGCAAGCCCGAAGACTGGGGCGCTCTGCGTGCGTGGGCCTGGGGCGCCAGCCGTGCGCTCGATTATTTCGAGACCGACAAAGCCGTCGACGCCAAGCAGGTTGGCATCGAAGGTCTTTCACGATACGGCAAGGCTGCGCTCGTCACCATGGCCTACGACCCGCGCTTCGCCATCGGCTTCATCGGTTCCTCGGGTGAGGGCGGAGCCAAGCTGCATCGCCGCAACTTCGGCGAACTGGTCGAGAACCTTACGGGTTCGGGTGAATATCATTGGATGGCCGGGAACTTCCTCAAGTACGGTGGCCCGCTGACACCCAACGATCTGCCCGTCGACGCCCACGAGCTCATCGCACTCTGTGCGCCTCGACCCACGTTCATCAGCTACGGTGCGTCGACCGGCCCGGGTGCGGAAGGCCAGTGGGTCGATCAGCGCGGGAGCTTCATGGCCGCCGTCGCCGCCGGGCCCGTCTTCCAGTTGCTCGGGAAAAAGGACCTCGGCACCTCGGAGTTTCCCGAGGTGGAAACCGGAATCACCGGCGGCGAGCTCGCCTTCCGGCAGCACAAGGGGGGGCATACCACGGGCCCGAACTGGCCGACCTTTCTTGCGTTCGCCGATCGCTACATCAAACTCGGCGCAGCCCCGCAGTAAATCCCCGTCATCCTTACACCGTCGGCAATTTCCAGGGGTCGCGATACGGCCGGCTGAGTTGCGCGGAGGCCTCATCGTCCCCGATGATCTGTTCCGTCCGCGGATCCCAGCGCAGCCGTTCGCGCCCAAGGCGCATTGCGATATTACCGAGGTGGGCGATCGTGATTGAACGGTGGGCCACCTCCACCGGCGCCGCGGTGGGCCCGCGCGAGAGCACGCAGTCGGTGAAGTTCCGGAAGTGATTCTCACTGGCATAAAGGTGGATCTCGTCCGGCCCGATCACGCTGTCCACGAGCGATTTCGGGTCGGTCTCGAGCTTGCCGCGATTCGCGTAAACCGTCCCCTCGGTCCCCTGCCACGTGACTCCCATGCGTTCCTTGTTCGAGACAATCATGCGCACGCCGTCTCCGTAGACGGCTTCGAACGAATACTCGGTGGCGGTGTTCCAGAGCGAATCGGGCGGAAAGGCACCTCGTGTGTTGCGGATCTCGATGGGGCCGGTGAGCCGACGAGGGAGGATCAAAGGTCGCGACGGAAGCCAACACCCAAAAGGTTGGAGCCGCTCGAGACAGGGCCGAGAGCCCCACTCGCGTGGCACGCACCGCTCCTCAAAACAGTCCGAACTCCGGACGCGGAATCGCCACGTCAGATCCGATGCGAAACTAGAAGTAGCGAACGGAATCAACATGTAATTCCAACAATTTTGTAATTGTTGATATACATACGTGTTTTCTTTAGGGAAGCAATAGGATACCCCTCGTTCCCACGCTCCCGCGTGGGAATGCCGTCTTGGCCACTCCTGCGGCCGCATCGCCCCGACTCGAAGCGACGCAGTGCGTCGGGGACTGCATTCCCACGCGGGAGCGTGGGAACGAGGGGGATTCGCTTCGTTTGGCGGAAACATCCAACTGTGCAAATACCACAATCTATCAAATCATGTGAGTTAAGTAATCGCCACCCCAGGATGCGGTGTAGGAGCGCGGGCTCCGGCTCATGACGCGTCGGACATACCCCCGCGCTCTCCGTAACAACGAACCAAAACGCGAGACTTTGCCGTGTAGGCAATTGATGTCGATCGCACAAGACTCGACGTTTGCGGATGAGGGATTTTACGAGCGTACGACACACGAAAAACCTGTACGCGCCGAATCCCCACGGGTAAACAGCTCTGAATCCCTGATAAGCCTTGGTTTTTGGAAACTCAATCATGAACCGGATCACCGATCCTGGCCGATGAATCGATGGATTCGGCGAAGTCGGAGCGGCGGGTACTCTCATCGCGCCGCGGGACTTTTGACGTGACGAGGTGTGAAACGATGGAACGATCCACCTGGGCACGAACGCCCCTGGCAGCCTTGCTGCTCTCCTCGGCCGGGCTGGCTTTCGGCGCCGGGAAGCCGTCGCCGGTCCTGCTAGCGACTGGTGCGCCGGTGCCTCCTCCCGCGAGTCCCCGACTCTCGCCCCCCGCACCACCCACAGTCGTGACCTCCGCGATCCGGCCGCCAGGGCCGGCCGCGCCCCTCGCAGCGCCTGGGCCAGGGGCTCAACCAACGGGTATCCCCCCGACGGGGCGCATGGAAGATGAGACGACGACCTCCGCCCTTCCGACCGGCCTGAAGCTCAAGCCGGCGCCGCTGGAGCCGACGGACCTTCAGTTCCCGATCGACCTCGCCACAGCCCTGGGGCTATCCGACGCCCGGTCGTTGATCGTCGCCGCCGCGCAGGCCGGGGTCTGGGTCGCGGAAGCCGAGCTTCAGCGCTCCAAGGTGCTGTGGGTGCCGATGCTCAATATCGGCTTCGATTACACCCGGCACGACGGCGGCGGCCCGGACTTCAACAAGGGCATCATGACCGCACCGAGCGTAAACTTCGTCTACGGCGGTGCCGGCATGTGGGGCGAGATGGATGGTGTCAACATCGCTACCTCCTATTTCCAGCCCTTGGTCCAGCGCCAGGTGCTCAACGCGCTGCAGTGGAACATCGAGTCCGCCAAGAACGATGCCCTGATGCAGACAGCAGATGCTTACTTTAGCGTCCACCGGGCGCATGGAATTTACTCCGGCGCCCTCCACAGCGTCGAACGCGGACGGGACCTCGTCGATCGCATCGCGAACCTCAGTCGTGAATTCGTCCCCAAGGTCGAAGTCGATCGAGCCCGCAACATGCTCGCCGACCTCGAACCACAAGCCGCCATTTATCGCCAGGACTGGCGTGTTGCGAGTGCGGACCTCACCCAGATCCTCCGGCTCGATCCCCGCGTGGTGATCGTTCCGTTGGAGCACGATCACACGCAAATCACCCTCAACGATCCGACGCGGGCCCTCGACGACCTAATGCCAATTGCGCTGACGAATCGCCCTGAGCTTGCCTCGAAGCAGGCTATGGTCCAGGCCGCGATCCAGGAAATCCGCCGCGAAAAAGCCCCGCTTTTTCCTTACCAACATCGCCATCAACGGCTTTCAGACGCCTTATGAAATGATCCAGGGCGGCATCTTCGGCCTCGGCCCCAACAGCAGTCTCAATCAATGCGTGGCTCGTGCCGAACTGAGTTACCAGGCCATGTGGCAATTGGAAGGGTTCGGAATCGGCAATCTCGCCCGCATCAAAGCCCAGCGCGGCATTCAGTCCATGGAGGTCATCGAGTTCTTCAAGGCGCAAGATACAGTGGCGGGGGACGTGAACCGGGCGTTGGCTCGCGTTCAATCGGCTGCCGCACGCGTCATCCAGGCCAATCGCGCGATGCGAACGGCGATCATCACCTTCAACGGCAACTATGAAGGGCTCCAGCAGCGACCCCGGCTGGGCAACGTTCTCGTTCTCGTCAATCGCCCGCAGGCGGCGGTGTTTGCCCGCCAGCTTCTGTTCGTGGCATTCCAGGAGTATTTCTCGACGGTCGCCGACTACAACCGGGCCCAATTTGATCTGTTCCACGCGATGGGCTACCCCGCGCAGGAGGTCGTTGGCATGAGTCCCCCAGGCGAGATCATGCAGGTCAACACGGCGCAGCCGTCCTTCCTGCCCCCCAGTCGGCAACGGGCCGCCTCCGGCGACCCGGTAAACCCGGCTTTTCACGAAGTTGTCCAGGCGTTTCGGGTGTTCTCGGGCGCAGGAGAGGGCCTCGATCCATGAGCAGACGTCGGTTACCCAGGTTTCGACCTGGTCTCGAGCCGTTGGAGCATCGCGTCGGGCTCAGCAGCGGAGCGCACCCCGCCGCGGCCCACCAGGCCATAGTCCCCAACACGAAGAAACCGCTGCACGGTTACCTCGTGTTCCGCATCACTCAGCCTAACCAGTACAACGACAAAATCGTCGGCCCGATGGGCCAGGTGCTGGTGCAAGCAACCCAACCCGTGCCGCGCCAGGTGTACAACGTGCTTTACGTCACGGTCCGCAACGGGACGCTCAAGACGTTCACAGCAGCCGATGGGTTCACCGTCCGATTCCCTGGCCAGGCCACTCCCACGCCAATCCTGACCGGAAACGAGCAGTGGCTCCCGGGTCAGAACTACACCTTCTACGTCCTGACCAAGAAGTACTACCCGATCAATAACCAGGTTGCAGGAGGGTTCTTGTTCGACATGGGTGGCGCGAAGTCTACGATAGTTCCAGGCCCGTCCGGGATTTTCCTGCGCGTTACCTACAACCCGGCGACATTCCCGAAAACCCTCGATTGGATCGTTCTCCACGGCGCCGGCGCCCAGGGAGGGATCGGAATCACGTACGGATTGCCGGATACGGCGATCAACGAGTTTCTCCCCGCAATTACACACCGGAAAGACTTCGGCGGCTACTTCTAGCCAGGCTCGGTGAGTGCTGATTCGGCTGGGCCTCGACGGAACGAGGATTGGCCGAGCAGGGGCGGATGTCGCTGACCACCCCGAAAAGACCAAGGAGGGAGAGGGGTCCGTCTTATGAAGGAAGGCAGAGCCTGGTCTTTAGTCGCCACGGCCGCTGCGCTGGAGTGGCGGGCCAACGCACCCGCCGCAGCGCAGACCAGCGGTCCGGGGAGTACACTCCTCGCGCCCCCGGCCGCCTTACCTCGGCCTCCATCCGTCGATGCCAACCGGGGCACGAAGCCGGTGATTACCGTGTCGCCCGCGGCACTGCCGTCGACGGTCTCCCCCATGATCGAGCGACTCATGCAGCAGCGGGGAGCCAGTTTACCCCCGCCCGATCCGACCCGGCGACCCATCCCGCCGATTGGATCACCGAGCCCCGTCCGACCACGGCCCGGGGCCACGCTGGCCCAGTCGGGCACGAGGCCCGGCACGCCGACTCCTGCGACGCCAGTCGCCACCGAGTTACCCCCGCTACCCGAGAGAGCGGAGCCGAACGCTGCTGATTTGGCCGCCTTCAGCTTAAAGCCCGCGCCCATACAACCGACCGACCTCGCGTTTCCGATCACCCTGGCGACGGACTTGAGGCTCTCCGACGCTTGTCCGCTCATGGTCGCCGCGGCACAGGCCGGTGTCTGGGTGGCTGAAGCGGAGCTCGTGCGGGCGAAAGTCTTGTGGGTCCCGATGGCCATCTTCGGCGTCGACTTCCTGCGACATTACGGCGTTGGCCCTGACTTCAACAAGGGCATCATGACCGGCCCCAGCGTAAACTACTTCGAGGCCGGCCCAGGTGCTGTCCTCTTCCTGCCGCTGACCGACGCCTACTTTCAGCCTCGCGCCGTCTCCGATCGTCAGGAGCGGCGCGTCGCCAGCGCCGACCTGACCCAGACCCTGCGGCTCGACCCCCGCGCCGTGGTGGCTCCGCTCGAGCACGACCACGCCCAGGTGACACTGGTCGACCCGACCCGATCGCTCGACGACCTCATGTCCATCGCGCTCGTGAATCGTCCTGAGCTCGGCTCGAAGGCCGCTCTCGTCTCGGCGGCCGAACAGGCGCTCCGCCGCGAGAAGATGCGGCCGCTCATCCCCACGCTCCTGCTCGGCGGCTTCCAGACCCCGGCGATGTATACGCAGATCGGGCTCTTCGGCCTCGGACCCAACAGCAGCCTCAACCAGTTCCGTTACCGCGACGACGTCTCGGTTCAGCTCATCTGGCAGCTCGAAGGCTTCGGGATCGGCAACCTCGCCCGGATCAAAGCCAAACGCGGGGAGCAGTCGGACGCCATCATCAAGCTCCGCAAGGTCCAGGATATGATCGCGGGGGACGTGAATCGTGCCCAGGCGCGCGTCCAGTCCGCGGCGGCACGCGTCATCCAGGCTGACCGCGCCTTGCGTACGGCCATCATCACCTTCAACGGACACCTTGAAGGACTCGAGCAAACGCGGCGGCTGGAAAACGTCCTGGTTCTGACGTTCCGCCCGCAGGAAGCCGTGTATTTTTTGGAGCAATTGAACGTCTCGTTCGATGAATACTTCACGACTGTCGCCGAGTACAGCCGGGCTCAGTTCGACCTGTACCACGCAATTGGCTACCCCGCTCGCGAGATCGCGCTGAACAATCCGCCTGGTCCGGTCCAGGAGGTCGACACAGCGCGACCCGCCTATCTGCCTCCAGTCGGCAATGGGTCGCCCCCGGCAAGGCGTTGATCGTCACGAGCGGTGTGAAAAACGCGATCGACTCGAAATCCACGGACCTTTTTTATAGGAACTCGCCCATGATCGCACGCGGACAGGTTGCGAGAAGGCCGTCATGGAAGGCGGTTGCCCTGACTTGGGTCACCGTCGTCTGCACCGGATTGACCGCGAGGGCAGGGGATGGCGAATTCTCATACCCTGCGCCGGCGATGACGGAATGTTCGTGCGGTAAGACGCACGCCCACCATCATCGTCACCAAGGGCCCGGCCTCGGCACGCTCGGCTATGGTCCACCAGGCCTTTTCCCGGGCTTCCAGGGATTTGGGCTCGGCTATCATCTGGGCTACGGCTACGGCGGCTCGGCTCTCGGCGTCGGCGCTGAGGGGGGATACCCGCTTTACGGCGGCCCGGGCTACCCTCATCCGTGGCCCGTATTGAACCGGCACCTCGCCACGGAACCGTTCTTCTACTACGGAGGCCCCGGCTATCCGACCCCGGACCAACCCAACTACTTCGGGGGCACCGGTCCCCTCGTGAGCGACCAGCCCGTCGTACAGGTCGGCGAGCCCGCGTACGAGCCCGGCTACGGCGGGTTCAGTGGCGGCCCGCCCAACGCGGAGGCCGTCTTCGCACCGTTCGCGACGGAAGTCGGCGAAGGAGCGCGACTGCGACGCCACGCTCCTGGCACTCCCAACGCTCCCGCGGCGCCCGCCTCACCGGCAACTCCTCCCCGCGAACCGGAAGCCTCGGCGCCGGCAACACACCCCAAGCTCGGCATCGACACGGAACTGTTCAACGATGGGTCGGGCCGTCGTGGGCTCAAGGTCGCGAGCGTCGCTGCCGGAACTCCCGCCGAAAAGGCCGGCCTCCGTCCGGGCGATCTCATCCAATCGGTCAATGGGTACCACACAACGACTGCCGGCAATCTTCCATGGATCGTGGACAATGCAGCGCCCGACAAGGTGCTCACGATGAACGTGTACACCACCAGCGACGGCAAGGAACGGACACTCAAGGCCGAGCTTCGCTGAGCTGACGAAACCGGCACGAGCCAGTGCGGGCGCGCGGTCGAGTTTCGCTGCCGCCCTCGACCGTGCGTCCCGCCTCCGTGCATTGACGAGCGCCGGTAGAATCCAAAGTGAGCGGTCGGATTTGTCACCGCACCATCTTACAACGACCGGGAGCAGCACCATTCGATCGGCCCACAACCTCTTCTCGAAAATGGGCTCCTGGCTCAAGCGATCGGACGATCGCGCCCACCCAACACCCGCCGGGGACGAGGAACGCCTCGTCGCGGACCTCCGCAGAGCGCGGCTCAACGCGTTTTGCATCGGTCCGCTGCTGATCGTCGCCGCGCTGATTCTCGCGCTCGTGCTGCTGGGAGCCCGCGGAGTCCAGAGCTGGACGTCCACGGGGACGGTACTTACCGTGGTCGTTTGCGTTTGCTGGACAGGGGCTGGCATTGCGCTGTTGCTTTGGGCCTGTCTTTGGACGCCCGAAGCATGGGCGCGGCTCGTGATTCAAAAAAGCGAACGGAATCATCGCAAGGACAAGCGCAACCGTCCCGGAGCCGATGGATCCGCGTCGCGCAAGCCTGGGAAATGACGCACTCTGTCGATTGCGATGCGAATCAACTCTCGCCGAAAACAGGCATCTACATGGTATTTACTGAGGCAAAACGGGAGATAATGGCCACTGTAGTAGCGTTACCGGGTTGTCTTGGCGGTCGCTGACGCAAGAGGGGGAAGCCGCGGCCATTGCCCACCCCCCCACCCCCCTTCCCAAGGGGGGAGTAAGAAACGCGTGCGCGTCTGTTCAAACTCCCCCCCTTGGGAAGCTGGCGACCCGACACTTTTCACGGGGGGGCCGAAAAGGCACACGGCATCGGCTGGCCAGCCGACGAGAACGAACATGGCGACGGTGGCTGAAAAACAGCCTTGTTCGAGCGATCGCCGCCTGTTGGATCATAAGTGCAAA
>DAIDJG010000603.1 GCA_027451445.1 Singulisphaera sp.
CCGCGCTCGGACCGGCGCTGCGCGATGGGGATGCGCGGGCGTTGGCTGTGCTCCAGCAAAGGCTAACGCCGAAGCCCGATGCGGCACTCTCCCCAATCCGCGAGGACGAGGGGGCGAACTGGGTCAACACGCTGGACGGTCTGCGCGCGGGGTTCCTGCGATTCAGCGGCTTTGGCCGTGCCACAGCGCTCGCTGTCTCGGGGAAAGTCCTTCAACGGCTCGCCGTTGATCCTGCTCCGAGTGTCTGGTCGCGCGTGCTGCAACCCTCTCACGACCTGTTCATCGCCGGTCTGGCCGACCCCGACCTCGACGTGCGCGTTTCGGCTCTGACCGAGATCGGCCGCATCTGGGGCTGGTTTCCGGGCCGATCGCTGACGAAGTTGGAGGAGAACACGATCGTCGAGTGGAAGAACGGCCTGATCGCTCCGGTCGTGCGCCGGCTCGGCGACCGTGAGGCGAAGTCGCGTATTGCTGCGATCGTGTGTCTGGGCCAACTGCCCGTCGATGCGGCGGCGCCCGCGGTGGCGTATCTCGAAGACAAAGACAGTCCCGTCGTGCGTCAGCAAGTCTTGATTTCGTTCGCGCAGCGCAGCGGGCTGCTCAGCGAGGACGCGATCGCCAAGCATCTGTACGACGCCGATCCCGCCGTCTGCGAGACCGCTGAGACCGTGCTCAAAATCCGCGGACTGGAGCAAGAACAGATCAGTCTGGCCCGACTGATCAATCACCCGAAGCCGGGCATGCGCGTGTCGGTCATCCCGTTGCTCAAGAACCGGTCGGACATCGACCCGGTGGTGTGGCTGCTCCAACTCTCCCACGACACGGAAGAGTCGGTCCGCACGGCGGCCGTGGAGGCCCTGGAAGCCGCGAATACCGCGGAGGCGCGGAGTCGCCTCGTCGAGATGTCCCGGACCGACAAGTCCGCGTCGGTTCGCGCCGTCGCGTGCAAAGTCCTCGGGCTCGATCCGGCCGCGACGGCCTCGCTACCGCCTCTGCCGGGGTCGCAGAGTCTCATGCCGAAAGCCAACTGACCAGCGAGGTTCTGACAATTCGCGATGTGCCGAAGGCAAATGGCAGAGACGTCTGCCGTTTGCCTTTTCGCGTTGTTTTCGGAGGATCACCCACGCCGCCTCAATGGAGCGGCCCCTGCTCCAGCGCTGGGTCTCCTCCACGAGACCGGGCGCGGTCCTGGTCCTCGGCCAGGTGGCGGGAACCGACGAGGAAGAAGACGGCACCCACGGCCAGGATCGGGACCACGGAAAGCATGCCCATCGTTAGATTCGTGCTGCCGACGGGGTTGGCCCCGATCACATGGAAGAGGTGTCCGAGTGGTGAGTGGTCGATGCTCGCCCTGCCGCAAAAGTCGCTCACAGCGCCGATGAGGATCGGCGACGGTATGTCGCCGAACAGGTGGATCAGAAAGATGCTGAGGGCGTAGCCCGCGGCTCGCTGGTTGGCCGGCACCACGTTGGCGGTAACTGTGTTGCAGGGACCGAGCACGGCCGCCAGCATGACCATGCCGACAAAAAGCAAGCCGAGCGAGCTGGCCCGGTGGGGGTCAAGCAGGCCGAGCGAGCCGAACGGCACGGAGATCAAAACGGCGGCGAAGGCCATGAGCAGGTACGCACGCCGCGTGTAGCGTAGGAGGAAGTCCGCGAGTGCCGTCCCCACCAGGATACCGAGCAGGCCTGCCACGGCCGTGAGCCCGCCGATCCAGCTTCCCGCCTGGGCGGAGGTCATCCGGTGCACCCGCTGATAGAACGTCGCGCCCCAGACAGCATAGGCTCCTGTCGCGAAAGTCACGGCCGCCATCCCGGCCGTGTTGTAGAGAAAGGTCGGGTTGTGGAACAGGCTGAGATAGTCGCGGAATCGAGGACGGTTCGGCGGATCCGTGGTCCCGGTCCCTTCGGAGGCCCCTCGGCCGGGGTCGTGGATCAAAAGGCCGGCGACCGCAGCGGCCAGGCCGGGCAAGCCCACGACCCAAAAGGCCGCACGCCAATGCCAGGCTTGCGCAACCCAACCCCCTATCCCGTATCCAAGCGCTCCCCCAAGCGGAAGAGCCAGGAAGTAAAGCCCCATGACCCGGCCCCGGTGCTTGGGCTCGAACAGATCGGCGAGCAAGGCCGGCGCGATCACCCCGTAGCTTGCCTCACCGACGCCGAGCAGGGCCCGCCAGAAAAACATCGAGGCAAACCCGGTCGAGAACGCCGTACCGACGGTGGCGACGCTCCAGAGACCCACCCCGAACGACAAAAGGCCACGACGGTGGTAGCGGTCGCCCAGCCAGCCGACGAGCGGAGAAATCAGCGTATAGACGATCATGAACGATGCGCTCAGGACGCCGAAGCCGCGATCGCTGATCGTGAGATCGTGCTGGATGTGCGTCCCGACGGCGAAGAAGGAGTAGCGGTCGACGTAGTTCAGCAAGTTCATGCTGAAAAGCACGATCAAGGCAAAGTACTTGCCTCCGAGCACAGGTAAGTGGCGTGGTGGGGATGAGGGTACGACCGCCGGATTGGGCGTGGGGGACTGCATGATGCGCTGAACGCCTCGCAAGTTCTTTGGCTCTCGAGCTTCTTCAGGTTATAACCGCCAGCGTCGTGTCAGGCGAGACCGAGAGAGTTCGGTCTCGGTCGACTCCGTCGTAGCACGGTGCTCCGCGTCACAGGAACGGATGGCCTGGTCGCGGGTTTCGCCTCGGTCGTGGGAAAAGAGGCGTCGACACGCAGGGGGGAATTCCACCGGTAGAGGTTTGTTTGCACATTACAGGCCATCCGGATCCGGCGCGAAGATGCCTCAGGTTCTCTTGACAGGTTGGACGATGCGAAGTAATCGTAAAGATTGCCTCGCCGCGCGTTTCGGCGACCTGCCATGGGGGCAGGGGTCGTTCGTATGAGGAGGGCGAGCTCCCTTCGCGAGGAGCGGCCCACCTTCTGTTGCTGGAGGCACCACAACCCACGTCCCCGGGGAGGACGCTATCGGACCTATTGATCGGAATCAGCGAGTTAACGAACAGATCCGCATTTCTCCTGTGCGAGTCATCAATGCCGAAGGCGTGATGCTCGGCGTCATGCCGACCGGCAAGGCCATGGAGGCGGCCCGCGAAGCGGGACTCGACCTGGTCGAGGTCGCTCCCAACGAGCGTCCACCGGTCTGCAAGATCATGGACTTCGGCAAGTACAAGTACTCGCAGAAGAAAAAGGCGTCAAAACAGAAACAGCACCAGGTCCAGGTCAAGGAGATCCGCGTCCGGCCGAAGACCGGCGACCACGACATCGAGGTCAAGGTCAAGCGGGCGCGCGAGTTCCTGGAACATAAAGACAAGGTGCTGGTGAACGTCCTCTTCCGCGGTCGCGAGTTGGCGCACATCGACGAAGGCCGAAAGGTCATGGACGAGGTGCTCCAGGCGCTCGAGGACGTGGCCAAAGTGGAGAAGAACCCCTCCATGGAGGGGAAGCGCATGACGGCCATCGTCGCACCTCGCGTCTGAGTTGGGTGCGCGCGTTGGCGATCGCATCCAGGACGCCGCGCGGCGGCAACCGGCCTACGATCTTCGACCTTCCCCACCCGCAGCCTCCCCGCGCTGCGGCCGGGGAGGGTATTTCTTTTTTCTGATCGCTTTTGGAATTGGCGAACGAGCCCCTCGTTTGCTACAGTGTTCCGCTCGGATGGTTTTCGACCTCGCTTTGGGCCTTCGCGACGCCGATCATTCCCGAGCATCGCAGCGCTGCGGACTGAGGCTGACCGGCCGAAACGCGTTGGGGTGGGCTGAGACCGCCCTGTGACGTTCGGTGCCTTCGTCCCAATCCAGTAGGCCCAGGTTTCCCCATTAACAAACCGCGCCGCGGAATGAGTCGTCATGCCCAAACTGAAAACGCACAAAGGCATTAAGAAGCGGTTCAAGGTGTCGGCCACGGGCAAGGTGAGCCACAAGCGTTGCGGCTCGTCGCACTTGATGAGCCACAAGAGCGGCAAGCAAGTGCGCCGGCTCCGCAAGAAGTCGACGCTGAAGATCTCGGCCGAGGCGCATCGTCTGCGCCGGGCCGTTCACCAACGCGAAGGTTCGCAACCGCAGTCGATCGAGGCGGGCAAGTTGGTGGCCCTCGCCGAGCTGAAGGCGGAAGCCGCCGGCGATGCACCGACGTCCTGAACGCAGACAAGAATGACGGAGCGGTTGGTGACACGTCGCCGGACCGCGTTTCGGGGCGGCCGGTGAGGCCGGCTGCTCTTTTCCCACACGATTTGCCGGTACTGAGAGTCCACGATGCGTGCACCTAAAGGCGCGGCCCGCAATAAGGCAAAGAAGCGACTGTTCCGGGCCGTCGAAGGATTTGTAGGCGGACGGCGCCGGCTGCTCCGCATGGCCAAGGAGACCCTGCTCCGGGCGGGTGTCTTCGCGTTCCGCGACCGCCGGGCCAAGAAGCGCAGCTTCCGCCGGCTGTTCATCACTCGCGTGAGCGCGGCCGTCGAGATGCGGGGCCTGCGTTATAGCCGTTTCATTCACGGTCTGCGCTTGACCCGAATCGGCCTCGACCGCAAGAGCCTCTCCGAGGTGGCGATTCACGACCCCGAGACCTTCGACGCGATCGTGGCTCGAGTTCGCGAAGCTCTCGACCAGCATGACGCTGCCGTACGCCAGCGCCAGGCGACCCGCACGGCGTGACCCGGTGACGAGCACCCGATGAGTGCGAACGATTCTCTCGACGCTGCCCAGGCGGATCTCGAGGCACTTGAAGCCTCGGCCCTCTCAGCGTTTCAAGGCGCTCGCGACCCGCAAGCGGTCGAGGCGGCTCGTATCGAGTTTCTGGGCCAGAAGCAGGGTCGAATCAAAACCGCGCAGGAACGCCTGCGCGGCCTGGACCCTGCGGCCAAGAAGGTCTACGGCCAGCGCTTCAATACGGTCAAGAAGACGCTCGAAGACGCCTGCGACGCCGCCAAGGCGCGCGTGGAGCGTCCCGCGGCCGCCGTTGCGGAAGGTCTCGACATCACGCTGCCGGGACTTCGTCCGCGCCTCGGCCACCGGCATCCGTTGACGCAGACGGCCGAGGAATTGGTCGACCTGTTCGGCCGGTTTGGCTTTTCCGTCGCCCGAGGGCCGGAGGTCGAGGACATCTTCCACAACTTCGAGGCGCTGAACATCCCCGCCTCGCATCCGGCCCGCGATCCCCTCGACAACTTCTACCTTTCCAATGGGACGATGCTGCGGAGCCAGACGAGCACCGTCCAGATCCGCGTCATGGAGAATCAGCCGCCCCCGGTACGCGTCATCGCGATCGGGCGGGTGTATCGGCCGGACACGGTGGACGCGACCCACTCGTTCATGTTCCATCAGATCGAGGGGCTGATGGTCGATCGAGGGGTGACGATGGCCGATCTCAAGACGGTCCTCCGGCTCTTCGCCCAGAGTTACCTGGGCCGCGACGTGAAGATCCGTTTCCGGCCGTCGTTCTTTCCCTTCACGGAGCCGAGCGTCGAAGTCGATATGCTCTGGCACGGCGGCGACCGTTGGGTTGAAATGGGGGGCGCGGGGATGGTTGATCCCAACGTCTTCCGCGCCGTGGGATATGACCCCGAAGAGGTGACCGGTTTCGCGTTCGGGCTGGGAATCGAACGGCTTTGCATGCGGCGGCACGCGATCGACGATATCCGGCTGCTCTATCAGAACGACACACGGTTCCTGGGGCAGTTTTGAGCGGCGGCATAGCGTCGAGGAGCTTGGCCCCACGGACGCGAGCGCGAAGTCCAAGAGCCGACTGTTCCCGAGCCCCCAGTTGAGGCCCTCCCCATGCCGACCGACTTGAGCCGGGTGATCGTGACGACCGGAACGACCGCGCACACAGCGTCGGTCCACCATCGCGACTATCCCGAGATCCGCGCCGAGGGAGAAACCGCGGTGGTCGCGGCCTCGCATTTGGTCAACCAACTCACACGCGCCCTCGACTCAGCGCTGACGAAATGGCGCCGCGAGACGATCGAGCAGGCCATCGCCGACGTAAAGGCGTTTGTGGAAAGCGGGTCGTGAGCGCATCGGAAGCCGGCGCGCCGAGTGTCAAGGAATCCGCGCCGAGCCTGGTGCGCGCGCTGGGCTTGCTCGACGCCACCATGATCGTCATGGGCTCGATGATCGGCTCGGGCATCTTCATCACTTCGGCCGAGTCGTCGCGGCTCGTCGGCGCCCCGGGGTGGTTGCTCGTGGCGTGGACTCTGTCCGGCGTGATGACGATCACCGGCGCACTCTGTTGCGGCGAGCTCGCCGCGATGATGCCGAAGGCCGGCGGGCAGTACGTCTTCCTGCGCGAGGCCTACGGCCGGCCCGTGGGGTTCCTGTTCGGTTGGGCGACGTTCCTCGTCGTGCAAACGGGAACGATAGCGGCGGTCGCTGTGGCCTTCGCGAAGTTCCTGGGCGTCCTCTTCCCGATTGTCGCGGCCGACAACTATCTCGTTTGGCCTCGATCGGTGGCCTTCGGTCACTACGCGGTCAGTCTCTCCACACAGCAACTTACCGCGATCGCCCTGATCGTGTTTCTCACGGCGGCGAACACGAGGGGTTTGCGGACCGGTACGCTGATCCAGAACGTGTTCACCTTCACGAAAACCGCCGCGCTCATCGGGCTGATCGTCGTGGGCCTGACGGTTGGGGTCGACAGGCAAAGCGCCGCGTGGACGGCATCATGGTGGAACCCCTGGTCCAACGGCTGGGACCCCGCCCCCTTCGCGAATGGGCTGCCGCTGTTCGGCGGCGTCGCTCTGGCGATGCTGCTGGGCAAGGCGATGATCGGACCGCTCTTTTCGCAGTCGGCGTGGAATAACGTGACGTTCATCGGTGGAGAGACGAACGACCCGGGCCGTACGCTCCCCCGCGCCTTGATCTTCGGCTGTGGCAGTGTCCTCGGGCTGTATCTCCTCGCGAATGTCGCCTATGTGGTTTCGCTGACACTTCCCGAGATTCAGAACGCGCCCGTCGATCGCGTCGGCACGAAGCTCATGGAGAAAGTGTTCGGCCACACTGGCACCCTCGTGATGGCCGTGGCGATCCTGATCTCGACGTTCGGTTGTGTAAACGGACTGGCCCTGGCGGGTGCGCGTGTCTGTTATGCACTCGCGCGCGATGGGCTCTTCTTCGCGCGCGCTGGGACAACCAACCGCCAACACGTCCCTGCTGTCGCACTCTGGGCCCAGGGAATCTGGGCCGCTCTCCTGACGCTCCCAGTGACGAAGAGCCTGGACGCCTCCGGAAACGTGAAGTTCGGCAACCTTTACGGCGACCTGCTCGAATACATTATCCCCGTTGATGTGACGTTCTACACATTGATGGTTGGCGCTGTGGTCCTGCTGCGTCGGAAGTATCCCGATCTCGAGCGGCCGTACCGGACGTGGGGCTACCCGCTCCCGGCGATGATCTACATGGGGCTCGCGATTCTGCTCGTTCTCGACTTCATTATTCTGAATCCCAAGACGTCTGGGATCGGCTATCTGATCGTGCTGACCGGGATTCCCGTCTACTGCGTTTGGTCCAGGCCCCCCAAGGGGGAGCCGGGATTGTAGTCAAATCGGTTTCCGATCCATTTGCGAATGCGAATCCAGACAGTAAAGTGAGCGCGGCTCAAAAACGCTCTGTCGTTCATCCTCCCTTGGGACAGCATCATGATCCAGCACAGTCGAATCGTGGGCGCGATTGGCTTGACGCTCTTGATGTGCTCTGGCCCGTTTGCGGTCGCGGGACTCGAAGATTACGTCAAACTTGACGACGGTGCCTTCCGGTGGGAATCCACCGCCGTCCAGTCGGTCGGCAGCGGCGCCATTCATCGTCTCAAGCTGACCTCGCAAGTGTGGCAAAACATTCGCTGGCAACACCAGCTTGATGTGTATGAGACGCCCGAAATCAAACATAAGGACGTCGTGCTCCTCTTCATCACCGGCGGTAGCACCGAGAGCAAGCCCAAGCCCGAGAACGACGCGATGGGCTTCGCCCTGACGACCGCCTGCGGTGCCCGGGTCGCCGTCCTGTCCCAGGTTCCCAACCAGCCGCTGCTTGATGGCAAGACCGAGGATACGCTGATCGCCGAGACGTTCGTGCGCTACCTCGAAACCAAGGACGACACCTGGCCGCTCCTCTTCCCGATGGTCAAAAGCGCGGTGCGCGCCATGGACGCCGTGAAGGCCTGGGCAGACAAGAACGAGCGGCCGGCGATCACTCGTTTTATCGTGTCGGGTGCGTCCAAACGCGGCTGGACCACCTGGTTGACCGGCGCTGTCGACCCCCGGGTGATCGCGATCGCGCCGATGGTGATCGACACGCTCAACATGAAAGCCCAGCGCGCGCATTCGCTCGAAGTCTGGGGCAAGTTCAGCGAACAGATCAACGACTACACGAGCCGGGGCCTAACCGAGAAGTTTGACGATCCTGAAGGCGCGCGATTGTGGAGAATGGTCGATCCCCACGCCTATCGCGAGAAGCTGACCCTACCCAAGCTCATGATCAACGGATCAAACGATCGGTACTGGACGCTCGACGCGCTCAATATCTACTGGGACGACCTGTACGGCCCGAAGCATGTGGTCTACCTCCCCAACGCGGGACATAACCTCGCCGTCAATCGCCACTACGCCGTGAATGGAGTGGGTGCGCTGTTCCGTCATGCCGTCGCGAACAAGACACTCCCCACACCGTCGTGGAAACATTCCGATGACGCCGATGGCCGATTGGTCCTCAAGATCACCTCGCCGGTGCCGGCCAAGTCGGCCCAACTCTGGGTCGCGGAATCGGAGACCCGAGACTTTCGAGATTCGGTCTGGAAGCCGCAACCCTTAAACGTCGAGGATCGCGAGATCCTGGGCCGCACCGGACGCCCGGAGAAAGGGTTTGTGGCCCTCTTCGGAGACATCGAATACGAAATCGACGGTCTGCCGTTCCACCTCTCGACCCAGGTTCGCCAGACCGCCGCGAAACCGGCGCTTCCTCAATAGTTCATGTGGGCCGGCGACGCGCCGGCCATTTTCTGACAATACGACGACGGATACCAGGCTCTCCATGATCGTAAGCTGGAACTGGCTCACCCAATACGTCCGGCTCGACATGCCGGTGGAAGCACTGACCGAACGTTTGGCCCTTACGGGTCTCAACCACGAATCCACGAGCGAGGTCGGCGGCGATCTGGCCATCGACCTCGAAGTCACGAGCAACCGCTCTGACTGCCTCGGCCATCTGGGCGTGGCGCGCGAGATTTCGGTCCTGTTCGACAAGTCCCTGCGCATTCCCGACCCCCAACCCGCGACGTCGGGTGCCCAGGTCGAGACCTTGACGGGAGTTCGGATCGAGGCCACAGACCTGTGCTCACGCTTCACCGCACGGGTGATCACCGGGGCGAAGGTGAAAGAGAGTCCCTGGTGGCTTCGGAAGCGTCTCGAAACGCTCGGCGTGCGGCCGATCAGCAACGTCGTTGACGTGACCAACTACGTCATGTTCGAGTGTGGTCAGCCGCTGCACGCCTACGACCTTGACCGACTTGCTGGACGGCGGCTCGTGGTCCGCAAAGCGGCGCGCGGGGAGACGCTCAAGGCGATCAATCAAAAGGTCTACGAGCTGTCGCCCGAGATGCTCGTCATCGCTGACGCCGAACGGCCGGTCGGTCTGGCCGGGGTGATGGGTGGGTTCGACACGGAGATCGGTGAAACGTCGCGGAACGTCTTGATCGAGGCGGCCCAGTTCGATCCCATGACGGTCCGCCGGACTGCGCGAGCGCTGAACTTACACAGCCCGTCGAGCTATCGCTTCGAGCGTGGATTCGACCCTGAGATCACCGAGTGGGCGAGCCGTCGTTGCGCCGAGCTGATTCTGGAGACGGCGGACGGCACGCTGCACCCTGGCGTGATCGACGACGGCGCTCCGAGAGCCCAGCGCGCGACGATCACGCTTCGGCTGGACCAGATTCCGCGCGTGCTCGGAATCGCGATCGACCGGGGGACGGTGATCCGCATCCTTCATGCGCTCGGGTTGGACCCTCAAGGCGAGGCGGATAACTCGCTCACCTTCCGCCCCCCGACCTGGCGAGGCGATCTGGAGCGAGAGATCGACCTGATCGAAGAGGTCGCGCGGATTCATGGCTATGAGCACATCCCCGAAAACCGCGCCGTACCGCTGGCGAGTGCACCGAGGGGGCGTCGTGAGCGAGTTGAAAATGAGGTACGCCACGTTCTGACGGCCTCCGGATTCGACGAAGCTTACACGTTCAGTCTGGTCAGCGAGGAATTGAGCGTCCCGCTCTCGTCGGCCGGCGCGCTGCCACCGATCCGGGTCGAGCATTCCAGCCGGAAGCGTGAAAACGCGCTGCGTCAAAGCCTGGTTCCCAGCCTTCTGGCAATCCGCCGGCACAACGAAGCGCACGGGAATGCCGATGCAGATTTGTTCGAAATCGCCAACGTTTATCAGCCTCGACCCGACCAGATGCTCCCCAACGAGCCTACCTGCCTGGGCCTCGTCAGCGGCCGTGACTTTTTGGGGATGAAGGGCGTGGTCGAAGCACTGCTGGAGCGCTTACATCTGGACGCGACGTTCGAGGCCAGGCAGCCTGCGCAGTCCGTCGCGCTCTTTGCCGAGGGCCGGTGCGCGGAACTGTTCCTGCAAGGCCGTCCGCTCGGGTTTGTGGGTGAAGTGGATCGCACGCAACTCGACGCTTACGAGTTGCGCGCGGCATGCTCCGCCGCGGAACTCTCGTTTGATCTTCTGCGGGAACGGGCCGAGCTGGTGCCTCAGAATCATACACTCCCCCCCTTCCCTGCGGTCATTCGCGACCTGTCGCTCGTCGTGGCCCGCGCGCTTCCTTGGGCCGACCTTGCGGGCGCCGTCAGGCATGCCGCGGGTTCCACCCTGGAATCGATCGCCTACCTCGACACCTTCCGCGGAGGCAATCTTCCCGGCGACATGCAGAGTGTTCACTTTAACTTGCGATTCCGGCACCCTGAGCGAACCCTGACGGGTGACGAAGTGGAGCTGGCCGTCAAGAACGTCGTTGACACGTGTGTTTCGCAATTTGGCGCGACCCTGCGCGCATGACACAGGGCGGGCCTCCTCCCAACCGGGAGAAAGCCCGCCCCACGTTCGCGATCGAATCGTTGGCCAGTCACCAGGACCGGCCCCTAGACAGTGGGTCCGCCGATCACCCTCTGCCCCACGATCAGGGCCACAACAAAGAGGATGACGAACACAACCGCGAAGAACTTGGCAATGTCAGCAGCCGTTGAACTCAGGCCATAGAACCCGAGAGCGCCCGCGATCAGGGCAATGATCGCAAACGCGAGTGCCCAGCGTAACATAACGGAGACTCCTTCCGATTTTCGCGGTGAACGACAATGCCACCGCGTGAGGTGAGGAACGGTAAAGACGTCGGATCGGGCCGCTCGGTCTAACGCGACCGGAGGGCGAGTCCGACGATCAAGCCGGCAACCAGGCCGATTCCGAACGCCGCGGCCACCGACTGAGTCGGGTTGCTGCGGACCATGTCCTCGGCCCGGTCGTAACGTTCACGCGCCTGGTCGGCGAGTTGACTGTAGTGTTCGCGGAGCCGGTCCCCCGCCATGTGGGCATATCCGCTCATGGATTCCGCCGCTTGCGAGATTGCGGACGAACCGCGCGAGGTCAAGTCCATGAGGAACCGCTCGATGGCCTCCCGGCCTTCACCGGTCTTTTGCTGAATACGGCCGATGAGCTGGTCGACGTTCCCCCCCTGGATTTGAAGGTCGTCGTCGCTCAGTTGTCCCCATTTTTCCTTGACCCGGCCACGGATCTGATTCCATTCGCCTTGCAGCACTTGAGCGTTGATCGCCATCGGTGACTCTCTCCTAGGTGCGGGCCTATTCGCCGGCTCCACGGCCGGCGCTCTGCTATGGTTTTTTTCAAGTTCGCAATCGCGGTGCCAATCGGACACTTCCGCAGGTTTTGAAGTCATCGCACTCTGGATTCAAACGTTCCGATCACGCACCGCGATTGCGGTCGATTACGGCTTCTCGACCTTCTCACCAGACGAATTCGGTGGCGGATTGTCGCCGCTTGACTTGATCTCTTTCGTGACCGTGGTTTCGGTCTTGCCGCCCGGAGTCTTGTCGATCTCCTTGGTTTCCTGTTTCGCCTCGTCGCTGCAGCCAACCAGGCTGATTGTCGGCAGGGAAAGGAGACCCACGATCAAAGCTGACGATAGAAGCGTCCTCATCGCGCAAAGCTCCAAACGATACAAACGGCGGCGCTCGTCCTGCCCCACACTGGGGCTGCTTCACACCGCCAGGCCGGTTCACAACCTGGCAAGCCTCGTGCCAGAGGCGTATCGAAAGGATCAAGACTTTCTTGGAAGTTCCTCCATGGGAAACCTGCCGGCGCAGCCTGAGAATCGACATGCCCGGGATTAGCGGCTGGGGATCAGTGGCACGTCCCTTGCACGACTTGATCCTTGTTCAGGACCGAATCGTCTAGCTGTGATGGAACGATCGCCCACTGATAACAACGAGGAGGCGTCACGATGCCTACGAATCGACGTGAAGAATTGCGAGAAAGGCGGATGGAACGGCAGAATGGAGGTTCAAATCCTGAATCGTCGATGAGTCAGAACCTGCGAGAAGGCTGGGAAACCGCCGGGCGCCGGATGCATGAGGGCTACGACTCAGCCCGCCACGAGATGGAGCGGCGCTATCGCGAGGCCGAAGGCGTGATGGCACGCAACCCCGCACCCTCGGTCCTCATCGCCCTCGGCGCTGGCTTCGGTCTTGGATTGGTGATCACAACGATGCTGAACCACTCCGAGGAGTCATGGAGCGACTGGTCCGAGCGGCGGACGAACGATGGCATGCGTATGGCTCGTCGTTCGATGGGGCAAGCTCAGGATGCGATGAACCATCTCCCGGGTGCGTTCCACAGTCTGGCGGACTCGATCCGCAATCTCCCCTCGGCCATCGCGAGTCATCTTCCGAGCGCGATGATGCGCCGTTGAGAGTAGCGATATTCGAACGGAATCTCCTCCCCCGACGCCCGGCCGTCTCGCGTCATCAGCGCTCACGAGGCGAGCCGGGCCTTCTTCGCTAGTAGACAGGCTGGCTCGGATCGACGTCCTTGATCCAGGCGAGGATGCCTCCCGTCAGATTGCGCAGGTTTGAGAAGCCCTCGGCTTCGAGGAGCTTGATGGCCTTGGCGCTGCGCATACCACTCTTGCAATGGACCACCATCGGCACGCCCCGCTTCAACTCACGGAGACGCTGGGGCAACTCGGGGAGTGGGATTACCACCGACCCGGCGATCCGACAGATTGCGATCTCCTCGGGATTGCGTACGTCGAGAATCAGCGGAGCATCGCCCCGATCGAGCAGCTCCTTGAGCTCGAGCGGCGTGATCGTGCCATTGGAGGCCGCCGCCATGGCTTCCGTCGTTGCTTCCTCCCCTCGGACGCCGCAGAACTCCTGATAATCGATCAGTGCGTGGATCGTTGGGTTGGGCCCGCAGATCGGACACCTGGGATTCTTGCGGACCTTCATCTCGCGGAAGCTCATATCGAGCGCGTCATAAAGCAACAGACGTCCGATCAGCGGTCTCCCTTTGCCGAGGATCAGTTTGACGGCCTCGGTCGCCTGGACCACCCCGATCAATCCCGGCAAGATGCCCAGAACGCCTCCCTCCGCACAGCTTGGCACGAGTCCCGGGGGAGGCGGTTCAGGATACAGGCAGCGGTAGCACGGTCCGCTGGGCGGAAAAAACACCGACGCCTGGCCATCGAACCGGAAAATCGACCCGTAGACGTTCGGTTTGCCCAGAAGCACGCACGCATCGTTCACGAGATAACGCGTGGGGAAGTTGTCCGTACCGTCCACGATCACGTCGTAGGGCGCGCAGATCGCCATGGCGTTGCCGCTGTCCAGTGCGTGTTCATGGCGCACGACGTTCAGGTCGGGATTGATCGCCCGGAGCTTTTCTTCCGCACTCGTGATCTTGGGCCGGCCAACGTCCGAGGTGAAGTGAATGATTTGACGCTGGAGGTTTGAGACGTCGACGACGTCGAAATCGACCAGTCCGATCGTGCCGACGCCCGCCGCCGCCAGGTAGAGCGTCAACGGCGAGCCGAGCCCGCCTGTGCCGATACAGAGCACCTTCGCCGCCTTGAGACGCTTCTGCCCCTCCATCGCCACTTCGGGCATGATCAGGTGGCGCGCGTAGCGCTGGACTTCGGGCGGTGAAAGTGGGGCCGAGGCGGCGCGGTCACCGAGGAGATCGAATGTGGGTGTGTTCATGGATTTAGGCTGTGGGCTCTTGAGGAAGCAAGGGTTCGAGTTGCGCGAGGAGTTCCGGCACATACCGGGTCGCGGCTTCCCAAACGATCGCATCATCGATCCGATCGTAGCCGTGAATCAAGCGATCGCGCATACCGGAAATCGCGCGCCAAGGCACTTCAGGGTGGGTGTCCCGGAACGAAGTGGTCAACCGCTTTGCGGCTTCGCCGATGACCAGTATCTGAAACAGGATCGCGGAGCGAAGTAAAGGATCGTTCTCCAGCGCGGTGCTGTCCTTTGCGCCCACGAACTGGCGAATGAGACGGCAAGCGAGCACGATATCGAGGAGCGTTGCGGGGTCACGATTCATAGAGCACCCGCGCGGACTCGAGGATCGCGTTGCGTATGAGCCAGTTCGGGTTCCTCTCCACCGATTTCCGGGAGATGAGGTCGATTTTACGACCGAACAGAACCGTAAGGTCGTCTTCAAACGCCTGAAATCGCGTCATCCACGGTCCGGCGTCCCCGTCAAGAAACTCGACGAGGAGGTCGATGTCACTTGATTCACCGAAGTCGTCTGTCAACACTGACCCAAAGACCGACAGTTCACGCACGCCGTGCTTCCGGCATAATGCCGCGATCGCTTCGGTCGGAAGCTCGTGTAGGACTGCCACGAGGTGCGCCCTCCATCAGAAGGTACCCAGGGCTCGGAGTGACCCTTCACCCCTATCCTACCTGAGAAAGCCAGGAACCACGAGCACCTGTTTCCAGACCGTGACAAGCAACGGATTCACGAGCGCGGGCACGGCAAGGCGCTCGTGGTATGCGTCATTCGGTCCGACGCCGCGTCAGGGCTGATACCGCCCGATCAGGAGGCTCGCGTTGTGTCCGCCGAAGCCGAAGCTGTTGGACATCACGCGGTCGACACGGGTCTCGCGGGCGACGTTGGGGATATAGTCGAGGTCGCACCCCTCACCGGGGTTTTCGAGATTGATCGTGGGAGGCAACACGCCGCGCTCGATGGCGAGGGCCGAGATAACCAGCTCGACGCCACCGGAGGCACCCAGCAAGTGCCCCAGCTCGCTCTTGGTGCTGGAAATCTGAAGTTTCTTCGCGTGCGGTCCGAACACAAGCTTCATGGCCTTCGTCTCGGCCAGATCGCCGAGTCCGGTGCTTGTGCCGTGGGCGTTGATATAGTCGATCGAGTCAGCGCCGAGGCCGGCGTCGTCCAGACAGAGCTGCATCGCGCGGGCCGCCCCCCGTCCTTCCTCGTCCGGAGCGGTGATATGGGAGCCGTCGGCCGACATGCCGTAACCCAGCATTTCGGCGTAGATCCGGGCGCCTCGCTTGCGAGCGAGCGATTCTTCCTCCAGGATCAGGATCCCGGCTCCCTCGGACAGGACGAAGCCGTCGCGGTCGCGATCGAACGGTCGGCTGGCGCGGGTGGGATCCTCGTTGCGGGTGGAGAGGGCACGCATCGAGGCGAATCCGCCCAGACCCATGTGCGTGATCGCGGCCTCGCTACCTCCGGTGACCATCACATCGGCCATGCCGTTCTGGATGACCTTGAAGGCGTCGCCAATGGCATTGGCCGCCGACGCACACGCCGTCGCGATCGCCGAGTTCGGTCCGCGCAGGCCCCACCGGATGGAGACCTGGCCGCTGGCCGCATTGACCATCAGCTTGGGGATTGTGAAGGGGCTGATCCGCGACGGTCCCTTCTGCATCATCACGGAGTGCTGCGCTTCAAATTCATTCAGACCGCCGATGCCCGAGCCAATGATCACACCGCACATGTGTGAAGGGAGCGACTCGAAGTTGATCCCCGAGTCGGCGACGGCCGACATGCTGGCGGCCATGGCGAACTGTGCAAAGCGGTCGAGGTGCCGCGCTTCTTTCACCCCGAACCGGGCCGCGGGATCCCAGCCGTGCACCTGGCCGCCGAAGTGGACCTTGAACTCGGTCGTGTCGAACAGCGTGAGCGGTGCGACTCCGCTCCGGCCCGCGCAAAGCGCTGACCAGAACTCTTCCAACTGATCACCAAGGGCCGTGACCACCCCCATACCGGTGATGACGACCCGGCGCGGCGTTCCGATCATGTTACTTCGTATGTTCCTGAATATAGTCGATGGCCTGCCCCACGGTCTGGATCTTCTCAGCCTCCTCGTCGGGGATCGTGATGTCGAACTCTTCTTCGAATTCCATGACCAGCTCGACGGTGTCGAGCGAGTCGGCTCCGAGGTCGTTGACGAACGAGGTTTCCCTGGTCACCTGGTCTTTGGCGACACCCATCTGCTCACTCACGATTTCGATCACACGTTCTTCCACAGACACGGGCAAACCTCCTGGTCTTCGATTTCCCTTTCGGTCGGGACGTTCTCTGGCAACCTGGACGCCACCGTTCGGTTCCAGAGAACGAGCCGCCCTTGGGGGCGGAAATCACCGATGAAAAAGACCCGCAACCCGCGTCCGCGGCCTTGACGCCACCGACTCCGGATTGTGGATCTCGCAATCTGTCCCTTGGTTTGGGCTGCCCCCGCTTCGCGAGAAGGGGACATTGCCGCAAAACGACCTAACTTATCAATCTCGGCTCGCGTTGTCCACGGGTTCTCGACCCAACTCGGCGTGCCTCAACTCACGCCGTCATCCCGCCATCCACCGCAATTACCTGGCCCGTGATGTAGCTCGCGCCGGGACCGGAGAGGTAACACACCAGGTCTGCAATGTCTTCCGGCGCTCCGAGCCGTCGGACGGGAACCCGCTCCTTGACCTCAGCCTTGATCTTGTCTGGGAGCACATCGGTCATGTCGGTCGTGATGAACCCGGGTGCCACGACGTTGACGGTGATGTTCCGAGATGCCAGTTCCCGCGCGATCGTGCGGCTGAAACCGATCACTCCGGCCTTGCTCGCTGAGTAGTTCGCCTGACCTGGGTTTCCCATCAGGCCCGAGACGCTGCTGATATTGATGATCCGACCATAGCGCCCTCGCATCATGATGGCGCCCACGGCCCTGGAGAACAGGAATGTTCCCTTCAAGTTCGTATCAATGACCTCGTCCCAGGCGGCGTCCTCCATGCGGAGCATGAGACCATCGCGTGTGAGGCCGGCATTATTCACCAGGACGTGGATCTTGGGGAATTTCGCTTCCACCTCGTCCACCACGCGCTGAACGTCCGCAGGATTGGCAACGTTGGCGGCCCATCCCTCGGCAGTGCCCCCGGCGTCACGGATCGCCTGCAGCGTTCCCTCCAGGGCGGGAAGCGTGCGGGCGATCCCAGCGACCGTCGCGCCACAAGCTGCAAGTCGGATTGCGATCGCACGTCCAATACCGCGCGATGCGCCCGTGACGAGCGCAACCTGACCGGTCAAATCCACACGGCATCCCGGGGCCGGTGCTCCCTCAGCCATCGTACGCAACATCCTTCGGCAAGAAGATTAAGAGCGAATCCTTCGGTCGATTGGTCGCCCGCGATACGGGTTGGGAACGTTATAATTGCCCCCAACCCCGCCGATCAACCCCAATTTCCATCCAACCCATGCTCCTTTCCACCGCAAGTCCGGTCCCCGGACGAGTTTCAGCGTGCCGCGACGCTCGTGCAAGGCGTCTTTCGGTCGATCCGCTTGAGCAAGCCGGTCAGCACTCGGCCGGGACCGATCTCATAGAAGGTATTGAATCCATCGGCGAGCATTCGGCGCATCGAGTCCTCCCAGCGCACCCCCTGGAGCACCTGGGCGACCAGAATGCGGCGCAGTTCGTCCGGCTCGGAGTGGGGCGCGGCGTCGACATTCGAATAGACAGGAATGCGTGGCGACGTAAGGGGCGCGGCGGCAAGGACCTCCGCGAGCTGATCATCAGCCGGCTTCATCAATTCGGAATGAAATGCGCCGGCGACGGCCAACGGGATGACTCTCGACGCACCAAGTTCGGTGGCTACTCCTTCGAGATGCTCGAGCGCTGCCTTTTCTCCGGAGACGACAATGTTGCCAGGACCGAGCAGGTTCGCCTTCCAGGCTCGGCCGTGAGGCAAGAGCCGCCGGCAGAGTTCGTCAACGGTTGGTTCATCGAGCCCAACAACGCTCGACATGCCACTCGCGGTTGCAACCGCGGCCGCCTGCATCGCCTGACCCCGGCGCCGAACGATCTTCAATCCGGTTTCGAAGTCGAGAGCACCCGCGAAGACGAGCGCCGTGTATTCGCCCAGGCTCAATCCCGCTGCGCCCGCACAGGCCGCGACGACCTCGGGCTCCCTGGCCTTCAAGTCTTCGAGAGCCGCCAGACTCGCGACGAAGATCGCCGGCTGGCTGACATCCGTAGCCGCAAGGGCTTCGGCGGGCCCTTCGAAGCAGAGCGTGCGCAGGTCGAAGCCGAGGATCTCGTTGGCTCGGTCGAATAATGCGCGGGCGGCGGGCAATTCCTCATCCAGCGCACGACCCATACCAGGGATCTGCGCCCCCTGCCCTGGAAAGAGGAAAGCGATCTTGGGAGCGTTGGAACCGTCTGAAGCAGACATGGAGATTAATCTTGCTGTTAATAACGAGGGAAGCAATTAGCCGTTTGTGGTTGGCCCTGCAGCCAGGGCTTCGATGATTTGCGTGTTAAGCTTCTCGTCGGCCATCGTCCCGGCGACTCGAACCGCATTGCGGATCGCTCGCTCTTTCGATGAACCGTGGCAAATGATGCAAGCGCCTCGGATACCGAGCAACGGCCCGCCGCCGAACTCCTGATACTCGAACCGGGTCTTCAACCCCTTCAAGGATGCGGCAATCTTGCGGCCGTCGTCCGCGGAAAGCTCGGGAATCAGATGGGCGAGTTCTTGCTTGAGTGTCGCGAAGAGGAATTCGACCGCCCCTTCGCCCGCCTTGAGCAGCACGTTGCCCACGAATCCTTCGCAGACGATCACGCGGACGTGTCCTTCGTAGATATCTCGGCCTTCGACGTTGCCGACAAAGCGATGTGCGAGGGGACTGTTCTGGTAGAGCGCCCGGGTTGCTTTGGTGAGGTCGGTCCCTTTATCTTCCTCTGTCCCCACGTTCATGATGCCGATTTTCGGCTCCGTCACGCCGAGGATCGTCTCCGCGTAGATGGAACCCATCACTCCATATTGATAGAGATCCTCGGCCTTGGCGTTCATGTTGGCGCCGACGTCGATGATGACAATCGGGCCCTGGTGCGAGGGGAAAATCGCGGCGATGCCGGGCCGGCGCACGCCGGGCAGGAACATCTTGGCGTTGAACAGGGCCGAGGCCACCATCGCACCGGTGTTCCCTGCCGAGACCACCGCTTTCACCTCGCCGGTGGCCACGAGACCCCAGCAACGGGAAATCGAGTTATCCCGCTTCTTGCGGAGCGCTTCCACCGGCTTTTCGTCCATGCCGACCACCTGGCTGGCATGCACGATCGGCAACCGGTCGCGCGGGGCATCCGGGGCCTTGGCAAGCTCGGCCTCGATCTGGGCCTGGTCACCGACGAGCACAACCGTGATTCCCGGCTCATCGCGCACGGCCTCCACGGCGCCGGCGATAATCGGCCCGGGGGCGTGATCCCCTCCCATCGCGTCCAGGGCAATCCGCATGGAGACGCTCTCCAACTCGGGCGACAGCAGGGTAGAAAGCAATTCAGACGAGTTCGGGATGCCGAGAAGCGGGGCACCCGACCCGACTTCCCGCATCCCGTAACGTGCAACACTGACGTTGAAGTTGATCGACTTCCGTGACGGCACCGAAGACCGGACAGCGTCCTATCCCAATCTCTCTCCCCAACCCCGTCACACCGGGTGTTCTGACGTCGTCTTCCGGCGCGCGGATCATCCTATGAGATCCGGAATGAGGCTGTCAAGCATTCGATCGAAGGAGCCGAGCCGTTTGCTCTCAAACAGCAGAGTGTGGCGTTGCCGACAGAGTCGGGGGCTGTAAGGCGCTATTGAGACGGTTTCACGATGCTAGACGTCCCATGGCAAGTATGCCGATGCCGGCGCGGAATGTGAGACGGCGGCGTGCGCGATCAATGCGTCGGCACACAGCCGCCGTCCGTCCGTCATCGGAGTGAACTACACTCGTGATCCGTTGCTGTCAATTCGATCGACCGTCCAGCATGACGGTTCTTGGCGCACTCTCAACCGTGCCCATGTCCGTGTCCATGTCCGTGCCCGTTCCCGCCGCCGTGTCCGTTCCCGCCGCCGTGTCCGTTCCCGTTTCCGCCCTGGTTTTGATTGCCCCCGTCTCCGCCTTGGTTTCCTTGGCTGCCCTGGCCGCCTTGGTTCACGGTGTTTTGGGCCACGAGGAACTGAGTCGTGCCCGTGGCATCGACGAACGATTCGGGCGACAATGCCAGGTCGTCGATCACCGTGTTCGTCGAGATCGTGTTAGTTTCCAGGCCCCTGAGGAAGAAGGCGTCACCCGATGCATCGGGCGCCCGATTCAAGACAAGGAGGTAACTCTGATTGATGAAATCTTGATCGGATTCGGGAGAGTAGAGCAGATCGGAGATCACGATGTCGCGGTTGACTCCTGCGTTCAGGAGGTTGGTGAAATAAGCCTGTCCCGCGGCGTCGGGCGCGCGTCCGAGGATCGCCTGGTAGGCTGCGGTGATGAATCCGGCATTGTCCGGGTGATCCGCGCTGAATTCGGCGGAATCCAACAGCGCTTGCTCAATCATGCGCGGAGTTGCACCGGCCTGGAGCCAACCCGTGAACGTGGCCAGACCCGACGGATCGGGAGCGCGGCCAAGCACGGTCTGATAGAGTTGCGTGATCACCTTCGTGTCGTACTCCGACGAGGTTTGCAGGATCGTGATGACCTGGGCGGGAGTCATCCCGTTCTGCATCGCGTTCACGAAGACGTTTTCGTCGTTCTGGTTCGCCTCGCGGCCGACAATGACGAGGAACGCATCGTCGACGAACTCTTGATCGACCACCGTTTGATCGTTGGTGTCTTCATTCCCTTGCCCCATGTCGTGGGGGACGACCACGTTCGTGAAATTCGACACCAGCGGGGACGAGGCGCTGTTCTGAGCGCTCACGTTGATCGTGTACACGCGGCCGGCCTTGTCCTGTCCGAGCCGGCTCGATTCGAGTGACACCTGGAATTGATAGGTGTATGTGAACGTGCCGTTCGGGTTTGCAATAGGTGCGCTCAGTGTGGTCGTACCCGTGAGGATCGGTGCGCCCGGGTTTTCCGAATCATCGACGTTATAGGAGATCGTTGAGGGGGAATTCGCGGTTCCGGGCATGGCCGTGCTCGTCACCGTTCCCGAAACCGTGACTGTCACATCCTTGTGATTCGGCGGCCAGAGAACGTTCGGGGTCGCGGAGACGGTGAGCGTCGTCGCCGGCTGGGCGATCGCGCCGGGTCCGATCTCGATAACCAGGCTATTCAGCGCCTCCACGTTGCCCGCCGGGTCGATCGAGAAGTACTTCACGTCGTATGTGCCGTCGGCATTCAACGTGATGGTGTTCCCTTTCGTGAAGGTGAACCCGTTGTCGGTACTGAACTCGGTCGTCAGGTTGTTCGACGCAAAGTTGGGGTCGGTCGCTGACAGGTTGACCGTCACGGTCGATCCGCTGGCGGCCTCATAGGTTGGGACGGCGGCACCTGTGACTTGTGCGGCGCCGCTCACCATCGCCGACGTCATGGGTGGTGAGGCATTCGAGAGCAACCGCCGCTCTTCCAGATCCATCACTCCCAGCGCGCACTGTCTACGCCGCCGGTTTCCCGGCACTCGAAGCATGGTACGGAACATCTTCTCCCCCCTCTCGAAGCCGAAGGATCTCCTTAGACGAATCGATGTGTGCTGATCCAAAGATTCGCGGATTACTAGGAGTGTGCATGCAATCGCCGTGCCTAACGATTGACACTTTCAGCGCTTTGCGAGGTGGCGGAACTCTTGCACGATGATGCACTTCGGACCACCGTCGCGTGCGGCGAGCGAACGCTCACGGATTGACGCCTTGATCGCTGTCCGGTCTGGTCGGCGCGAGGATCCGCCCAGTCCGAGTCCCGAGCAGGCTGGTGCGCGCGGGCATTGTACGCGATCGCGCTTCGTACGGCTAAGAGGGTCGACAATGCCGAGCCTTAGGAGATGCTCACGACTCGCTCCAACCAGGGGACATAGTCCTCGATCCCCGGCACTTCGAGCTCAGCGACTTTAGCCGAATCATCACATCGTCTCAAAGTGACGGCCGCGTCCACATGGGGGGAACTGCGAAATCGTGCGACTTCCTCAGGCGACATCGGTCCACCCTGGAGCCGGAGACTTACCTTCGAGGGTTCGCTAAGGGCTTCGTAGTAGCCGGTTTCCGTCGCGCACAAGAAGCGCTTGGCGTCGACGTGGAGACGCGCGGGCTCGACCACTGCGGGGCCGAACCGGGCGGCAAGCCACCGTCCGGCGAGCTCCTCGTGCCGATCATCAACGCCGTGGTCGGGAGCGTCGTCGGGCAAATCGTGTAAAAGGTGGCCCACATCATGAAGCAGAGCGGCGACCACGAGTTCCGGGCTTCCACCAGCCTGCTGCGCAAAATACGCGGCCTGGAGCGCGTGAGTGCGCTGGGATACGCACTCGCCGCCATAGGCCGAGTCGCCACGTTCGGCGAAGAGTGAAAGGATCTCGTCCACGACGGGGTTTCGCGTTTGGCTCATTTTTGTCCCGCCACATCCTTTCTTCACGCCCGCCTGTTAGAGTCGTGGTTTCCGATGGCAACCCGAATGCGCCCACATTCTTCCATGACCCAAGCGACTCGACAACCAGAAGCCCCACGCTTGCCCCGATCCCCCTGGGCGCTTTCGCTCTGGGCGGTCACGGCGGCGTTCGGTACGTACTTTTGCACTTATGCGTTTCGCAAGCCCTGGACGGCCGCCACCTTTGCCGACGGGAGCGTTTGGGGTGTTGCCGAGAAGAGCGTGCTGGTGACCGCTCAGATCCTGGGCTACATGGCCGCGAAGTTTGCCGGCGTCCGCGTGATTGCCGAGATGCCCCCGGAGCGGCGGGCCGCCGGTATCCTGGGCCTCTGCGCAGGGGCTGAGCTTGCGCTCGTGCTGTTCGGAGGCGTCCCGTCGCCTTTGCACGTCGCCGCCTTGTTCCTCAATGGGCTGGCCCTGGGGATGGTTTTCGGCCTGGTGCTCGGGTTCCTCGAGGGACGTCGGCAGACGGAGGCGCTCACCGCGGGGCTCTGCGCGAGCTTCATCCTGGCTGATGGCGTCTGCAAGTCGGCCGGCACCTGGCTGATGAAAGAGGGCATCTCGGAACGATGGATGCCATCGGCGGCGGGTTTGCTGTTCGTGCCGCCAATGTTACTCTTCGTTTGGATGCTGACGCGCATCCCGCCCCCTGACTCTCGCGACATCGCCCAGCGCAGCAAGCGTTTACCGATGGATCGGACCGATCGCGCTGAGATGCTCCTTCGACACGGGGGTGGCATTCTCGCAATCGTGGCCGCGTATCTGTTGGTCTCCGTCGCGCGCGGGATTCGGGCTGACTTCGCCCCCGAGATCTGGAACGCTCTGGCCATTAGTGCCACGCCCGCCACCTTCGCGAATTCCGAGGTCTTCGTCGCTCTCGGTGTTCTCGTCGTCAATGGGATGAGCATTTTGATTCTCGACAACCACAAAGCTTTCTTCATATCGCTTGGAGTTGGTCTTTCCGGCTGCGTCTTGATGATCGCTGCCCTGGCTGGCCGGCAGTTGGGCGTTATCGCTCCGTTCCCGTTCATGGTGTTGCTCGGCCTGGGGCTGTACCTGCCTTACGTCGCCGTGCACACCACGGTCTTCGAGCGCTTGATCGCGATGACCCGTGATCGGGGAAACCTCGGCTTCCTGCTCTACGTCGCCGACGCCGTCGGCTACATGGCGTACGCGGCGCTGGTGCTCGTCAAGGGGTGGTTACCTGTGCAGGCCGATCCCTTATCGTTTTTCATGAACTCGTGGTGGGTCATCGGGATCTTGACGATCCTCAGCCTGGTTGCGGCCTGGTCCTACTTCGCCGCACGCTCGCCGCAGTCGCTGGTCGATGGGGTTGAATCATGACGGCACGAGCCGCAGTCTTCCGGGGTGTGGGCCTGCCGTTTGACCTGGTGGAGTTCCCCTTGCCGCGTCCTCGCGGCATGCAGATCCTCGTCGAGGTGATCGCCTGCACGCTCTGCGGGAGCGACCTTCATAGCATACACGGCCGACGTGCGGTGCCGACGCCGTCGGTGTTGGGCCATGAGATCCTGGGCCGGGTCGTCGCGTTCGGGCCGGAAGCGGCTCGTGTCGATCAAGCGGGTCAGCCCTTGGCGCTGGGCGATCGTGTGACGTGGTCACTGGTGGCGAGTTGTGGAGAGTGTTTCTATTGCTGTCGCGACCTGCCCCAGAAGTGCGAGCGCGGCTTCAAATACGGCCACGAGGCGCTTCAACCCGGCCGGGAGCTCTCGGGAGGCCTGGCCGATCATTGTTTGCTCGTCGCGGGTACGGCGATCTTCCGCGTCCCCGACGAGGTGCCGGACGAAGTTGCGTGTCCCGCAAGCTGTGCGACCGCGACGGTGGCCGCGGCGATCGAAGCGGGCGATAAGGTGGCTGATCGGGCGGTCTTGGTGCTCGGTGCCGGAATGCTCGGCATGACAGCGGCCGCGTGGTGCCGGGCACTCTGGGCCAAGGACGTGATCGTTTGCGATCACGACGCCGAACGCCTCGCCACGGCCGCCGCCGAGTTTGGCGCAACGGCGACCTGCGCCCCGTCCGGCCTGGCTGACGTCGTTCGCGAGCGGACTGGGGGCCGAGGCGTTGATCTGGCGCTGGAGCTATCAGGCGCTCCGGAATCGGTCACCGCGGCCCTACCGCTGCTCAGAACGGGCGGAACACTGGTTCTGGTCGGGTCGGTCTTTCCCAGCGCACCGATCGCGGTCGTACCCGAACGACTCGTCCGCGGGTGCGTCACCATGCGTGGAGTCCACAACTACGCCCCCTGGCACCTGGCGCTGGGACTGGAGTTCCTCGCGGGGCATCCGGAATTCCCGTTCGGTCGTCTGGTTGCCCCGTGGCGACCGCTCGCCGACCTGAACGCGTTGGTCGCTTCAGGGCCGCCGGTGGGGAGCTTGCGAATTGGAATCAGGCCGGTGGTTTGAGCGACTGGGAGGCGGGATGTCGTTCAGGGCTTCGGCAGCCGTGCCCCGTTGATCCAGTCGAGCAGAGCCTGGTATTCACGCGTCCCCTTCTCAAACCGAACACCGCCCGCGTGTGCTTTTTTCGAGGGATCGTTCTGGGCTTCGGCCTCTTCGGCGGCTTCCCACGTCGGTTTGTTCAACAGGAGGCTGGCGGAGGGGTTCGGCAGGTTGACAACTCGCAGCGCCGCGAGGAAATTCGCACGAACGGCCTGCGGCGACCATCGTCCGTCGGCGCCGGGGGAGACCATACGGAGGATCGTGTGCGAGCGGTGACACCCCACGCAGTTCTGCCCGTCTTCACCGGACTCGTTGAAGATCGGGAGCACCCTTGCCTCAAAGTACGCAAGATCAAGTCCTTCCGCGGCGCTCTTCCCGCCGCTGGAGCGTCCGCGTGTTTTGAGCAATGCCGTCGCGATCTCCTTATGCCGCAAATTGCTCGACTTCGTAAGCTCCCGCAGGCCTTCTTCGACGGCCGGGTTATTCACCAGGGCGGGGCGTGCCTGGATCACCTGAAGCGTCTTTTCGCGGACGCCGCCCTGCTCTTCGTCGAGCGATCCCGCGATCACCCCAATTAGCCGCAAGTCGGCGGCCAGCGATTGGTTTCCGCCGACCAGACCCAAGAGTGCGATCCGGTGCGCGGGTGTGGCGTCGTCGAGCGCCTTGCGCACCGGGGCGTTAGCGATTTTCGATTGGGGTGCCAGCGCGAGGGCCAACGCCGCCGCGCGCGTATCAGGATCGTGGTCCGCGAGCGCTCTGGTGATTGAATCGCGGACGTCACGGCTTTGCTGCAACCCCGCGAAAGCCGCCAGCGCGCGAAACGCCGCGGCGCGCACCACGGCCGAAGAATGATCGAGGCGCCGGTGCACCGCCTCGGAGAATGTTGCGTCATCAGCGACAGGACCAGTGCGACCCACCACCGCAAGCGCTGTCGCGATGGCCTCAGGGGGACCGTTCTCGAGCAATCGAGTCAGCGTCTCCCGGACGGCGGGATCGACCTTCCCGCGCTCGACTTTCAAGGGGAACTCCTTGGCCATCGCTCCGGCCGCGTCGCGCACGGCAGCATCGGCATCGCCCTGCATCGTCATGACGGCCAGGCTCAACGACGCGCTGCGATCGTTTCGGTCTGCGACCAAAGCTTGCAGAGCGAGACGGCGGATCGTCGGGTCAGGGTCGGACATCTGGCGGGTAAGGGCCGCTGAGAGTTTGCCGACCATGTCGTCGTACACGAGCATCGGCTCAGTGTCATTGCCGATCCGTCCAGGGCGATCGGGGAACTCGCTCAACGCTCGGAGGATGCCCTCGCGTTGCAGAGCGTTGCTCGAGTCGAGTGCCTTGATGTACTTTTCGGCCAGTCGGTTGACGGTTGCGTGCTGCGCGGCGGTGGCGCGGTCGCGCCGATCCTGGGTCGCGAGCGCGGGAACCCAGTTGGTGTAAAGATAGCGGATGTTCTCATCACCGATGATGTAGAGCGCTTCGATGACGTTGCGCCGGACCCAGGGATGAGTCGGCACAGCGAGCTTGGCGATGAGCTGGTCCTCGATCCGGTTTCGCAGCCCAATGTCGTCACGCCAGTACCACCACCGCCACAACCCCTTGACGGCTTGCATTTGGACGACCGGATCGGAATCGTCGAGGCGTGTCAAAAGCTGGACGGCCAGCGTGAGTTCCTTGGACAGGTCGCGGAAATGGGCCGCGAAGATGCGCGTCGCCCCGCGCCGAGTGCGATCGTCGCATTTCCCCAGCAGAGGCTTCCGAATCCCTTCCCTGAAGTCGACCTGGAAGCTGGTGGAGTTTTGATCGCGCGCGTTGAGCCTGTTCCCATAAGTCCGTAATGCGAGCGCCGCAGCGCGTTGGACAACTTTGCTCTCATCTCCCAGTCGACGGTACAGCGCAGCGCTTTCCTGGTGCCACGAACGGCTGACCCGCTCCAACGCGCGGCACGCCGCGTAGCGCACGATCGGTCGTGGATCGTCGAGCAGCGCGAACAATTGCCTGGACAGCGGGCCTTCGGGAGCCGCGGATTCGTTGCCCCAGACCCGTTCCAGGTCGTCGAGCAGATGAGACGTCGAGTCGGTGCGCAACGTTTCCGGATGTGGTCCGAGCGGATCGTTCCAGTGTCTGGCGGTGTCCGGACCCGGGTAGAGTCGCGAGAGGGCCATCAGGGCCCACTGGGTCTCGCGGAACGGGGTGCGGAACTGCTCGTAGGGGCTCACATCGAACCAGCCGCCGAACTCCTTCTGGTTGACCAAAAGCGCCGCGGCCCCCTTGAGCAACGCGGGGTGATCCGAGGGCAGCCCGGCAAGCGATAATGCATAGAGACTTTCACCCGTTTGCATCTCGGTCTGTGCATAGTCCGGATCGAACTTGACCGACCAGTGGCCGTTGGGCCGCTGGAGCGAGAGCAATTGCCGGACGTTGGCTTCGACCTTCTCGGCGTTCGCCTCTTTGCCGATCAGACAGAGCCCGATCGTCTGCGCAGCGAGGTCGCGCGTGTTGGACAGTGTGCCCATCGGAAGCAGGCGCGCGACGCGGTCGCGGGTCTCGGCATAACGAGGATCCTTGGTGCGGCGAAACATCTCGTCGAGCTGTCGCCAACTGTCGGTCGCGACCTTGTAGCGACTGACGGGGTTATTGCCGTTCGATTCGTCGGGTGGGATTGTGTCGCGGCTGTCATAGTAGAGCTTGAGGAATTCGGCGATGCCGGCGTGGGTGTTGTCGCGCGGTGTGCCGTGGGTGTCGATCAGGTTCTCGAAGTCCATCAGCATCGTCGAGAGCCGGCCCATCACGTTGGCCGGCGCGGGGATCATTCGTGCCCACAGAGCGCCAGGGTGGCCGTGGAACGGGACGGGATTGTTGGCCAGCCGATCGGTCAGGAACTCGAGTGCGAAGGGCTGCGCGACCTTGTACCCATACCGTACGGCCGTGAGGGCCGATTGGGTGGTGAAGTGCGTCGGGTGACAGGCGATGCACGTCGACGTTTCGTGGTGGGGATTGGCCACGCGATCCATCGGGTGCCCCTTGCGCGGGGTGTTGGCGTGCCAACTGTCGCCGGCGAGGAGCTGGAAGTCCATCGCGGACCGTACCGCCCGGTGCGCTGCGTTGGCGATCTTGGATGCGTCGCCCGCCTCGTCCGTCTCGAGATAGGGTGGTACGTCAAACAGCTTCGTTCGGAGCTGGTAGTCGGGCTGGCAAGCGTCGACGAGGACGTAATAAGTCCCCTTCGTCAGGACTCTCGTCGTGAACTTATTCGCGCCGGGACGAGGCGGACGCTCGCGTTGGAGGCTCTGGGGATCGATTCCGTGCGTGTACTCGACGGGCGTCCCGTCCTTCAACCGGTAAATACGGACATCGGGCGGCACGTCGCGATCGACGAAATCGAGAGCGAAGTATGCGAGCTTCGGCGTTTCGCCCTCGAAGTCGAATCGGAACCAGTCCACGCCTGCGGATTGCTCTGCCTCAGTCGGCTTCGCGCCGAGCGGTAGATAAGGCCGGTCGTCCGCGAGCCCGTAGATGGTCTGGCCGAGCGTCAGTGGGTTTGCCTCCTCGGGCCGGTCGTTCGGTTCGGTCTCGAACGCCGCACCGTCCTTTTCGGTCTCACCCAGTCCGACGACGCGGATGGCGAAGGAGACCGGGATCGCGCCGGCCTTTTCGGCGTGCAGTGTAATTCGTGCGACGGTGTCCCTGGGCTGGCGGATGGTCCAGAGGACGTCGGGGTCGCCGACGTGGAGGTTCTTCCGCAGCCTGGCCGCGCCGAGCTGCACGGTTGCAGTGTATGGCCATCCTGGTGGGAGTGTGCCCGGTTGCTTGAGAGTGACAAGAACCGACAGGTTTCTCGCCTCTCGCGGCGCGGCGACCTCGACTTCGGCCGGCTTGTCCGACTCGAGCGTTCCTTCGACGATTGGTGATTCCGCCCCGCTTGCTCCGATGGCCGTCGCAAGGCAAAGGACGAAGTTGAAGTGCATGGCGGTTCGCCTCTCAGCAGTTGCATTCGGTCTCGACACCGTCCCACGATGATAGCATGAGACGCGTCTTGAGTTCGTGGAAAAAGCTCGCTCTCACGACGTGCGGATTCTCATCGTGCGCCGCATTAGATGACGTAATTCTCGACGAATGCCTTCGTTTCGCTAAACATCTTCACATCCTTGGGAGTAACGAACACGTCCTCCCCGTCCACCAGGTTCAGCTCCTTGCACCGTTCTCGCGTGAGCTGGACATGAAGGCTCGTGCCATCGAGGAGGTTGAGGTCGAGACGCACCAGTCCGCCGAGCGGTGTGAGCCGGCGGATGCGTGCGCTCCAGGCGGGCCGGCCGTTGCGGTGGCGGGTGATCTCGAAATCGTGCGGGCGGACGAGGAGCGACGCATCCTCGGCCGGTCCGGGGATCGGTAACGGCAAAGGGGCCTCGTCACTGATGTCGTTCATTTCGAGCAGCGTCTCCGGACGCAGCACGTTCACCGAACCGAGGAACTCCGCCACGAACCGCGACCTCGGCATCTCGTAGAGCGCCTGGGGCGGGCCCATCTGCTCGACCTTCCCCTTGTTCAGCACGACGACCTGGTCAGACACCTCGAACGCTTCCTGCTGGTCGTGCGTGACGAAAAGGCTGGTGACGTGCACTTCGTCGTGCAGTTTCCGCAGCCAGGTGCGGAGCTCGTCACGCACCTTCGAATCGAGGGCCCCGAAGGGCTCGTCCAGCAGCAGAACCTTCGGCCTCGGCGCGAGCGCCCGGGCCAGGGCCACGCGCTGGCGCTGACCGCCCGAGAGCTGCGACGGGTACCGGTCGGCGTACCCATGGAGCTGAACCAGGTGCAGCAGCTCGTCCACCCGGGCCCGGATCTCTTCCTTCGAAGGCCGGGGCTTTTGAACCTCGAGCCCAAAGGCAATATTCTGACGGATGCTCATGTGACGGAACAGCGCGTAGTGCTGAAACACAAAGCCCACCCCGCGCTGCTGAACGGGCAGATTGGTGGCGTCCTCGCCCGTCAGCTCCACGTCCCCGGAGTCGGCCGGTTCGAGACCGGCAATGATCCGCAAGATCGTACTCTTCCCCGAGCCCGACGGTCCCAGGAGTGCCACGAGCTGGCCCGATGGCACCTCGAACGAAACATCGTTCACTGCGGCAAATGCGCCGAAGTGCTTGGTCAAATTCCGGACCACGATGCCCACGTGTACGATCCTCCGACTGAACGAAAGAGAGTTTATCCGCAGATGTCGCAGATGAACGCATATAAATAACGAATAGAAGTTTGGAGATTTATATTAGATTGCCGATTCTTAATCTGCGTCCATCTGCGACATCTGCGGATAGACTCTGAGGTTTTGTGCGCCGAGCTTATCGGCGGATTCGCACTCAATCTGACTGTTCGTGTGCCTCGACGCGTTTCCGCAGCGTTTCCATGCCGATGAGCAGGACAAATGAGACGCCGGCCAGGAGTACGCTGGCGGCGTAGGCGCCTTCATTATTGAAGCTTTCGATGCTGTCGTGGATATAGAGCGTCGCGGTTTGGGTGCGGCCGAGGATGTTGCCTGAGACGACGAGCAATGCACCGAACTCACCGAGCGACCGCGCGACGGTGAGCGTCACGCCGTACGCCAGGCCCCAGCGGATGGACGGCAGCGTGACCCTGCAAAACGTCCGCCAGCGACCCGCTCCCAGTGTGTAGGCGACCTCCTCCTGATCCACGCCGAACTCGCGCAGGACCGGCACGACTTCCCGGACCACGAAGGGCAGCGTCACGAACGTCGTCGCCAGCAGCATGCCGGGCCAAGAATAGACGACTCGGAGGCCGGTGCGCTCGAGCCACGTTCCGAGCCATCCCTGGGGACCGAAGAGGATCACGAGCATCAGCCCGGCAATGATAGGCGAAACCGCGAACGGCAGGTCCACGAGGCCGTCAACGAGCGTCTTGCCCCAGAACTTGTGGCGGACCAGCACAATCGCGAACGCGAGGCCGAACACCGTGTTGACCACCGTCGCCAGCGCGGTGATCCAGAGTGTCAGCCCGAATGCCCGCTGAGCGTCGGGCGAAGCGATCGCCGCCGCGAACGGCGCGAATCCGGTTGCAAATGTCGCCCGCACCAGCGCAAGCGTGGGCACCAAAACCAACATGGCGAACCAGGCGAGCACGGCTCCCGTGAGAAGCCAGCGTCCCGCGTGTCCCCTGCGTCTGCCCCTTCGGGCCTCGATTCTTTCGATGGATGGGTCAACCATGCCTCTGACCCCCTTGCCGCTGAAGGAGGTTCAGGGCGATCAAGATGCCGAGCGACGCGGTCAACAGCACGATCGATACGACCATTGCGCCATGGCGGTTGCCGCTTTCGATTTCGCCGAAGATGTACATCGGGCCGGTCTTCGTGTCCAACGGGCGGTTCCCCGCCACCATGATCACGCTGCCGAACTCCCCCAAGGCGCGGCTGAACGAGAGCGCTGTGCCGGTGAGGATCGCCGGCCGTAGGGTCGGCATCGTGATCCGCCGGAACGTCGTGAAAGCTCCTGCCCCGAGCGTCGCGGCGGCTTCTTCCTCCGCGCGGTCCATTTCCAAAAGCACGGGCTGCACGCTTCGGATAACGAACGGATACGTCACGAACAACAGGGCGAGCACAATTCCCGGCTTCTGGTAGATCACCTCGAAACCGACCTTGCCGAGCAAGACGCCAAGCACGCTCGACGGGCCGTAGAGCGCAACGAGCATCAGGCCGGTAACGACGGTTGGCACCGCGAAGGGCAGGTCGATCAACGCATTCATGATCCCCTTGCCGGGGAAGGGGTAGCGGACGAGCACCCATGCCGTTGCTGTTCCGGTCACAGCGTTGATCAGTACCATCACGGCGGCGGTCGCGAACGTCAGCTTGAGCGCATGCGACGCAAACGGGTTCGTTACTGCCTTCCAGAATGCCGAGACACCGGGTGTGACGGCTTCGTAGCTCAGGGCCATGAGCGGTAGTACCACCATCACGCCAAGGTACGACAGCGTCGCGCCTCGCAGCAGCACCCCGCCCGGTGCTGGCTTCGCGCGTTTCGGCGCCGGGGACGTTCGGCTCGGTTCGGCCGGACGGGACTCGATCACCGTCATCGCTGGCTCTCCTTCGATCGGCCGGTGAAGAGCTGATCCCAGACTCCGCCGGTGTCATACACGTCCGTGTTGATCTTGGACCATCCGCCGAGATCCTTCATCGTGAACAGCCGCGGGGGGAGCGGAGGGCGCCGAGGATCGCGGTCGAGGCTCGGGTTGATATTGCGGAAGCCGAACTCGGAGAGGATGCCTTGAGCCTCCTCAGTGCGGAGAAACGCGAGGAACGCCTCGGCCACGGCCCGGTTCTTGTGACGCTCCACCGACGCGTCGACGATTGTCGCCGGCCCTTCGATCAGAAGAGTCGCGGGGGGAATGATGTACGGCGCGTCTTGGTGCGTGCGCCTGCGCTGGAGTAGCAATTCGTTCTCGTAGGTGACCACCGCGTCGCCGGTCCCGCGTTCGAAGGTGGCCATGCTCTGGCGTCCCGAAGCGTCCATGTTCACGACGTTTGCCTGCACCTTCGCGAGCAGCTCGCTCCCCGCTTTGGGATTACGATGCGGCCTCGCCGTGAGCAGCCCCGCGCCATAAATCGCATTGATGTTCCAGCGCGCTCCGCCGGAGGTCTTCGGGTCGGGATAAAGCACAGCGACATCCTTGTACGCGAGATCGTCCCAGTCCCTGATCCCCTTGGGATTCCCTGGCCGAACACCGATCACCACCAGACTACGCGTGATCATCCCCCCGCCCGGCGACGCCTTCCAATCCTTGCGCACCATTCCCGCCTTCACAAGTCGATCGATGTCCCCTTCCAGCGAAAGCGCGGCGATATCCGCATCGAACCCTGAGGCGATCGCCCGACTCTGTGCACCCGATCCGTTGTACGATTCCTCGAACTCGACCGTCCGGCCCATCTCCTTCTTCCAGTGCGCCGCAAAGGCCGGCAGGACGCCGTCATGAAAGGCTTCACGCAAGACGGAGTAGGCACCAATTGTGAGGCGATCCGTCGACACGGCGGCTTGCGAGGGTGCGCAACCGGCGATGAGGAGGGGGAGCAGTAGGTAACACGCGAAGTGCCGCCGCAGAACCTCATAACTCCCCCCCTTGGGAAGGGGGGGAAGGGGGGGTGGGCAGTGGCCGTCCGCTGACTGCAACTCAGCCTGACGCCGCTCACCGGAGCTTAACGGCTGAGGGTCGCGGGAGCAGCCGACCGCGACCGCTGTCTGCTCACCCCCCCTACCCCACCTTCCCAAGGGGGGGAGTAATATGTTCGCGCTTCGCGACCGGGAGATTGGCCGATCGTCGTCCGCAGCCTGGACGTAAGCCGCTCTAGATCGTCCAATCCCGCACATATCCACCCTTGCGTTCCTGGTTCTCTTTGATCAAGTCCGCGAATGTCGTTTTGTCGACCACGTCGGAGATCGCCTGCCGCACCCGTCCCCAGAAGCCGAAGAAGCTGCACTCGCCGTGAAACGCACACTCCTTGGGCCGCGACTGGCTGACGCAATCGACCGGTGCGATCGGCCCGTCGACGTATCGCATGATCTCGCCGATCGTGATCTGGTCGGCCGGCTTGGCCAGCCGATATCCCCCCTCCGCCCCGCGCCGGCTCTGAACGAATCCGCCTCCCTTGAGCTGCCCGAGAATCACTTCCAGAAACCGGATCGGAATCAGCTCCTTCTGGGCGATGTCGGCGATCTTCATCGGCTCCGGCGTGGTGTGCTCCGCCAGGGCATAAATGGCCCGGATTGCGTAGTAACACTTCGACGACACACTCATCGGCGTTTCTTCCTGAGCAAGTTCGAGGAATCATGCCTATTTCGACTAGAAAAGTCAAGATGGCTTGGGAACGCGAGGTCACCCTGTCCTTTGGGAAGGAATCCGCATTGCGAGCGGGGGCGGCGATGGCATACCCTTGATTGGCGTTGTCGCAACCCCCGGAACTGAGAGAACCACAACGGATGGACGCGAAGCAAGGGCTTGCCGCGGAGCTGGAGTTCGTGAAAGGGTTAGCGGCCGAGGCCGCCCGCGTAGCGCTCGAGCGCGCGGCACGGGTGAGGCCGCAGGAGAAGGCGAACCTCACTTACGTGACGGATCTCGACCACGACCTCGAGCAACTGATCCGCGACCGCCTCTCGCACCAGTATCCGAACGACCAGCTCACCGGCGAGGAATACGCCGCGTCGGGCGGCGGTGGACCCAGGCGCTGGTCGATCGACCCGATCGACGGCACGGGAAACCTCGTACACAGCCTTCCCCTCTGGGCGGTGAGCATTGGCCTCCTCGACGCCGGCGAGCCGGTGCTCGGCGTGATCGTGATTCCGCCGTTGAACGAGACCTACTGGGCCGTCAAAGGCGGCGGCGCCTGGCGCGACGGCGTTCGCCTCGAGGTCCAGGATGCGGAGACCATCCACAACCAGGACAACATTTGCGTGGGCACCAACGCACTCCGTGCCCTCGACCCGCGCACCATTCCCGGCCGGATCCGCGACCTGGGAACCGCTTGCTGCGAACAGGTCTTCGTCGCCTCGAACCGCCTCCGCGCCTGCACCTTCCTCGGCGAAGCCCTCCACGACGTCGCCGCCGGCACGGTCATTGCCGCCGAGGCCGGCTGCCAGTTCGGCACGATCGACGGCGCCGTCCTCAGCCCGACCGAGATGGTTGCCAGCGCACCGATCAAACGCCCGACGTTCGTCGCCCCGCCGCTCCGCCTACGGGCCTTGATGAATCAGGCGAGAATGCTTTAAGGTCATTGGTCCGAGGAATCGAAGAGTTCTATCCGCAGATGTCGCAGATGGACGCAGATGAAGACTTAGAGTCTGTCCCGGAAGTGGAGCGGAGCCGGAAAAGGGGGACTGGCTCCGAGTCTTCGAGGTGCCTGTCCCCCTTTTCTGGCGGAGCGGGCGGAGCGGGCGTGGAAATGGGGACAGGCACCGTCCGAAGACGGCCGGAGCCAGTCCCCATTTTCCACGCTCCCGGGACTTGTGGGACAGACTCTTAGATCCTCAGATCATTCTTTGGTTTACACTCCCTACATTGATCGCTATTTCTCTGGAATTGATCTGCGTTAATCTGCGACATCTGCGGATAGGACTCTTTCTCGGCTCGATCGGGCTTCAATCCCGCCGTTGAGACATTCATGCAGCGTATGATTGCCAGGTTGCCTGAGTCCGTAAACGAGCTTTGCCTCCTCAGGCTGGGTCTCCAGTTGCGTCGTCTCTCCGGGCTGCCGTACGCTCGGCGTCTGAAGCGTGCGTTGGATGAATCGGTCCGGGAAGCGTCAGGGCAGGGATTACTGCTTTCCGAGTCGTTCAAGCTTGCGTGGAACCATTTTGGACTGCTTCAATACTGGCGTAGCTTCGAGGAACTTGAAGCCTGGTCACGCCGACCACCGCATTCCGAGTGGTGGCGCGAGGCGGTGGAGCGGATGCGGACGAAGGGGGACTTTGGAATCTACCACGAGACGTTCCTCGTCCCTCGCGAACGAATCGAGTCGATCTATTTGAACTGCGTGCCCGCGGGTCTCGCGACCTTCGGCTCATCCGGCGAACCGACCGGCCCGAATACCACCAGCCGGGGCCGTCTCGGCCTGGGTTTGAAGACGCGCGACGGGGTGACGAGTGACTGACGACGGATACCACATGATGGGCCACTGGGGCGTCAAGAGCTACGAACACGATGATGCAGCCGAAGCCCTCGACGCGGCTTTCGACCGGGTCCACGGCGCGACGTATGAAGAACTGATGGACGACGACTGTCCGTTGACGCTAGAGCAAGTTCAGGAACGTCTCGCCAATCCCGCAACGCTCGCCGCCGCGATTGAGGTGCTTCGAGAGACGATCGGCCAACCTTTCGATGCCTGGGACGAAGTCGAGCGTCTCACGTTCGCCGGCATCGTCGTTCGCCACGCTGAGCTCAACGTCCCGATCCCCGACGATGTGCGCATCCAAGCGATCGATTGCCTGGAGCACGAGGAGATCGACTGGGATGAGGCGACTCTCCGGCGCTTGCGAAAAGAGAAGGAGCTCAAGCTCATCAAGTCCCTGTTCCAGCCCACGTAGGCTGGTTGAAAGGCCCATTCCATTCCAGATCACGGACCGTTCTCGGAGTCCGCAGACTTCGGAGTGCGAGGGCTCACGCCAGTGTGCAGGATCGAATGCGCTGGTACGCCACGGCGCGGCTGAAACTCGTGACTTCACCTCGGTTGGGTAACGCGTAGACAAACGGAATTGGGCTCGGATCGGCACACAAACCTAGCTGTCCGAACGGATTGTGTGCGGAATTCCAGTCCGACCGCCGATGATGCTTTTATCACGTATAAGGGCCGTTCGCGATTCATGGAGGTTCGCATGCGGTTCGCGATCATGTTCACGGCACTCTTCGTGCTTGGGCTCGAAGTCCACGCTGCCTCCCCCCCTGCCACGCCCGCCGATCCCTGGGTCGGAGCGGAGGTCGTCATTCTATCTCGGAACGTCCCGGTCAAAGTGGACGACCGGGTCGTGGGCACTTCGCGAACGAGCCGCCTGTACCGAGTCGAGCGAGTGCAAGGTGACTGGTACTGGGTCGTCGCCAAAGATCTGCGTGGATGGGTCCAGCGGAGGAAAGTCCTGTCATGGGAACAAGCAATCCGCTATTTCGATTCCATGATACGTTCTAACCCCGCTGCGCCTTGGGCCTATTGCGGCCGAGCCGATATGTGGAACCTCAAACAGCACTGGGACCGCGTAATCGCCGATTGCACGGCGGCCATCCGACTCGATTCCAGAGAGAGCGCCGCGTACTCACTTCGAGCCTCAGCCTGGAAGGGGCGGTCGAACCTTGAAAACGCCCTCGCCGATTGCAACGCGGCCCTCAGCCTCGACCCGACGGACACCGCAGTGTGGAATCTCCGCGGAAGAATCCGAGCCGAACGCGAGGAATTCGATCAGGCCATTGCCGACTACAACGAAGCCGTCCGGCTCGATCCCCACAACGCGTACGCGTACGCCGGCCGCGGCGCGGTTTGGGCATGCATGCGAAACGGCGACCGTGCCCTCGCCGACCTGGACCAAGCACTCAGGCTAGCGCCCGAATTCCCGGAGGCGTTGTCTGATCGAGGCTTGCTCCGACTCGTCCAAGGTGACGATGATCGTGCTTTCGCGGACGTCGAACTCGCGATCGATCTTGATCCTCGGAGCGCCCATGCGTATCGGATTCGCGGTGATATCCTTCGCCGCCGGGAACAGTTCGATGCAGCGCTGAAGGACTACAGGGAATCGCTGCGTCTTGATCCCAATTGCGCGAGCGCGTACGTGGGTCGCGCTCGCGTCAGGCTTGAACGCGGGGACTGTTACCGCGCTTACACCGATTGCAACGAAGCCATTCGTCTCGGCTCGCAAGACGCGGATTGCTTCCTCTTCCGCGCGCAGGCGCGATTGGGAATTCATGACTTCGACGGAGCGCTCGATGATTGTGCGGAGGCCATCCGCCTGGATCCGAAAGATCCCTTGGCATACGGACTCCGAGGCGGGATCTGGAATAAGAAAAACGACCTCGATCGGGCCCTCGCCGACTTTGTCGAGGCCATTCGTTTGAATCCGCAAGACGCGTTGGGATACGCATTGCGGGGCTCAGTGTGGGGTGAGAAAGGCGATTACACTCAGGCCCTCGCCGACCTTGCGGAGGCCATCCGCCTGGATCCCAAGGACGCGCTCGCGTATGGGTGCCGTGCTTGGGTCTGGGCCACCGCTGCTGACCCCGCGTATCGAGACGGCGCCAAGGCACTAGCATCGGTACGACATTCGTTCGAGCTTGAACCCGACGAGTTCCCCGAAAAACTGGACATTCTCGCTGCCGCTCAGGCTGAATCCGGTGACTTCGACACCGCGGTTCAATCGGAGACAAAGGCCCTGGATCTGCTCGCGAAAGATGATCCGGAGCGGGCTGAGTACGAGGCGCGCCTCAAGCTTTACCAAACCAAACAGCCGTACCGCGACGCACCGGGGGCGGGTGCTCACACTGGGTCCTCCCCAGTCGGCGCAGCCGATCGCTGGATCGGGGTGGAAGTCGTCATTCTTTCGCCCAAGGTTTCGCTCAAAGTTGGCAGCCAAGTTGTGGGCACATCCAAGGGGTGGCGACTGTACCGCGTTGAGCATGTGCAGGGCGACTGGTTCTGGGTCGTCGCCAAAGATCAGCGCGGGTGGGTCCGGTCGCGGGATGTCCTGACTTTCGACCACGCACTCAAGTTGATCGATTCCGCGATCCGGTCCGAGCCGGGTGCATCATGGGCACACCGGGAACGAGGCAGCCTCTTCTTTGTCAAGGGAGAGTGCGACCGCGCCATCGCCGACTACACCGAGTCGATTCGTCTTGACCCTAGAAACGCTGGAGCATTCTACGACCGAGCCCTTGCCTGGAACGATGCACACGACTCCGCGAAAGCCCTCGATGATTGTAACGCGGCGCTTGCGCTCAATCCGATGCTCGCCAGCGCGTGGGCCTTCCGCGGCGATCTTCAGGCAGAACGCGGGGAAAACGCGACAGCGATAGCCGACCAGACCGAAGCCATTCGGCTTGAACCGCAAAGAGCGGACGGTTACCTCGCCCGCGGTCGGACCTGGCTGGCTCTTAAGGATTACGATCGTGCGCTGGCTGACCTGAACCAAGGGCTGGCGTTGGCGCCGAACGACCTCTGGGGGTTGTATCGTCGGAGCCTCGCTTGGAGAGCGCGAAACAACTACGATCGTGCTCTCGCCGATGTTCAGCGAGTGTTGCAACTCGATTGTCGAAATGCGAGCGCTTATTCAGCGCGAGGAATGATCCGTCTTGCGCTGGAACACTATGACCTAGCGCTGCCCGACTTTAACGAATCCCTTCAGCTCGATCCTGGGAGCGCTTTCGCATATAGCTGTCGCTCATGTGTCTGGATCGAGAAACAGGAATGGGACCGCGCGGTCGACGATTGTTCGGAAGCGATCCGGTTGGACCCGAGGGAGCCGACATCGTACTTCAATCGCGCCTTCTGCTGGATCAAAAAGGGAGATTACGACCGCGCGCTCAATGATGCTTCGGAGGCGATTCGCCTCGATCCACGGAATCCGAAATCGTATCGCCGCCGCGCGGAATGCTGGGAAAACAAAAAAGACTACCGCCGCGCCCTCGACGACTATTCGCAGTCGATCCGCGTTGATCCCAAATCCGCATCGGGCTACGCGTGCCGCGCATGGATCTGGGCCACGGCCCCGGACTCGACGTGTCGCGACGGTCGGAAGGCACTCGAGTCCGCGCTTCGAGCGTGTGAGCTCGAGCAAGGCAAATGCGCCGACTGCACGGACATCCTCGCCGCCCCCCAGGCCGAAACGGGCGACTTTGACGCCGCGGTCCAGTCCGAGACGAAGGCGCTGAATCTCCTCGCTAAAGATGATAAACTGCGGCCCGAGTACGAGGCACGTCTCAAGCTCTACCAGACCAAACAGCCGTACCGCGACGCACCAGTCCCCCTGCGAACGTCACGGGCCCCAACTCCCGCAGAGCGAGAAAGAGGAGGACTTTGATCGATGGCTGCACGTAGGACCCTCGCGTTTTCCAGCGTCGACCAGGTAATGCCCGACGTGGACCGCCTTTTGAACGGTCACAAGACCGCCGGAAACTGGTCTCTCGGGCAGATTTGTAGCCATTTGACCGGCACCTTTCAGAGCTCGATCGAGGGTTTCCCCATCAAAATGCCCTGGCTGATGCGCGCGACGATCGGCAAGGTCGTGAAGAAGAAAATCCTGGCGAGCGGGAAGATGGACGAAGGGATCAAGATCCCCGAGCGCTTCCTGCCCAAACCCGGTCTCGACGACCGCGCCGAAGCGGAAGCACTCCGCGCTGCGCTCCGTCTCTACGCCGCGCACACCGGCCCCGTCGCCAACCACCCCATGTTCGGTCCGATGTCCCGCACGGAGTGGGACCGCCTTCATTGCATCCACTGCGCCCACCACCTCAGCTTTGCCCATCCCAACGGGGTGTCGTGAATCCGATCGGTGACGATGCCCGCTCGCACGTCATCGCGACGATTCTCGAAGACTCATTCGAAGCACGAGCGAGGGCATGCGATGCTGATCTCTCGCCTGTGCTTCGTCTTGGTGTTGGGACGCCGCTTCTATGCGAATTCAGCACTCGCCTGTTGCGACCGTTCATTCCCGGCCCGCATCCTGGGAAAGAATGGTATTATCGATCGAGTTGCTCATCCCACATCGCATCGGTGAACCCGGTCCCGGCTTTTGGTTTCGCCGGCGATGCCGGCTTCCAGGTGATTGCCTCGCTCGTGTCGAGGGTCGCCACCTCGACCGCCCACAGCCCCACCGGGTATGAAACGCCTTCGAAGATGAAGCTGACATCGGTCGTCTTGACCGACTTCACGACCCCATTCGTCATCGCGGACGTGATCCGACTCGGAAGGTCCTCGACGCCAAGAGGGTCCGGGTAGCGGTGATTCAAACTGAAGAAGTTCGCGAACTGTATCAACTCAGCCAAGCGATGAAAGTCCCACGTCGCGATGCGGCCCTCGTATAAGCCGAGCCGCTCGACGTGCTGCTTTCCCTCATACACCGCGCACCCGTCCGACCAGAACGTGACCCGGTCGACAGGGCAGGTTCCAAAACACGGCGTGCGCTGGAGGCTGATCAATGTGATACCCGCGTTCTCCATCGGTGATTGCTCCGGAGCTAACGAGCGATTCAGCCTCCGTTTTCTGGTTCTGGTTCGCAATTGTAGCCGAGCCCTGCAGGTCCCAGCCAACCGCGGTCAGTATTTCGACGTCGAAGCACGGTCGAAGTTCGCCGCGAAAGATCGTAACAGCGAATCCGTCGATTCGCCGGTTCCATTCTTCATGTCGCTACGTGATGCTACGATCCATTGTGCGGTTAACCCGGATTCGGTACGCTATCCAAACGTCCTGGCGGACTGCGCTGCGTGATATCGCACGAGAGATTTCCCCCATGCCTATCTCAGTCGAATGCCCGTCGTGCCGGGTGGCGTTCCGGGTGAAGGACGAGGCCGCGGGTAAGCGCGGGCTGTGCCCACAGTGTAAGACGAAAATCCTCGTGCCGGCCGCTCTGCCTTCAGCGCCGGAGGAAATCGGTCTGGTACCGATTGACGACGAGCCGAAAGCAGCGGCAAAAGCGACTCTCGTTCCGATCGCGCCGGGGAAGAACAAGGCGATCGAGGAAGACGACAGCGCCGGCTATGCGCTCGCGGGTGGCGTTGCAAAAAAGGCGAGAGGCGTGCAGGTACGCAAGGGGGCGCTGCCGGCTGCATTTGCAGGAGCTGAAGGCGTCAAACACGCCGCGGCGCCGACGGCAAAGACGCGTACACCTCGAGAAATTCTTGCCGCTTTCCGGGGCGAGATCGAGCCCGTGCGGCCGTCGGCCATGTACGTCCTTTGGAGCCTGATCGTTGCGCTCTTCATGCTCCTCCTGCCAATCGTTTACATCGGCTTGATTGGGTTGATTGTGTACGGTCTCTACTACCATGCGGTAAATCACTTTACGATATTCGAGCACGCCGGCCGAGGGTCGCGAGTGGCGATGCTCGTCTACGTCACGCCGTTGATCGGCGGAGTGATGATGGTGGCGTTCCTGCTCAAGCCCCTCTTCGCCCGCGCGGGAACCGCGGCGAAGGAGCGCGAGCTCGACCCGGAGGTTGAACCGCTTCTGTTTGCGTTCATCGACGGCATTTGCGCGACGGTTGGCGCTCCCACACCGGCGCGTGTCGTGGTCAACACCGAGGTCAATGCCGCCGCTGGCTACACAGGCGGCGCGTTTTCGATCTTCAACCGCGAGCCCGTATTGACGATTGGTCTGGGGATGGTCGCCGGCCTGTCGCTCAAACAATTCGCGGGTGTCCTGGCCCACGAGCTTGGCCACATTTCCCAGGGGACCGGGCAGCGGCTGTCGGTCATTATCGGGTCGATCAACCTCTGGTTTGCGCGCGTCGTCTACGAGCGCGACGAGTGGGACCAAACCCTTCTGAACTGGACGAACAGCGGCAGCGGCTATTCGCTCATCGGCGGCATCGCGCGCCTGGCGGTCTGGCTCACGCGCCGAGTCCTCTGGGTCCTACTCTGCATCGGTCGGTTTGTTAGCATGACCTTCCTCCGCCAGCGCGAAAACGACGCTGACCGCTACGAAGCGCGCATGGTCGGCGCCCGCACGTTCGCACAGACATGCTGGCGCCTTCGCGAGATGAACCTTGCGTCACAGTTCGCCATGTCCGATCTCCAGTCGAGCTGGCATCAGCGGCGCTTGCCCGACAATTATCCCAAGCTCATCCTCGCCAATGTCCCCCAGATCCCCAAAGATGTGCTGGCTGAGTATCGCAAGGCGATGGGCGAGGCCAAGACCGGCCTGTTCGACACGCACCCCTCCGACTTCGATCGGATCACCCACGCCAAGGTTGAGGAGCCCGGCGAAGGGATCTTCAACCTTGACGGTCCCGCCACCGACGTCTTCCGCAGCTTCGACTCGCTCGCCCGCGCTTTGACGTTCGATTTCTACCGCGCCATTCTCGGCCGCGAGATCAGCAAGGAGCAGCTCTTTTCCGTCGGCGAGCTGGTGGAGTCGCAGGCCGTCGCACAGGAGGGGTACGCGACCGCCGACCGGTTCTTCCTCAACGCCCGGAACATCAGCCACAAGCTGCCGTTCCCCTGGGATTATCCCCAGCCCGCGGCCAACCCTAAAGACGCCAAGGCGGTGCTCCTGCGAACCCGCAACGAGCTGCAATCGACCCGCGATCGATACCGCGACAGTGCCAAGCGCTTCGAGGAGGCGCGGAGCCGTCTGGAGCAGGTGGAAACGGCCATCGTGCTGCTGAAGACCGGGGTCAAGTTCAAGGCCGGTTCGTTTGGACTTCAGGCCGCGAATCTCCGTACGGCGGAGGCAGCGCGCGACGAGGCTGCAACCGATCTGCGCGAGTTGGAAGAGACCTTCGGAAGCTTCCCAGCAGCGGCCACGCGGCGGATCTTGCAAGCCCTCGCAGTCCTGCAGGTCGAGACGGTTGCCGACCACGTCTCTCACGGTCATGATCGCCGTGAGGAGGCGCGCACGCTCTACCCCTGCGTGGCGCACCTCGGTGCCAATGTCATCCCTGAGATCAACGCCCTGGTGCGCACCCGCGCCGTGCTGGGCGCGACACTCGAGATCTACTCTCAGGGCAGAAACCAGGAGGACGCCGGCTGTACCAACGCCGTACTCCGCGCGTCCGCGGCGCTCCGCGATCGTCTCGAGGAGTTTCGTTGGAAGGTCGGCGACACGATCTACTACCCCTTTGAGCACGCCAGCGAGGACATCACGCTCGCTCGCTTCGCCCTACCACCAATTCTGCCCGAGAAGAACGACCCAGGCGCCCTCCTTCAGATCAGCGCTGACGCTATGAACAAGCTCCTGACGCTCTACCATCGTGCCCTCGGCCGGCTCGCCGTGACCGCCGAGGAAGTCGAGCGCGTGCTTGGCTTCGAGCCAATCGCGGTGGAGGATTCGGAAGAGCACAAGGTGTGAGGAATTGCGAAGCGCAGATCTGCACTCTCCGAATGAGCGTGATTCTGAAGCCAACGGCGACTACGCAGAGAATTGGACGCGAGCTGAGGACCGCCTTTACTCCACGGTCGATTCCGTTTCAAGCTGGCTTTCGAGTACCTCGATATACGCAGGGCTCGGTTTCTTACGAACGAGAACTCGGTAAACCCTCGCGCCATTGGGACCGAGCGGACCGCGAAACTCGACGATCGGCGCAGGTCCGTAACCGGAATTGCGAATGCGAACGATCGTACCGATCTCCAGAGGTTCTTGCAGGTTTTGCAACGTCACAACCGTATCCCCTATTACCAAGGCACGGCACCGAGGATGCGCGTAAGCTCTTGCTTCATGATATCGTCCAGGGAGATTGCAAGTCCATTGCATGAGGCACGCCATGCCTGAACATCGGCGAGGGTGAGTACGGAAGGTACACCGACCGGTGGCGGAGTTGCCTTTTGATGAGCCACGTGGTTTCGCCAGAAGTTCAAGTGTCCGAGATGAGTGATCCGTTGAGGGTTCCCCGGCGCGGCCGCGCCGAGGTCAAGGAAGAAACCGAACCGCTCGAAATCCTTCCGGATGCACTCGAGAGTCGGGTTCCCAGTGTTGAGTGCCAGTCCTGCGGCAAACTGTGCCTGGATTGTCGTCTGCATTGTGGCTGTGGCTGTCGCGGCGCAAAGCTGGCCGCATTCCGTGTACAGATCCCGACAGAAACCTTGAAAGTGCCCGCTAACGAGCATGACGTAGCCTTGTAGGCTCTCGTAGGCGAGTTGAGGCACGACGGGTAGCGAGGCTGAGACACTAGCCGGCCCGGTTGTCGCGGGTGCGGCTTGAGGAGGCGCGAAGAGCGCAACGCAGTGCGCGTCAAAATGCCCCAATCGAGGCATTCGATCAGAGTGCCAGTGGGTCAACGCGGCGGAGGGCATGGCGATGCTCGGTGTTATTGAAAAGACCGTCGGCCGAGATTATTTGCAGAACGTTGCTGTCCGTCCACAGGTCTCGTGGGCTTTAGTCGTCTGTGCGACTCTTGGCTCTCTCGTCCGTGGACCGAAAACTGACTGACTCGGACCGTATTTGGGTCGTGAGCCGAACGGCGCTGCGCGACCCCGAATGAGACGGCTCAGTGAGTGCCCCCTACCGACTTGCGCTCCGCTGGTTTACCCTCAAGTCCTCTGGAGCCTGGCGGCTCATCGCATGTCGCCGCATGGAATTCGGTCGTGTTCGTTTCGAGGAGGCGTCCGATGCTTCGACGCACTTTGCTCACGTTTGCCGCCATTGCGATCTCGAGTGCGACGGCGAGCGCTGCCGACGAGGCATCCGCGATCCCGAAGCCGGAGTATCCTCGGCCTGACGCGGCCAGGCAGCAATGGTTGAATCTGAATGGACCCTGGCAATTCCGGTTCGACCCGAAGGACGAGGGTCAAGCGGGGGGCTGGTCGTCGGCCTCGGCTTCGGGGTTCGACCAGACGATCACGGTGCCGTTTCCCTGGGAGAGTGAACTCTCGGGGATCCAAAAGCCTGACTACAAAGGCGTCGCCTGGTATCGGCGTTCGTTCCGCGTGCCCGACTCCTTCCCCAAAGGGGATCACGTGTGGCTTCGCTTCGGCGCGGTCGATTGGCGGGCGGACGTGTGGGTCAACGGCACACACGTCGGGGCTCACGAAGGAGGATATTCCCCGTTCGAGATCGACATCACGGAGGCTTTGAAGAAGGAAGAGCCGAACATCCTGACCGTGCGCGTTTTCGATCCGACAGACCCGAGCGTACCCACGGGAAAGCAGGTTGGCTGGTACACGCACACGTCGGGGCTCTGGCAGACCGTCTGGCTCGAAGCGAAGCCCAAAGCGCATATCGGCCGGTTCACGGTCAAGACGACGCTCGAACCCGCCGCGGCCCACTTTGAGATCGGGCTCCACGGACTTCCGCGGGGAAACTCGACCGTCACGATCAAGTCGGGCGACGAAACCGTAACGATGACTCAGGCGACGGTCGAGGCGTCGGGGGCGAATGTTGTCGAGTGCTGTGCGCCGGACGCACCGGAGGCGAATGTCGCGAAGCTCGACGTACCCGTCAAACTGCCGAGATACTGGTCGCCCGAAGATCCGTACCTCTACGACGTCACGATCGAGCTCCAAACGCCCGACGGCAAGACCGACACCGTGGCGTCGTACTTCGGGCTGCGGACGATCGCGCGGGGGAAGTATGGAGACGCGCCTTACGAGCGAATCCTCCTGAACGGGAAGCCCATTTACTTGCGTGCGGCGCTCGACCAGTCGTTCAATCCCAAAGGGATCTACACGGCGCCCGATGACGAGTTCATGAAGCGCGATATCGTGCTGGCAAAAACGATGGGCCTGAACGGTCTGCGCATCCACATCAAGCCCGACGAGCCGCGACGGCTCTACTGGGCCGACAAGCTCGGCATGCTGATCCTCGAAGATATGCCCAACACCTGGGAGCAAAATGCCCGGGCCCGGAGCGCCTGGGAGAAGACGATGCGTGAAGTCGTCCTGCGCGATCGGAACCATCCCGCGATCATCGCGTGGGTCGCGTTCAACGAGACCTGGGGCCTCGGTAGCGTGGCTGACTACAAAGCGAGCCGAGATACGCAGAACTGGGTCAGCAAGATGGTCGACACGATCCGCACGCTCGACCCGACCCGGCTTGTCGAGGACAACTCGCCGTGCAACTACGATCACGTGACCAACACCGACCTCAATAGCTGGCACTTCTATATCGACAACCATAAAGGGGCCAGGGAGCACATCGCCGACGTCGTTGCGCAGACGAAGCCGGGCAGCGAATTCAACTATTGCCCGGGACAGAAGCAGACGACCGCCCCCCTGATCAACTCCGAATACGGCGGTGTGTCGGCGGGTAGCGGCGATCGCGATATCTCGTGGTCCTTCCGCGACTTGACCACCTTGCTCCGCCGGCAGCCGAAAATCCAGGGATATGTTTATACGGAGCTGACCGACATCGAGTGGGAGCACAACGGGTTTGCGAACTACGACCGTACGCCCAAGGAGTTCGGTTACGACTGGTTCCTCCCCGACATGCGCCCGAGCGAACTGAACGCGGCCGACTTTGTCGGCTACGACACGCCACCCTGCATCGTGGCGAAGCCGGGAGAGTCGGTGACGGTACCTGTTTTCGTGAGCCATTTCTCGGATCACGAAGGGCCGATCGCGTTCCGTTGGTGGGTCGCGGGCTTCGATGATCGGGGTGATCTGCTGAGCGTCTCGATGCCGAAGTCAAGGCCGGCGGAGTGGACGAAGTACGATGTGCGTGAGCTCGAGCCGGTGGTCTTCAAAGCCCCCGACCGCCCGTTCGTCGGGGCGCTCATGATCACCATTCGAGACGATCAAAATCGGCGGATCGCGGGCAACTACGTGAATATCGTCGTGAAGCCGGAGAAACCGCTCCCGCGCGTCCAGCGCAGGAACGAACACGAGGTGCTCATTCGGTTCACACCCGAAGACTTCGCCCGCCAGCGCTGGTCGACGCCGGCCGCCGCGCCTCCGGGCAAGGCGTATGGTCGGGGCAAGGGATTCTTCGAATATCGGTTGAAGATTCCCGAATCGGTCGTGAAGGCCAAGCCCGAGTCGTACTTCTTCAGGATGGAGATCGCCTCGAAGGCCGGCCGCGAGCGGGTCGATTGGGCGAGCCGGCAGAACGCGCAGGATAACCCTCAAACCGACGTACGCAAATGGCCCTCGACGCTCGCGGTCTCTCTCAACGGCAAGGAAGTCGATCGCGAGATGCTCGAAGACGACCCAGCCGATGCGCGCGGGGTGCTCTCGCACCTGGCGAGGGTCGAACATGGCAGCTTCGGCGAGTTGATTGAAGGCGAGGGTCCGCTTCCTCAGGAAGCGAAGGATGCTCTCGCGGCGGGCAAGCCCCTGGTGTTGAGGCTATCCGTCCCCGCTGATGCAGTGGCCGCGGGCGGGCTTTGCCTTTTCGGCTTCGAGACGGGACAGTTTCCCTTCGATCCCAGCATCGCGATCATCACCGAGAACGACCTTCCGGCCGACCTTGGCGTGTCGCCCGACGCTCCCGCCGCGGTCGAGCAACTCGCCTACCGGCGCATCCCCCTTTTGAGTGCGGGGGACTCCCAACGAGCCGCGTCTACATGGGCCTACTCGATCACCAAACCGGCGGATTCCTGGACCGACCCCGATTTCGACGACAAATCCTGGAAGCGCGGTGAGGCGGG